>JAJRYE010000020.1 GCA_024275895.1 Alphaproteobacteria bacterium | reverse complement strand
GTCAAACGGGAGTTGTCATTTTACGGCGACGATATCCCGGCCCTGACCATGATGCTTTCGCGCTCCCCCATCAAACGCTTCTGGCGCCGCGCGGAAGCCGTCTGAGCCGCGGCAGGCCTACAGCTTCTGGCGAAGCATCCATTCGTGATCAGGATCGTTCCTGAACACCCATTTGCGCACGGGTCCGGCCATCACGTTGAGATAATAAAGCTCATAGCCGTATGGGACGCCGATCGGGTGATAGCCGCGCGGCACGCAGACCACATCGCCGTCCTGCACGCTCATGGTTTCATCCAGCCCCCGGTCATCGGTATAGACCCTTTGAAAGGCAAAACCCCGGCGCGGATTGAGGCGGTGATAATAGGTTTCTTCAAGGGCTGATTCTAGCGGCAAGGCGTCGGTATCGTGTTTATGCGGCGGGTAGGATGACCAGTTGCCCGGCGGGGTGATGACCTCAACAACCAGAAGGGCATTGGCGGCCGGATCGCTATCGGGCAGAATATTGCGGATATAGCGGGTATTGGCGCCGTGGCCGCGGGTTTCAACCCCCATCTCCTTTTCACTGATCAGGCGCGGCATACGCGGCTTCTCGCCGCCTGGTGCTGAGCATACCGCCAGTTCAACATCGCTTGCGGCCTTCAGCCTCCATTTGCACCGGGCGGGTATATAAACCGCGCCGGGAGCCTTGTTTTCAAACGGGCCGGAGCGGCCGCCAACCGCCGCAAAGTTATCCTCGCCGGCGCGAATATCCGCCTCGCACAGCGCCATATCGGCGCAGTTTTCACGGTAAAAGATAAGCGGAAACGCCGCCTTGTCGCGAATGCCCAGAATGACAAGCGCGCTCAGACGTTCCTTGTCAATCTTGACGCCGGAGACATCCACCCCTGCGCGCATCAGGGCCTCGATGATAAAACGGCCCATATGCTCAACGAGTTATCGCATTTTCTGGATTGTCTTTATGGAAAAGGCACGCTCTGGGGGGTATGAAGGAAGGATGCATTGCCCTGGCGCTGGAGATCGCGGCCCGCGACTCCATGCGCAGCGGCCTGCCGGTCAAAATCGCGGTCGCAAATGGAGAAAATGGCTGAATCTCAGGCTTCCACGCCCAGAGCCACAATCAGGGTCTGAACCAGGCACATGGAGGTGCTTAATCCGCGAAAATCATGCACGGCCGCATCCTTGACGTGAAAACAGACGGACGAATTCGTCGTCAATGGGCTTAAGGGATGGTCGGTAAGTGCAACAACCGGAATGCCGCGCCGTAGCGTTTGCTCGGCGGTGTGGACGACCTCCGGGGTATAGCTGGAGAAACTGGCGACAAACAGGGCGTCATTGATGCCGATCTGTTTTTGTTGCTCGCGCCCCAGCCCGCCGACATTGTCAATCAGCTGCACCCTCCGCCCCATGGTAGCGATGGCGTAATAGAAAAAGGCGGCAAGAGGAAAAGCCCGGTGCATCGCCATGACATGAATAACCCCGGCCTGACCCAAAAGGCGAACCGCTTCATTGAGTTTCTCCGGCGCGATGGTGCGGGACAGATGCTCAAGGGCGGCAATATTGCCCTCGACAAAGCGGCCCAGAAGTGCGGCGGGGGTGTTTTCGCCGCTGCCGCGCACGGATTCGAGGCGTGATTCATAGCTGGAATGCACATCCAGAAGGCGTTGCTGAAACAGCCTTTGCACATCGGAAAACCCGTCAAACCCGAAAGCTTTCGCAAACCGGATCAGGGCCGAAGGCTGAACCTGCGCCTTGCGGGCGGTTTCGGCAATGGTATCAATGGCGAAGTCATTCGGGTTATCGAGAGCATAGCCAGCAATCTGTTTCAGGCGTTTGCTCAAGCGCTCGTAATTCGCCGATATCTCATGCACGATTTCCTGATGGGTTGCTGGCAGCAAGGCGGCGCGTGTTGGCGGGGACGGTTTTTCAATCCTGGTGTGAGGCTTTGTCATGGCTTTTCTCTGCAATTTTCTTGCCCGGGGCGAGCCGGGCCTGTCCTGCGGCCCTGTGACGGGAAACCACCACTGCCTGTCAGGGGATAGAATAAATATTCCAGCAGAATTATTCAACAAGATCATGGCGGGCAGATTTACGGCGTAAGAGCTGGAAAACGGAGCTTGACTCATATTCAAATATAGAAAATTTTTTCAATAAACAAGAAGTTATATAATTAATATTCTATTTAAATGAGTCCGGGTGATTAATGAAAACAAGAACATCCTGCCCTGTCTTTCTTCAAATCAGATCAGGATGTTCCGCAGTTACAGGAGAAACACATGAAAATCTGTGGTTTTAAAAAATGGCAATGCATGCGCTGGGCGCAGTTTTTGCTATTGGCCTGCTCGGCGCCGCGCCGGCGCCGGTTGCCGCCAGCGGCGAACGCTTTGTATTGATCAGCCATGCTCCGGATTCCGATTCGTGGTGGAACACCATCAAGAACGCCATCAAGATTGCCGCCAAACAGATGGACGTGAAAGTCGAGTACCGCAATCCGGCCACCGGCGATCTGGCGGATATGGCGCGGATCGTTCAGCAGGCGGCCGCCTTCAATCCCGACGGCATTATTGTCACCATCGCCGATTTCAATGTTTTGTCCGGTCCCGTCACCAGCGCCGTTGACAGGGGCATTCCGGTGATCACCATCAATTCCGGCACGCCGGAGCAATTGGAAAAACTTGGCGCCCTGATGCATATCGGCCAGCCTGAATATGATGCCGGTTTCGGTGCCGGCAAGCGGGCCAAGGCCAGGGGCGTGACCAAATTCGTCTGCGTCAACCACTACATCACCAATCCGGCTTCGGTGGAACGCTGCAAGGGCTATGCCGATGCGCTGGGGGTCAAACTTGGCTCGCAGATGATCGATTCGGGTCAGGACCCGGCGGAAATCAAGAACAAGGTCATCGCTTATCTGCGCGCCAATCCCGGCACCAACGGCATTTTGACCCTGGCCCCACCTCGGCGCTGGGCGTGCGGCAGACCTCGAAAGTGCTGGCGACGGTTGAAAAGGTGCGCCGCAAGGGCATTGCCATTGTCTTCATCACCCATAATGTGCGCCACGCCCTCGCGGTGGGCGACCGGTTCACCGTGCTCAATCGCGGCAAGACGCTGGGAACGGCAAAACGCGGCGAAATCACGCCCGGGGAATTACAGGATATGATGGCGGACGGGCAAAAACTGGCCATCCTTGAAAGGGCGGCGCAAATATAACCATGGGCATGGCCCCGGATGGGTTGGCGATTGTTCCACCGGCGCCACATCGAGAATGCGCAACAGCTCCTGAGCGAAAGCTTTACAATCAGGCGGGAATACGATGATGAAATCAATTGGTATCGGGCTGATCGGAACCGGATTTATGGGCAAATGCCACGCCATGGCTTATGGCGGCGTCAAGGCGGTATTCGGCGATGTGATGGCACCGTGTCTGGAGTTGTTATGCGATCTTGATGAAGCGGTTGTGGCGCAAAAGGCGCGCCAAACGGTATGCACCGGCAAATGACCGAGGCCGCCGCAAGCGCCGGCAAGGCCATTTACTGCGAAAAGCCGCTGGCGCTCAAACTGGCCGATGCTGTCACCATGCGCGATGCGGTGCAAGACGCGGGCGTTGCGTCCCTGAGGGGTATAATTATCTTCGCAATCCGGCTCTCGTTCATGCCAAGAAGCTGAGTGATGCGGGGGTCATAGGCCGCATCATCCAGTTTCGCGGCATTTATGATGAAGATCATATGGCGGATGAAAACCTGCCCTATACATGGCGCTGCCGCATCAAGGATGCGGGCACCGGCACCCTTGGCGATCTGGCGGTGTATCTGGTCAGCGTGGCGCATATGCTGCGCGGCCTTGAAGGGCGCGAAACCCTTTATCCCGACATTAATGACGCCCTGCATATTGAGCGCATCATCCACGGCATCATCGCCTCATCCGAACAGGGAAAGTGGCTCCATCCATGAATTTACCGGTGACAGTTTGCCAGCGACACGACAGTTACTTTCAGTGTAACAGATGTTAAAGCTGGTATTCAAATCAAATAATCGTGTGATCCGTTTCAATACAATTCTAACTTGCATACATTTGCAAGTATATATCCTACCACGTTCCAGTTGATGACTTTGGGCAATGCATTATTTCAAAAATGAAAACGCCAGACAGACGTTTGCCGATTGCAAAAATTTTAGAAACATTCATAATGAGGATATGTTTCATTGCGCGATAAAAACCAAACGGCCGCGATGGGAGCTTTGGATGGCCATGACCTCTTGGCATCCGGGGAGCAAAAAATCCAAAGGGAGACAAAAATAATGAAGAAAATTGTTAAAATCGCTGCGATCGCGGCGCTGCTCACGACCTCTGCGAACCTCGCTCTGGCGCAGGAAAAAGTCATGGTTGGCGAGCTCAACTGGGCTGGCGCCAAAATCATCGCCAATCTGATACAGGCGGTTATCACCGAAAAGCTCGGCGGACAGGCCGGGCTCGCGCCCGGAACCAACCCGGTTATCTACAAGGCCATGGACCGGGGCAAGGGCGATATTGATGTTCATCCCGATTCCTGGCTGCCAAACCAGCAGAATCTGGTTGACAAATATGTGGTGGAAAGAAAAACGGTCCGACTGAACAAGAATCCCTATTCCGGTGTCTCGGGCTATTGCGTTCCGCGCAAATTCGCGCAAAAGCACAACATCAAGTCGATTTTCGATCTGACCACACCGGAAGCCTCCAAGCTTTTTGATTCAAACGGCGATGGCAAGGGCGAATTCTGGATTGGCGCTCCGGGCTGGGCCTCGACGCGTGCAAATTCGGTGAAGGTCCGCGATTACGGCATTACGGCGTTTTTCGAACCCACCACGGAAGAACTGGCAGTGGCTTACGCGAAGGCCGGTGACGCCATCAAGAAGGGCAGGGGCGTCGTGTTTTATTGCTGGCAGCCCCATTATGTGTTCAAGCTCTATGATCTGGTGATGCTGGAAGAGCCGGCATATGACAAGGCAAAATATAATCTCATCGAGCCTTCCCAGGACAAGGAGTGGTTTGCCAAGTCGAATATAACAACCGGTGATCCGCAAAAGAGGGTTCATGTGGCCTATTCCACCTCGCTGGAAAAACGCACTCCCGAGGTCGCCCGCTTTCTCTCCAATATCCGGCTTGACAGGGATACCGTCAGCACCTGGACACATGCGGTGGTTGTGCTGAAACAAAAACCGGCCGATGTGGTTCGCAAATGGATGAAGGCAAATCCGGCCAGGGTCGATAAATGGCTGGGCCTCTAGAGCACTTCTGGAAAAGTGGGAACCGGTTTTTCGATAAGAAGTACGGTAAAAACAAAAAGATAGAGCCAGGTTTTGATTCAATCAAAACCGGAAAGGCTCTAGAGCGGCGTGAGTTCATGTACTGACGATCAACCTGCATCCAGGCAATTGGCGTTTGAATGCAGGTTGATCCGAGCCGGTTGGAGTGACCGGATTGGCGGAGGCATTCTGGCAATGGTTTTGGAATAGGCATGCAAGACACCCGGCATACCGGATCGGCGATCAAGGTCGAGGCGATATGGAAAATTTTTGGCGATCGCGAAGAAGAGGCGCTTGAAGCCATCAGGCACAGCCATTTATCGAAAGACCAGGTCCTTGAGCGTTTTGATTGTGTGGTCGCCATCGCGGATGTCAATCTGAATATCCGGGCCGGTGAAATATTCTGCGTAATGGGATTGTCGGGCAGCGGCAAATCCACCCTTGTGCGCCATATCAACAGGTTGCTGGAGCCTTCATCGGGACGAATAGAGGTTGGGGGCAAGGATGTCATGGCGATGGATGCAGCTGAACTGCGCCAATTCCGCAATGAGCATGTCGCCATGGTGTTCCAGAGCTTCGGTCTCATGCCGCATCGTTCGATCCGTGAAAATGTTGCCTTGCCGCTGGAAATACGCGGCACCGGCAAGACCAGAAGATGGGATGCGGCGGACCGGGTCATCGAAATGGTCAAGCTGGATGGCTGGCAGGACAAATACCCCCATGAGCTGTCCGGCGGCATGCAGCAGCGGGTCGGTCTGGCCCGGGCGCTGGTCGCCGATCCGAATATCCTCCTGATGGATGAGCCCTTCAGCGCCCTTGACCCGCTCATCCGCCGCGAGCTTCAGGATGAGTTCATGGCGCTTTCGGCAAAGATGCAAAAGACGACCGTCTTCATCACCCATGATCTTGACGAGGCCATTCGCATTGGCCATCGCATCGCCATCATGAAGGACGGGCGCATGATCCAGGTGGATACCCCGGAAAAGATCATTACCAACCCGGCCGATGATTATGTTGCCGCCTTCGTGGCCGGTATTTCACGCCTTAAAGTGGTTTTTGCCCATACCGTGATGATACCGCTGGAAGTTTATATTCAAAACGAGGGACCGGTTCCGGCCAATGCGCCGCGCGTGCATGAAGAAAGCACGCTGGGCGAATTAATCGACATCGCGATTTCAACAGAAGATCCAATTGTGGTGACATCCGGGGGTGAGGAAATCGGTATTGTAACGCGCACGGCGCTGCTGAACGGAATACGCGGTGGCTGAAATGAAGACTCCTGATACCCCTGATACGCCCGCAACGGTGCCGGCGGCACCACCCACTGCGGCTGAACGGCGCGAAGAGCTGATTCGCACTTTCATTGGCCCCAATGCCGATTACTATATCGCCCAGTTTGCCAGGATCGGTGAGCGGCCCGGCTTTCGTTTTACCTTCAACCGGGCGGCGGCATTGTTCGGGCCGCTCTGGTTTGGAATGCGCGGCCTTTGGGCCTGGGCGCTTCCTTTCATGATTTTGGAAACCGTTGCCTTCATTCAGGTCTCGCGCGGTTTGTGGGGCGATCTTGGGGCGCCGTTCCGGGCCAGAGCCGAGACCATCGGTAAAATCCTTGCCTTGCGCCGCGAGCAATTGCAAACGGCGATCAGCAACGGGGACGATAATGTCAGCTCGTTTCAGCGCGCCGTCGATTCGCTTGAAAAAGCCGCGGCAAGCGCAATGGTTGATGCACAGGCGGCGGAAGATTCAGCGATTTCCATTTTGCTCCTCGGCATCGTACTGGTTCTTGCCGTCAAGCTGTTGCAAGGGGGCATTGCCAATTGGGCTCTGGATCAACGGTTCGCGGCGTGGCGTTCCGACCGCACGCTGCCGAGCGGCCGTGACCGCAATTCAACCATTGCGGTGGCCTTTTTCGTGCCGCTGATTTATTTCGCCTCCATCGTGCAATATACGAGGCCTGGAACCATTCAGTTTCTGGTCAAATACCCGACCAGCGAAATCTACCGAACGGATACCGCGAGCGCGATCAAGGAAGGTTTCAATATTCTGACCTCCCGCGGCGAGTCCTTTTTCAATGCCCTGCGCTCGGGGCTGCTGATCATACTGGATTCGCTCGAAACCGTATTCGTCGCCACGCCGTGGCCGGTCACCACCGCAATCGTTGTCCTGCTGGCGGGATTATCCGCCGGACCAAGGACCGGAATATTTGCCGGCGCCGCCATGACCTATCTTGGCGTAATGGGGTTTTGGGTAAAGGCGATGACAACCCTGGCCCTGCTGGGCACGGCCGCCGGGATAAGCGTTGCCGTGGGGGTTCCCCTTGGTATATTCTGCGCCCGCAAGCCCCGTGCATTTGCATTCGTGCGTCCGATCCTGGATCTCATGCAAACCATGCCGGCATTCGTTTATCTCATTCCGGTCATCGCTTTCTTTGGCACCGGCAAACCGGCGGCCATCGTGGCGACAATTGTCTATGGCAGCCCGCCCGTTGTTCGGCTGACGGTGCTTGGCATGAGAGCCGTGCCCCATTCCGTCCGCGAGGCGGCGATTTCCTTCGGCGCGTCCTGGAGCTACCTGCTTTTTAAAATTGACTTGCCGCTTGCCGCCCCCTCAATCATGGCCGGGATCAACCAGACCGTCATGATCAGTCTTTCGATGGTCGTCGTGGCTTCACTTATCGGGGCAAAGGGGTTGGGTGAGGATGTTCTCGAAGCGTTGCAGTTTGCCGCCGAAGGTCAGGGCATTCTCGCCGGGCTGGCAATCTTGTTCTGCGCCATGATTATCGACCGGATTGTGCAAGGCCGAAGAAAATAGAGCGCCTGTAAAAGAAGTAAAACCGGCCCCTAATTTTCGGCAGACACCCAAATGACGGGATCCTCCGGAGTAAAGCCGAAACCCGGCGAATTCACCAGCCCGCCCGGGCGCCGCGCGGTCAGCGCGCCCCATCGGAGGCGCGAACGAAGTGAACTGCCGCGAGATAAAAAATGGTGGAGCCAGGCGGAATCGAACCGCCGACCTCTTGAATGCCATTCAAGCGCTCTCCCAACTGAGCTATGGCCCCCCGGGCTGCATCCGGGCTTGCGGTGCAGCAAATCTTCATCGGTGTGGCGGCAAACTATGCGCTTGAGATCATTTATTCAAGGGGAAACTTCCTAAAAACAAGAGAATTTTCCCAAATCAAAGCCACGGGCGCGCTAACCCCGCCAGGCTCTTTTTCCAGTCAAAAGGCTTTCAGCAGCCCGGGGATCATGACAGCGCCGGTTATGACAGGGAAACCGGAGCATGACATTATGTCACTATTTGTTTTATTTAATGTTAACAACAGGTTAATAATATTTAGACATTCGCCGGCATGACAATTTGGCATATTTGCCAGATTACATCGCCTGACAAACCGGCGATGATTATAAATACATGTTGTTTATCAAGTGATTAGATAAATTTCAGGAACTGGCACAGAATCTGCTTTGCGTTGGGTGGCCGGGTTTGCCGGTTGTTCTCGTTGTCATGGGGGATAAAGATGCAGGGGTGTTTTTCGAAAGTATTCACTGGAGCGGCGGTTGCGTTTGTTTTGTCCTCCGCAGCCGCCTTTGGCGCCGGTGCGGAAAGGGCGTATCCCGTGGCGGGCATTCACCCGGACCAGCGCCCGGCGGGCGCGCCGGTGATAGAGTTTATGTCCAGGAATGCCGCCTGGTATGAGAACGCCCTGGCGGGGGTGAGCAGGCCCTATCCGAAAAGCCTGTATTTTCTGGATAGTCAAGGCGCCTGGTTCAATCCGTTTCAGCATCCCGGCATGAACCCGCCCTATGACATCCGGGGGCGTCACAGGAAATAGAAATTGCAGGTATTTCCCCGAGGCTCAAATCACCCGGGGAGGGCTGATCAAACCAGTCTTGTTCAGAGAGAGTAAGCTTCCGGTCCGGGCTGGCTTCAGGGATCGGGAACAAACTAAATGGGAGAAATAGGCTTATGTTGAAAGCATTTAAAATGATGGCGTGTGCGAGTGCGGCCGTTGGTCTGGTTACCATGGCCGTTGCGGGCGCTTCGGCTGCCGGAATGAGCGGCATGTCCGGTATGAAGGGCATGGGCATGTCCGGCATGGGTATGAGCGGCATGTCCGGTATGAAGGGCATGGGCATGTCCGGCATGGGTATGAGCGGCATGTCCGGCATGGGTATGAGCGGTATGTCCGGCATGAAAGGCATGGGCATGTCCGGAATGGGCGGCATGTCCGGCATGAGAGGCATGGGAAT
>JAJRYE010000019.1 GCA_024275895.1 Alphaproteobacteria bacterium | reverse complement strand
CGCGCCGTCTCGGGCGCCATATAATGCTGCCCGGCGCCGCTGCCTTCCACTTTGGGGCTTTTTCCCAGTGCCTCATGGGTTTTCGCCAGCGCCGTCTTGGCGTTTGCGCCCGTCTTGCCGATCAGACCGGCGGCCAGCCCCTGCTCGTCATCAAGCAGGACTTTGAGCAAATGCAATGGTGAGAAACTCTGGTGCCCTTCCCGCAGGGCCAGCCCCTGCGCCGACTGGATAAAGCCCTTGGACCGTTCGGTATAATTTTCAAAATTCATCTTCAACCCTCCAGCACATCACGACCGTCCCAAAAGGCCCGGATAGTGATATCTTGATTCCTGACTACAATATCGAGCGATAAAACCCTTTGCGGCATTTCATCTAGGGGCTATATAGTGTTGCAAAATCGCAACATAAAGGGGAGCAGGGCAAAATGTCACAACCAGACGGGCCTTTTATTGACTCAATCTATCGCTATCCGGTGAAGGGGCTCTCGCCGCAGGCGCTCGAACGCGCCGATCTTGCCCCCGGCAGAACCCTCGCCTTTGACCGCGCCTATGCAATTGAAAACGGCGGCAAAAAATTCGATCCCGCCAATCCGGTCCATATGCCCAAGATCAATTTTCTGGTGCTGATGCGCGATGAACGTCTGGCAAGTCTGGAGACACGCTTCGACGAGGCCGATCAAAAGCTCACCATTTTCAGAGATGGCAAAAAGGTAACATCGGGCATCTTGAGCGAACCGCTGGGGCGGCAGATTCTGGAACAGTTTTTTGCCGCCTTCATGGCGGCGGAACTGCGCGGCGCACCGCGCATTGTCCATGCCCCGGACCACTCTATTTCTGATGTGAGGGAAAAATGCCTCTCCATCATCAATCTTGCCTCGGTGCGCGATCTGTCCCGCATCCTCGGCAGAGATGTGAACCCGTTGCGCTTTCGCGCCAATCTTTATATCGACGGGCTGGAACCCTGGGCCGAAATGAGATGGATCGGCAAGGAGATATCTATCGGCAGCGGGGCTGTTCTCAAAGCGTTCAAACGTACGAAACGATGCGCCGCGGTCAATGTTGATCCGGCAAGCGCCAAACGGGACATGAACATCCCGCAAGCCCTGAACACGGCTTTCGGCCATATGGACACCGGCATTTACGCCCTGGTCAAAACGGGCGGCAAAATCAGAACCGGCGACATGTTGAGTGTGAAATAAGGAGCCCCTATCAAAAACGAAACTCTCAGATCAGGTCCGGTTTTGACGAAAGCGGCAAAACCGGAAAAACCTGATCGACACAAATAAATCAGAGCGCGGTTTTGATTCCATCAAAATATGACGCGCTTTAGGCCGCAACTCCGTCAGCATCATCACCGCCGGCTTTTTCCTTGGCCGGCGCCGCGTCGGGGGTTTTGGTTTTGGACGGTTTTTTCCTGGCTTCTTTTTGCTCGCCGCCATTGGCATTTTGCGGACGCGCGGGTCTGGCGCGGCGGGTTTTTATGCGGTTTTCAGCCGGGCGCGCCTCATCCACGGTCTCGCCTTGCGGGCCGCCCTCACGGGCCTGGGCTTCGGGTGAGGGATCAACCTGCTGGGCTTGTTGCTGGACCTGTTGCGCCTGCTGCTTGGCTTCCTTGGCCTCGGCCTGGATGCGCAGATAATGCTCGGCATGTTGCAGGTAATTTTCCGCCTTGACCCGGTCCCCCATCGAAAAGGCATCGCGGGAAAGCGAGATGTATTTCTCGGCAACCGTCGAAGCCGTCCCGCGCACCCTGACATCGGGTCCGTTGCTGTCAAAAACCCGATTG
>JAJRYE010000018.1 GCA_024275895.1 Alphaproteobacteria bacterium | reverse complement strand
GCTTTGCGCCAGATCCTTCAATAACGCGCAAGGGGCAAAGCGCGCCCCGTACGCCGCCGCGAGTGCTTCGCATTGTTCAATGAAAGCGCCCGCGCCCATGGTGTCAATATAGGATAACGGTCCGCCGGTATA
This sequence comes from Alphaproteobacteria bacterium, assembly GCA_024275895.1. Taxonomy (GTDB): domain Bacteria; phylum Pseudomonadota; class Alphaproteobacteria; order Rhizobiales; family BM303; genus BM303. The sequence continues at coordinate 43,124 of JAJRYE010000018.1, read as the reverse complement.
GGGGGCAAAGCCAAAGCCGAGGATGGCGCCGACATCAGCGTCGCGCACATCGGTGAGCACATGCTCCTCAAAACACCGCGCCGTCTCCAGCGCCTGAATGGTCAGGAACCGGCGTTTCATCTCGTCAATGTCAAAATCCTCCGCCGGGCGGGCAGGGGGCAGGAATTCGGCCAGCCCCGGCCACAGCGATTTCTTGCCCATTTTGGGGTAATCATAAAATCCCTTGCCGTTCTTGCGCCCCAGCCGCTCGCGCCGTGCCACCATTTCTTCCAGAATCCGGTCCAGCGCGCCGGGTTTATAGCTGTCGCCCAGATCCGCCCTTGCCGATTGGGCGATCTTCCAGGCGACATCAAGCCCCACTTCATCATTGAGCGATAAGGGCCCCACCGGCATTCCCGCAATGCGGGCAACATTTTCCACCATGGCAGGGACCACGCCCTCTTCCAGCATGGTGAGCCCTTCGGCCACATAAGTGCCAACCACGCGCGAGGTGAAAAAGCCGCGCGAATCATTGACCACAATCGGGGTTTTTTTAATCGCCCGGACAAAATCGAGCGCCTTGGCCAGCGCCGCATCGCCGGTTTCGTGCCCCATGATAATCTCGACCAGCATCATCTTTTCAACCGGCGAGAAGAAATGAATGCCGATAAAATTGGCGGGCCGTTTGGACGCTTTTGCCAGCCCGGTGATGGGCAAGGTAGAGGTGTTGGAGCCGAAAATGGCCGTTTTTGCAAGCCGCGCCTCGGCCTCTTTCGTAACCGCCGCCTTGATATCACGGTTTTCAAACACCGCTTCAATTACCAGATCGCAGCCCTTCAGGTCATCATAATCGGCCGTTGGCGTAATGCGCGCCAGCAGCTTTTCCCGGTCCGCCGATTTGGCCCGCCCGCGTCCGATCAGCTTGCTCATGACGCTATGGGAATAGGCCTTGCCCTTTTGCGCCGCCGCCATATCCTTGTCCAGCAGCACCACCTTGATCCCTGCTTTGGCGGAGACATAGGCGATGCCCGCCCCCATCATGCCTGCGCCCAGAATGCCCAGCTTGCGCATCCGGGTGGGCTTGATGTCCTTTGGCCGCCGCGCTCCCTTGTTCAGCGCCTGCATGGACAAGAACAAGGTGCGGATCATGTTTTGCGCTTCCGGGGTGCGCAGGATATGGCTGAAATAGCGCGATTCGATACGAAGCCCGGTGTCGATATCCACCATCAGCCCTTCATAAACACACGACATGATCGCCCGGAGCGCCGGATAATTATCCATTGTCTCGCGGCGATAGATCGCATTGGCGGCGGTGAAGGTCATCATGCCGTTTTTGGAAAAATTCATCCCGCCGGGAATGCGGAAGCCCTTTTTGTCCCACGGCGCCACCGCATCGGCTTCTTCCCGCAGCCAGCGCCGGGCTTGCGATATCAATTTTTCTTTTGTCACCACCTTGTGGATAATTCCGGCCTTTAACGCCTGGTCCACCCGGATTTTTCGCCCTGTCAGCATCATCTGCAAGGCATCCGAGGCGCCGATCAGGCGCGAGAGCCGCTGGGTGCCGCCGCCGCCGGGCAGCAGCCCGACCCGGCCTTCGGGCAGGCCAAGGCGGGTCTTGGGATTATTGGAGGCCACCCGGTAATGGCAGCCCAGCGCAATCTCGAACGCGCCGCCCAGACAGGTGCCGTTGATCGCCGCTGCAACCGGTTTGCCGCAGGTCTCCATCTGGCGGATGGTGCGCGCCAGTATGCCGCCTTGTTCCATCACCAGCTTTGAAGCTGCTTCCCGGCCCTCCTCGCATTCGGCTTTCATCCCGCCTTTCACCAGTGCTTCGAGCATCGACAAATCCGCTCCGCCGGAGAATGTCTCCTTGCCGGAGGTGATGACCGCGCCCTTGATGGCGTCATCCTCGCCGATGCGCGTCACAATGGCGATATATTCGCCCAGCGCCTCCTCGGTGAGCACATTCATTGAGCGCCCCTCCATATCCCAGGTGATGAGGGCAATGCCGTCGCTATCAATTTCGAGTGTGAAATTCTTGTAAGTCATGGTTTTTTCCTCGCCCTATACAAGCTCAATGATCGTCGCCGTGCCCATGCCCGCGCCAATGCACAAGGTGACAAGGCCGGTGCCCACGCCGCGCCGTTCCATCTCGTCAACCAGCGTGCCCAGAATCATCGCCCCGGTGGCCCCCAGCGGGTGCCCCATGGAGATCGCGCCGCCATTCACATTCACTCGTGCATGATCCAGCCCCAGCTCATTCATGGCGTGCAGCACAACCGAGGCAAACGCCTCGTTGATTTCAAAAAGATCAATATCGGAAACGCTCATCCCGGCCTGGGCCAGAACCTTGCGGCTCACATCCACCGGGCCGGTGAGCATGATGCACGGCTCGGTGCCGATATTGGCAAAGGCCTTTATCCGCGCCCGCGGTTTGAGCCCGGCCCGCTTGCCCGCCTGGGCGCTGCCCAGCAAAACCGCAGCCGCCCCGTCCACCACGCCCGATGAGTTGCCCGCATGATGCACATGGTCGAGCTTTTCAATCTCCGGGTAACGCTGGATTGTCACCGCGTCAAAACCGGCAAACTCGCCCATCTGGGCGAAGGACGGGTTCAGCGCGGCCAGAGACTGCATATCGGTGCCGGGGCGCATATGCTCATCCTTGTCCAGAATGGTCAGGCCGTTGATGTCCTTTACCGCCAGTACCGAATTGGCGAAACGGCCCTCGCTCCACGCCTCTGCGGTGCGCTTCTGGCTCTCCACCGCGTAAGCGTCCACATCATCGCGGCTGTAGCCAAACTTTGTCGCAATCAGATCGGCGCTGATGCCCTGCGGCACGAAATAGGATTTGATCGCAATCTGCGGGTCCATCGGCCAGGCGCCGCCCGAAGCGCCGATGCCGATGCGGCTCATGGATTCCACCCCGCCGCCGATCGCCATATCGGCCACGCCGGTCATCACTTTCATGGCGGCGAAATTGGTCGCATCAAGCCCGGAGGCGCAAAACCGGTTGATCTGCATCCCCGGAACACAATCATCATATTCGGCGTTCAGGACGGCGGCGCGGGCAATATCGCCGCCCGCCTCGCCCACCGGGTCCACGCAGCCCAAAATCACATCATCCACGGTTTTGGTGTCGAGCCCGTTGCGGTCGCGCAGGGCTTCGAGCGTCTGTGTCGCCAGCTCCAGCGGCGTGACTTCATAAAGCGAACCGTCCTTTTTGCCGCGCCCGCGCGGGGTGCGGGCATGATCGAAAATATAACATTCATTCATCGGCTCTCTCCCGTTGGTTCTCGTTCACACAATAGTGCAATTCCCGTTTCCGTCATTCCCGTGCAGGCGGGAATCCAGGGCAATCTGTATTGTTTTTCGTTGTTTCCCCCGCTACTTCCGCTTCCGCGGGAATGACGGGGGGCAGTATTCATACATCTCTCAAAACGCCTCCGCCGGCAGCGCCATCATGCTCCCGGCCCCGGCGCTGATCCGCGCCAGATGCGCCGATGTCTCGGGCAGCAGCCGCTGCATGAAATAGCGTCCGGTAATCAGCTTGTTTTCAAGATAGGCTTTATCTCCCGCGCCTTCGCCAAGCTTCTCGCTGGCGGTTTTGGCCATCAGGCCCCACATCAGCCCCAAAATGACCAGCCCCGTCAGATGCATGTAATCAGTTGAGGCGGCGCCGGCATTGTCGGGCTTGGACATGGCATTCGACATCAGCCAGCCGGTGGCCTTTTCCAGATCATCGCGGGCCGCTTTCAGCGGTGCGGTGAAGGGGGCAAGGGCCTCATCATCCGCATTGTCCTGCAAAAAGCCATCAATCTCGCCAAACAGCCCCATCAATGCCCGCCCGCCCTTGTGGGCCAGCTTGCGCCCGACAAGATCAAGCGCCTGAATGCCGTTTGTTCCCTCATAGATCATGGCGATGCGCGCATCGCGCACATATTGTTCCATTCCGGTTTCGGCAATATAGCCCGCGCCACCGAAAATCTGCTGCGCCGCCACGGTGTTGGCAAAGCCGGTATCGGTCAAAACGCCTTTGATCACCGGAGTAATCAGCGCCATGTGATCAGAGGCGCGGCGGCGCTCATCCTTGTCTTGAGAATAAATCGCGATGGAGGCTTTAAGCGCCGTCCACACAATCAGCGCCCGCGCCGCCTCGTTAAAAGCGCGGCAGTTCATCAGCATGCGCCGCACATCCGGGTGGACGATAATCGGGTCGGCAGGCTTGTCCGGTTCTTTTACCCCCGAGATCGAGCGCCCCTGAAGCCGCTCGCGGGCGTAGTTGGCGGCGTTCTGACAGGCAATTTCAGACAGCGCCAGCCCTTGCAGGCCAACCGCGAGGCGAGCCTCGTTCATGAAAGTGAACATGGCTTTGAGGCCGCCGTTTTCCGCGCCAAGAAGCCATCCCTTTGCATTTTCATAATTCATCACACAGGTGGCGTTGCCGTGAATGCCCATTTTTTTCTCGATCGAGCCGCAGGACACCCCGTTGGCCTCGCCGCTTCCGGGTAATAATTTGGGTGTGATAAACAGCGAAATCCCCTTGGTGCCCTCCGGCGCGCCCTCAATGCGCGCCAGCACCAGATGCACGATGTTTTCGGTGAGATCATGCTCTCCGGCGGAGATGAAAATCTTGGTGCCGGTGATGCGGTAACTCCCGTCATCGTCCGGTACGGCCCTGGTGCGCAAAAGCCCCAGATCGGTGCCGCAATGGGGCTCGGTGAGGTTCATGGTGCCGGTCCATTCCCCGGAGGAAAGTTTGGGCAGGTAAAGCTGTTTTTGCTCATCCGTGCCATGCAGCGCAATGGCCTCATAAGCCCCGAGCGAGAGCCCCGGATAGAGTGCGAACGCCATATTGGCCGAGACCATATATTCGGTAAAAGCTGCGTTTAAAACCCTTGGCAGGCCCTGTCCGCCATATTCCACATCGGTAATCAGACCGGGCCAGCCGTTTTCAACCAGTATCCGGTAGGCTTCTTTAAACCCCTCGGGCGTACTCACCTTTCCATTATCAAAACGGCACCCCTGCACATCGCCGCTCTGGTTAAGGGGCAGCAATTGCTCCTCGGCAAAACGTCCCGCTTCGATCAGGATTGCTTTCACAATATCCGGGCTGGCCTCGGCGAAAACCGGCAGATGGCCATATTGGGCGATATTGAACACATCATTGAGCAAAAACAGGGTTTCATCCACAGGGGCGTTATATACGGGCATCGATCAGGCCTCCTTGTTGAATTCGTTTTGATCGGGATCAGGCTTGTCGACCAGGTTGCCGCGGCTGCCGTGTTTTTCCGCAAGCATCCCCTTCACGATGGCGCAGGTGCGCCTCAGATCGGCGATCGCCTGTTCAATATCGAGCTTTTGCATCTCCAGGGCGCGGATACGCTCGCCAAACCGTTCCAGATAGACCCGCAACTGAGTGCTCTGCCCGTCGCGCAAATCATACAGATCCATCATTTCCCTGATCTCGGCGAGAGAAAAACCGACGCGTTTGCCCTGCAAAATGAGTTTCAACCGGGCCCGGTCGCGGCGTTTGTAGATGCGCGTCCGCCCTTCACGCTCAGGACGCAGCAGGCCCTTGTCCTCATAGAATCGCAAGGCCCTGGCGGTGACGCCGAACTCGTTTGTCAACTCGCGGATTGTGAAGCGGGTTTTTTGTTTGCGCGCCGATTTGACCCCGGCGGGGTTCATGTCCGGATTGATATCCATAGGCTCATATCCACTCAATTAGCTTCCTTACATTACTTTACCTTTACGTAAACGTCAATTAAATCCGGCTCACATTATTGCGAGCCTTACACCCCGTTTGTGGTTTTAAAGCAAAAAAACATCCGTTTGCGGGACATGTTTAACCAATTGTTTACCATGTCCTGAAAGGTTCATAACCGAAGTGTTAACGGCGCTCCCTTTGCGCTTGACGCATTTGATGAAGGGGATCTGCAGGGTTTGCCCCGATATTCAACGGGCAAAATGCAGGCACGAATTAATGACTGGTAATGAACGGATAGTCCCATGAAAACTGGAGCGCCCTGGAGCATCAAGGGGATTGAGCGCGAGGCTCGCGAAGCAGCTAAAATCGAAGCCAGGAAATCCGGCAAGACGCTCGGCCAGTGGCTGAACAAGGTCATTATTGAAAATGCCGAGCACAAAGCTGAAGATTCAGATGCCCCGGCTGATACCGGCCCGGCGCAGGAACAAAAATTTGATAATGACGTGCATGCAACCTTGAGCGCGCTGGCCTCTCAACTGGCCAGGCTGGCCGGTGAGCAGGACGCTCAGGATGGTCAGGACGATCAGGATCATGCCCTTGAGCAAGAGGGCAAAACTGAAGACGATTCGGTGATGCGGGCACTGCGCGATCTGGCCGGAAAATTTGAACAGAGCGAACGGCAAACCTCGGAACTCATGAGCGAGTTCAAGGACGATCTCAATCTGATCTCACATTATATTCACCCCCCCATGCCGGCTGAAGAGGCCGTTGCCCAGGCGCAATCGGACACATCAAAGAGTTCGGAAATGAAAACACTGGAAGAGGCTCTCACCCTTGTCGTTGACCACATCGAGCTGACCGACAGGCGCAACGGCGATATTTTGAAATCCATTCAGCAACGGCTTTCCCAGATCGGCGCGCGCATGAATTCGATCACGCCCGGCTCGGCCAATGAGAATGAGATCAAGGGCCAGAACAGGATCACGCAAATGGAAAAAAGAGTGGCGCAGCTCGCCGCCATGCTCAATCAGCAAGCGGACCACGGCACGGCGAAAAGCTACCGCGTCCTTGAAGATAAAATTGCCCGTCTCAATCAGGATATGCAGTTTGCCATGCAACGCGCCCGGAGCGTGAACGAAGACCCTGAATTCACCGCGCTGAAAGACAAGATCAGGAAGATGAGCCAGCAGGTCTCCAGCACTCAGGCCCAGATCAGCAATCCACCGCATCTCAAAGCCCTGCATGACCAGATTTCAGCGCTCTCGCAAGGTCTTGAAGAGGTCAAAACCGCGCCGGGGCCGGATCAGGCCATTGAAACCCTGCATGAGCGCTATGAGGAACTGGCCGGCCGTCTGCACGAAACCGAACGCCATATTCCCGATATCGAACAGGTCAACGCCATCGAGGAGCGCCTGCAAAGCCTCGCCGGCCGTCTTGACCGCTCTTTGGAAGACAACGATCCGCATCCGCAGCTGCTTGATCTGGAATCGCGTGTAAACGAGCTTGCCGCCCAACTCGAGAGCGCCAGAGAGCAAAGCCGCTGGGATGATCTTCTGCCCAAACTCGACGCCAAATTTGCCCAGATCAACACCCGTCTCGGCCAGACGGAAGAAAAATTCAAGGTTCTTGACGGCTTTGAAGAGCGCATCTCCCAATTGTTCAAGGGGCTGGATCAGGCGCGCGAAACCGCGGCCGAAACCGCGCGTCAGGCCGCCGATCAGGCGGCGCAGCAGGTGGCGAAACAAATGGCGCAGCAGGCAACAGCCCAGGCGGTGCAGCAGGCAAGCCGGCAGGCCGAGGATATCGCGAGGAAGTTTATTGCCCAGGCCAATGACAGCAACCGCGATGCCGTCAATGAAGCCGCCGAACTTGCCGCCGCCCGGGCGGTCGCCAAGCTCGGTGAAAACCGCAGCGATGATTCGGATTTCAGATCGGCAATTGTAAACCTTGAAAAGGGCCTTGATGATGTGCGCGCCAACACCGATACGGTGGAAAGACGCACCCAGGAAACCCTGAAAACAGTCCATGAATCGCTTGAGAAAGTTGTTGAGCGGCTTTCGGGACTGGAAGACAAGGTTGAAAAAACACCTGAAAAAGATGAGGCTTCCCTGCCGCCATCGCCGCCGCCCGAGCCTGAAGATTCCGCCTTGCGGCTGCCGCCCGTAGGAGGCTATTTCAACGAGGCTCCGGGCCAGAGCGGCGATGCGCGCGGCCTGAACGATTCGCTTGAGCAGATTTACGGCGCTCCGCAGGGCACAGGCTACAGCCCGACAATGGAAAGTTCTTATCCAGACGGCGAAGCCATGGGAGGTGTAAACAGAAACGAGGATTTTATCGCAGCCGCGCGGCGGGCCGCTCAAACAGCCGCACAGATTCCTTCATATGGCGATGAGGCCGCAAAAGCGTCCCTGACCGGCAAGGACGAAGGCGCCTCCGGGCTGGGATCGTTTTTCAGTAAAAACCGCAAATCGCTGCTCTATGCCGGCGTTGCCATTCTCGCTCTGGGCGGGATTTATATGATAAGCGGCATGTTTGCCGGAAGCGATGAAACGCCCGCGATCGTCTCCCAGAGTGAAAATGCCGCCCCCGCCGAACCCGCAAAAGAGCTTGCCGCCGCAAAAACAAAGGCGCCGGCCGCTGTTGAACCGGCTCCGGCCCCGTCGGTTTCAACCCCGGCGGAAAGACCAATCGCACCGCTTGCCAGCGCCGCTCCGGCCCCGGGGGCAGGCGCGGATAACCAGCCGGCAGCAAATCCGGACAGCACCAATTCCATTCCGCCGCAAACCCCCGCCGAAAGCACTCCCACGCCCCTGCATATGGCTTTGGGGAATGTTGGCGGTTCAACGGTAAAGCCCAAAACCACCACCCGTTCAGGATCAACCGGCAATCTTCCCGCAGCTCTTGGCCCTGAAGCGCTCAGGTCCGCCGCTGTCGCGGGCAATCCCACGGCGCAATATGAGATTGCTCATCGCTACGCCACCGGCAAGGGCGTAAAAAAGGATATGGGGAAAGCCAGGGCGTGGTATCAAAAGGCTGCGGCGCGTGGTTTCGCCATGGCGCAATACCGCCTTGGCACTTTGTATGAAAAAGGCCAGGGGGTTAAAAAAGACCTCGCCTCGGCCCGTATCTGGTACAAACGCGCCGCTGGCAAGGGCAACCGCAAAGCCATGCACAATCTTGCCGTCCTGAACGCCGAAGGTGGCATTAATGGCAACAAGCCGGACTTTAAGAAGGCGGCCCAGTGGTTCCGCAAGGCCGCCGAGCTCGGGCTGACCGACAGCCAGTTCAATCTGGCCATTTTGAGCGAGCGCGGTCTGGGCGTGCCCCAAAGCCGGATTGAGGCCTATAAATGGTTTTCCCTGGCCGCCAGAAATGGCGACAAGGATGCAACCAACCGCCTTGAGACCATTGCCAACCAGATGGACAGCAAAACCCTTGTAAAGGCGCGTCTTGCCGTCAAGTCCTGGAAACCGGCGCCGGTGAACCTCTCCGCCAACCGCATCGCCATTCCGGCCGGGGGCTGGCAGAATGCCCGGGCCGTTACCTCCGCGAATGCGACGGTCAGCGAGTTGATCATGCAGACCCAGTCCATGCTCATGGCGCTGGGCTACAAGCCCGGTTCCGTGGATGGCGTGATGGGCGGTAAAACGCGTCAGGCGATCATGAAATTCCAGAGCAACGAGGGGCTTGCGCCCACGGGTGAAGTGACCCCCGATCTTGTCGTCAGGCTAAAAGCTGCCCTGGGTTGATCTGAATTTAATCGCACCGCCTCAAAATCCCTCTTGCTCACGAGGGTGAATGCGCCATATTATCAAGTGTGATGGTAAGGATTCAAGACTTCGACGAGCAAAGGCGGGATATTATGCAGCGATTTTTTGGCGGGCCGCCGCTGGCCGTCCTGATCCGTCTGGTGATCACTTCGGTGATTGTCGGCATTGTTTTGTCGGCGATCGGGATTAATCCGCAAAACCTGCTCAGCTCTATCCAGCGTCTTTTCTGGCATATCTACAATATGGGCTATGATGCGATCGAATGGGCGCTGACCTATTTTATCCTCGGCGCTCTGATTGTCATCCCCATCTGGTTCGTGGGCCGGTTGTGGAAAACCGTCGGCTCGGGCCATCGCCGCGCGCATACAACCCGGGCGGATGATCTGCTGTAATGCCTGAATTCTGCCTGCGCGCCCCATGAGCGCGGATGTGGCCCGGCCCCGCCACGGGCCTGTGACCCATCGCTCCGTTCTGGCCATAGCGCTTCCCATCGTCCTCTCCAATGTGTCCGAACCGCTGATTTCGGTGGTGGATACGGCGGTGATCGGCCAGCTTGGCGAGGCGTATCTGATCGGCGCCATTGCATTGAGCGGTATTATCTTTGCCTATCTGTTCTGGATGTTCGGCTTTTTACGCATGGGCACAACCGGCCTGACCGCCCAGGCGCTGGGCCGCGGGGATACCGCGGAGCTGCGGGCCATCTTGTGGCGCGCCATGCTGATCGGTCTGGCGGCGGGCGCCTTTTACATCATTATGCAAAAGCCCGTTTCATCGCTGGCGCTGGCCCTGACGGAAGGCTCCGTTGCCGCCGAGAGCGCCGCGGCACGCTATTTTACCATCCGTATCTGGTCGGCCCCGGCAGCCCTGATGAATTTTGCCCTTCTGGGCTGGTTCATCGGCCTTGGCCGCGCCCGCGCCGCCTTTGCGCTGCAACTGATTCTCAACCTGACCAATATCGCTCTTGATGCGCTGTTTGTCCTTGCCTTTGACATGAGCGTCGAGGGTGTTGCCCTTGGCACTCTTATTGCCGAATACACCGCCCTTCTGGCCGGCCTGGTCTTTGTCTGGCGCACCTTGCCTGATTATGGCCCGGCAAAAGCGGCGGTGCGTATTTTCTCGTCGCGCGCCGTAAAAGTCATGATGGCGGTCAATACCGATTTGTTCATCCGCTCCATATTGCTGATGAGCGCTTTTGCCTGGTTCACGGCGCAAGGGGCAAAGGCGGGCGATGTCGTCCTTGCCGCCAATGCGGTTTTGATCAATCTGTTTCTCGTCGTCGCCTTTTTCCTCGACGGTTTTGCCTTTGCCGCCGAGGCTCTTGTGGGGCGCTCGGTAGGGAGCCGGGACCGCGCCGCCTTTGACCGTGCAGTTTATCTCTCCAGCTTCTGGGCGGTGACGCTGAGCCTGATTGCCGCCCTTGCCGTGTGGCTGGGCGGCAATCTGTTTATTGATCTTTTAAGCACCAATCTTGATGTGCGCATGCAGGCGCGGGCCTATCTGATCTGGGCGGCGCTCACCCCGATCACCGGCGTGGCCTGTTTCCAGTTTGACGGTATCTTCACCGGCGCTACCCGCACCGGCGACATGCGCAATATGATGATTTTAAGCTTTGCCGCCTATATCGCCCTCTGGGCGCTGCTGGCGCCCGCTTACGGCAATCACGGTCTGTGGATCGCCCTCAACGCCTTCTTCGTTATCCGCGGCGTGACTCTCGCCCTGCGCTACCCGGCCCTGGTGCGCAGCGTGTTTTAGATTTGTTTTCATTTTTGATTTCCACTCGCCCTCCGGGCGTGCGTCCGTTCGCGGGCTGGCGCTGGCTTTCGCCAGCTTGCCCTGCCACGGAGGGGGGAGTGAGTCTCGGGGGTTTACAGTTTTTGGTTATGCTCAGGACTCACGGTTTTGCGCCCACGGCCGCGACGGCGGCCAGGCGCTCATGCGCCGCCCCCGCGGTGGCCGGGGCGTGAGCAGGAAATAGCCGCGAATGAGATATATCAATACCTATTCCGCCAGAACCCGGGTTGTCGGGAAGGTGATCTGCACCAGGGTGCCGGTCTCTTTGGCGCTTTCGATCTTGAATTCGGCCCGGTTGGCCTCTGCCAGCGCCCTTGTCAGCGGCAGGCCGAGGCCGGTGCCGTCCTGTCCCGTTTCATGCACCGATTTGATCTGCCGGTACGGCTCCATGGCCTTTTTGAGTTCATCCTCGCTCATGCCGATACCGGTATCGCGCACGCGCAGGACAACCTCGCCCGCCTCATTGAACAGTACCGAGACAATCACCTGCCCGCCGGGTCTGGTGAACTTGACCGCATTGGAAAGCAGGTTCAGCATGATCTGGCGCATGGAGCGGTAATCCGCCACGATGGGGGGCAGGTTCCCGGGCATGGATGTGCGGATCACAATCCGCTCCCTCGTGGCCAGCGGCTGCATCAGGCCAACGCTCTGGGTGACGATCTCGGGCAACTCAACCGAGGTGAAATCAAGTTCAAGATTTCCCGATTCGATTTTTGTCAGATCCAGCAGATCATTGATGAGCGAGAGCAAATGCTCCGAGCTGGTGCGGATATCGCTGACATAGCCCTTGTAGCGGTCATTGGCGATGGGGCCGAATTTCTCCTCGCTCATCACCTCGGAAAAGCCGATAATCGCGTTGAGCGGTGTGCGCAGCTCGTGACTGATCCGGGCAAGAAAATCGGATTTTTTCTCTGAATCCTCCTCCGCCCGCTCCTTGGCTTCGCGCAAATCGGCTTCGGCCTTTTTCCACTGCGAAATATCGCGGATCACGGCGCAATATTGCAAGGTGTCGTCGGACTTGACCCGCCCCAGAGTGAGAAACAGCGGAATGCGGCTTTCATCGGGGCGCACCGCCTCGATCTCGCGCCCGTCGCGGAAGACGCCGACAACGCCGGTTTCGGTGACCGCCTCAAGATAGCTTTCAACCTCGCGCGCGCTTGACGGGCTGAGCAGGGAGGTAAATTTTTCTCCCTTCACATCATCCTTCTTCCTGTCAAGGATGGTTTCAGACGCAATATTCAGGTTGCAAACCCGCCCCTCGCCATCGAGAGTGATGATCCCGTCCGCCGCCGAATCCAGAATGGCCTGCAACTCCGAAACCCGCGCCTCCGATTGTTCCAGAGCCATATTTTGCAATTCGCCGCCAGTGTCCTCAAGGACAGGCCGGGGTGTTGGCGGTGTGGCTTTTTCCTCATCCGTCTTTTCGCTGCTTTCACCGTCAACGAGCTTGATCTCTTCGCTTTTGCGCGAAATATCGAGGGTTTCAAGCGCGACCGGACTATTGGCGCGCAAAGCCTGGGCAATGGCGGAAAACGCCTCCCGGTCCCGGCCCTTGAGATCGGAGCGGGGCTTGTTATCCGCTTTGGCTTCGCGGTCCGGCTCCTGGCGTTTTGAAGGCTTGATTTCGACATTTTCAAAAAGCCGCGCTTTTGGCGTGACGGGTGCTTTTTCGGGTTTTGGCCCATCTCCGTTTTTGTCTCCGGCCTGACCTGCCGTGAGCCCCTCGATCAGCGGCGGGGCGGGAGATTCTGAAAGATCAGGGGCAGATGGCGTTTCGGCGGCTTCAGGTGTGATTTCAGGCTCTGTCTCCTCCGGTTCTTCCGGCCCGGGAAGGACCGGTTTTTCTTCTTCTGCCGCCGCCGGATTTTCATCTCCGGTATTATCGGGAATTTCCGGGGCAGGGGGCTCTGTGGCGGTTTCAGCTTCCTCGCCGTCGCTTTCACCCGCTTGTGCGCCATCGCCGTCTTCGGGCAGGTTCTGCATCCGGGTTTCCAGATTGGCCAGCCTTGATTCAAGCTCCAGCTCATAACGCCGCCGGTCCTCGATATCGTGGAAGAAAATCAAGATTGCGGTCTCGCCGTCCTCAAGGCTCATCCGCCGCGCCGTCAGGCGGTGGGTGCGCGGGCCGAATTTGGTCTGCATCATTTGCGCCGCGCTGTGCGAGCCCACCAGCAAGATGCGCGAGACCATCGCATGAGCGTCATCTTCAGAACCCATCCAGCGGGCCAGATGGAACCCGCCCTTCAGATCACCGCCGGTTTCAGCTTCGGTATTGGCGAAAATATCACCAAGGGCGGCATTGGCGTAGATCAGCTGCCCGGCGCGGTCGAACACGCCAAGCGCAAAGGGCGAGCTGTTCACGACCTGCGCAAACAACTCGCCCCCGGCTTCCTGCCCTTTTCCCCCTGTGCGCCGCGCCGCCACCAGCAAGCCGGTGCGCCCGCCTTCGAGCGGACTGAGGCGGCAGGTGCATTTAACCAGTTGGCCGGCTTCGGGAAAAAAGATAACTTCATCGCTCTCACTGTCGTCTTTTTCGACCGTTTTGGCGATTTCGCGGATTTTTTTGACCGTTGCGCCCATGGGGTCAAAACGGTGATCCAGCAGATCAAACAACGTTGCCTCGCCCCAGAACGCAATCCCGGCCCGGTTGGCCCAGACAATACGTCCACGGGCAAAATCCCACAGCCAAGCCGGATCGGCCTTGCCTTCAAGGTTTTGAAAAAATTCTGTCTTAAACGGGCTCACGGGGGGTACTCGCCACTTGTTCTTTACTTAACTCACACAACAAATATCCCGGCCGGCATGGCCAGCCGCATATTCATCCCGATCGCATGGATGTTCGCTCATCCACGCATTTTCCCGCCGCATCTGGCTTTATCATTAGCGCGAATAGGCTTTTGGGTCCAGCTTGGCCCCCCGGCCCCTTGCGAATATCTTAAGACAAGGTTAATTCAAAAGCGTCCTGAACTACAAAATTTCGAGCACCGAAACCGGCGGGCGGCCAAGAGCGGCCCTGCCGTTTTTGATCACGATCGGGCGCTCGATCAGCCTGGGCGTTTTCACCATCGCCGCGATCAGTTCCTCATCGCTCAGATTTTCATCCGCCAGCCCCTGTGCCTTATACTCCGCCTCGCTCTTGCGCATCAGCTCGCGCGGCGCAATCCCCAGCATGTCGAGGATTTCTTTAAGCTCTTCAATTGTCGGAGGGTTTTCAAGATATTTGACAATTTGAGGGCTGACGCCGTTTTCGTTAAGCAATTCCAGGGTCTGGCGCGATTTGGAACAGCGCGGGTTGTGAAATATCGTTGTGGTCATGAAGCTCTCCGTCAATTGTCCTGGGCAATGGCTTTGGCATCCCTGCCGGTAATCTCCGATATGGTGTTTGCGCCATTGATTTCCAGCAGTGCGGCCAATTCGCGCTTGATCCGCGTAATCAGCTCCGGCCCCTGATAGATGAGGGCGGTGTAAAGCTGCACCAGTGAGGCTCCGGCGCAAATCTTCCGGTAGGCGTCGGCCCCGGATGAAATCCCGCCAACCCCGATCAGCGGCACCTTGCCCCCGGTCTCAAGATACATCCGCGCCAGAATGCGGGTGGAAAGCCCGAACAGGGGCGCGCCGGACAGGCCGCCCGCCTCGCCCGCCGCCCTTTCGCTCAACCCGCTGCGCGAAAGGGTCGTATTGGAGACAATAACCCCGTCCACCCCGTGCGCCATGACGACTGCGGCAATATCGCTCAGGGCCTCATCGTCAAGATCAGGCGCGATCTTCACCAGCAGCGGCGTCGGACAATGCCGCGCCGCCATCACCTGCCCCAAAAGCGCATCAAGTTCTTCGCCCGCCTGCAAATCACGCAAACCCGGCGTGTTGGGCGAGGAGACATTGATCACCATGTAATCGGCCAGCTCCTGCACCACCTCAACCCCGGTGACAAAATCGGCAATCTTGTCCGCGCTGGCCTTGTTCGCTCCCAGATTAACCCCGATAATGCCGCGCTTCGGTCTGGCCCTCAGGCGCTCCAGCATGGCGGTGAGCCCTTCATTATTGAACCCCATCCGGTTGATCACGGCCCTGTCGCCGGGCAGCCGGAACAGGCGCGGTTTCGGATTGCCCGCCTGCGGCAGGGGGGTAACCGTCCCGGCTTCGGTAAAACCAAAGCCAAGGGCAAGCAGCGGGCCCGTTACCCTGGCATCCTTGTCAAACCCCGCCGCCATGCCGATGGGGTTGGTAAAATCAAGCCCGAAGACGCGGGTGCGCAATATGGCATCATCCTTGCCGCACGGGCGCGGGAAAAGCCCCGCCTCAAGCGCCTTTATGGTCAGGCCGTGAGCGCGCTCGGCATCAAAGGCATGCAGGGCGGGGCGAAGCAGGGGATAAAAATCAAAAACCATGACAAGCCGAGGCTAGCCCCGGATTTTGCATTTCACAAGTTATAATTGCTCTGGACAAACCCGCCGTAAATAAGGTATGATTCCTATACAAGGGGTATTATTCTTGAGAATCGGGTTATTATCGGAATATTTTCTTAAAAATGTTATCTCATGCGCATATCTGGGCCGCGATTGACCGGCTGGCGAAACGCTATCAGCTCTCCCCGTCCGGCCTTGCGCGCCGCGCCGGGCTCGACCCGACCACGTTCAACAAATCCAAGCGTATCGCGCCTGATGGCCGGCGGCGCTGGCCCAGCACCGAAAGCCTCGCCAAGATACTGGAGGCGACCAACGCCTCATTCGATGAATTCCTGATCCTGATGAACAATGGTGAGGGGTCCCTGCCGCAGCGCCGCGTTCCCCTGATCGGCTTTGCCCAGGCCGGTGGCGGCGGTTTTTTCGATGATGGCGGCTTTCCCCTCGGGGGGGGGTGGGAAGAGGTCGATTTCCCCGACATCCGCGATGAAAACGCCTATGCGCTGGAGATTGCCGGCGATTCCATGCTTCCGGTTTACCGCGACGGCGACACCATCATCGTCTCCCCCGCCGCCGGCATAAGGCGCGGCGACCGGGTGGTGACCAAAACCCGCAGCGGTGAAGTGATGGCCAAGCTTCTGGCGCGCAAAACCGCCACCTCGGTCACCCTCGTCTCCTTCAACCCCGAACACGAAGACCGCCACTTCAACCTTGAGGACATCGAATGGATGGCCCGAATCGTCTGGGCCAGCCAGTAGGGGGAAAATGGCGCTCACACCCCCTTGTTTTACCCCAGCGCCTTTTTAATCATCGCGCGGGTTTCGTTGATACCGTAAAGCTCGGTGAAATTGCCAAATCTTGGGCCCTGGCTCTGGCCGAGCAGGACTTCATAGAGCGCCCTGAACCAGTCGCGCAGATTGTCGAAGCCGTGGCTCTTGCCGATTTCATAGACCAGGCTCTGGATTTGCGCCCCGTGGGCATCGGCGGCCAACCCGCCCAGCCTTGTACAGAGTTCCTCCAGCGCGGCGCGTTCCTTGTCCGTCGGCGCGCGGTAGGCCTTGGCGGGTTTGACGAAATCGTGGAAATAGTTGATCGCATACCCCACCATCTTATCCAGTTCCGGGTGGCTCTGCGGCGTGGCGCCCGGAGCATAGCGCGAGATAAAGCCCCACAGAACCTCCGCATCATCTGAATTTGAGGCGCTGACCAGATTGAGCAGCATGTTGAAGCTGATCGGCACATCAACGACTGGCGGATTGCCCTTGTGGATATGCCACACCGGATTGGAAAGCTGCTCCTTTGGCGTCTGCTGCGGGTATTTGCTCAAAAATGTGAGATACTCATCAACATTTTTCGGGATAACATCGAAATAAAGCCGCTTGGCCTTGCGCGGCGCCTGATACATGAACAAGGAGAGGCTTTCCGGCGAGGCATAGCGCAGCCATTCATCAATCGTAATGCCGTTGCCTCTTGATTTGGAGATTTTCTCGGCGTTTTCATCCAGAAACAGCTCATAGGAAAACCCGGCCGGCGGCGTGGCCCCCAGGGCGCGGCAGATGCGGCTGGAAAGGCGCACCGAATCAATCAGATCCTTGCCCGCCATTTCATAATCCACCCCCAGCGCGGCCCAGCGCATGGCCCAGTCCGCCTTCCACTGGCATTTGACATGGCCGCCGGTGACCGGGGTTTCCTGCCGCTTGCCGGTTTCGGGGTCTTCATAGGTAATGGTTCCTTTTGCCGCATCGCGCGCAATCATCGGCACCTGAAGCACCTTGCCGCTGCGCGGGCAGACGGGCAGGAAGGGGGAATAGGTTTTCTGCCGCTCCGCCCCCAATGTGGGCAGGATGATCTTCATCACGTCATCATAGACCGCCAGCATCCTGAGCAAGGTTTCATCAAAAGCGCCGGATTGATAACGCTGCGTGGCGGAGACAAATTCATATTCAAAGCCGAAACGGTCGAGAAAGGTCTGCAGGCGCGCATTGTTATGGGCGCCGAAGCTCTCATGGGTGCCGAACGGGTCCGGCACCATGGTCAGCGGCCGGCCCAGGTTTTGGCTGAGCATTTCCTGCTTGGGAAGATTGGCGGGCACCTTGCGGAACCCGTCCATATCATCGGAAAAACAGATCAGCTTCGTCTCGCGCCCGGTGAGCAGTTCAAAGGCATGCTGCACCATTGTGGTGCGCGCCACCTCGCCGAAGGTGCCGATATGCGGCAGGCCCGAGGGGCCGTAGCCGGTTTCAAACACCACCGGCGCATCGCTTTGCGGCATCCGCGCCAGGCGCCTGACCAGAGCCCGCGCCTCGTCAAACGCCCAGGCCTTGCTGGTTTCAGCCAATTCTCTCAAACCTGCGTCTTGTGAAACGCTCATATCGGGTTCCTGATTTTCGGGCGGGTTGGTGTTGCAGACTTCCTTATATCCCCATCTGCGCCCGCGTCAACCGGCGCGCGGGCGCGGGCATTTGCGCCCAGAGCCCCTCAGCCTGTATATAGTCGCGCCATGTCTCAAACCCCGCCCACCGATTCGGTTGTTCCCTCTTGCCCCGTACTGGCGATCTTTGGCTGCGAGATCTGTCTTCTCGATGATGACGGGGTTCTGGACGCCGTTGCGGCGGGCGCGGCCCTGCGCGGTCTTTGCGCCCGCCCGCATCTGTTGTGCCACAGTGTCTTTAGCGCCGGAAGCCTGCGGCGGCTTGCCAATGCGCCGCTTCATGAGGCGATCAAGGCGGCGGAGAACACCCATCTTGACGTGATGGAGCTGATCGCCTTTGCGCACCCGGCGCAGCTCTGCCGCCCCACGGCACAAGGCGTGGGGCAGTTGCTCGGCCTTGCCCCGGTCACATCGGCAGAAGAGGCGGCGCTTGTTCTGGCCGAGGCCGCGAGCCTGCTGCTGGACGAGCTGGGCGCAAAGGCGTGCAAGGACAAGCGGCTGGCCCGGCTTGTCCTGAGCCTGAGACGTAATGGCTGGAGTTGGGGCGAACTGGCGCTTGAAGCGCTCAGCCTGCACGGGGTGACCGTGTCCGATATCGGGCAAGGCTCCGGACTTGATATCTGGCGCGCGGTAAAACCGGTGGATGACCGCCCGCCCTTGCCCCGCCCCGCCTCAAGGGCGCTGGAGCCCGAAGAGGCCCGTGCCGCCCTGGCCGATGTGCTGGGCGAGGGGTCAGAACACCGTCAGGGCCAGAGCGATTACGCCGCCGCCCTTGCCGCTTGCCTGCGCCCGCGCGACGAGGAAAGCCCGGGCCGGGTCCTGCTGGCCGAAGCGGGTACCGGCATCGGCAAGACCCTGGGCTATATCGCCCCTGCCGCCCGCTGGGCGCGGCGCAATAGTGATACCATCTGGCTCAGCACCTATACCCGCAATCTGCAACGACAGATCGATCAGGAAATCGCCCGGCTTTATCCTGATCCCGCCGAGCGGGCGCAAAAGACCGTTATCCGCAAGGGCCGGGAGAATTATCTCTGCCTGCTCAATTTTGAAGACATGGCCTCGCATGCAAGGGGCCGGGTTGCGGTTCTGGCCGCGCTGATGGCGCGCTGGGCCCTTGCCTCGCGCGACGGCGACATGATCGGTGGCGATTTTCCCGCCTGGCTGCCCTCTCTTTTCATGGGGGCGCGGGTTTTCGGCGAGGCGGTCGGCAACGCTTCGGCGTCATGGATGGGGCTGACCGACAGGCGCGGCGAATGCATACATTCCGCCTGTCTGCATTACAACCGCTGTTTTATCGAGCGCGCTGCGCGCAAGGCGGGGAGGGCGCAGATCGTTATCGCCAATCATGCCTTTGTCATGAGCCGCGCGGCAATGGAGCCGCCGCCGGATAAAAACAGCCCGAAGCGCAAAAAGGAAATTGGCGGGCGTATTGTCTTTGATGAGGGCCATCATGTCTTTGATGCCGCCGACAGCGCCTTTTCGCTCCATCTCACCGGGCTGGAAATGGCGGATTTGCGCCGCTGGCTGCGTGGAAACGAGGTCCGCCGCCGCCGCGGGCGCGGCCTGAAAGAACGCATCGGCGATCTTTTGCATGATGATGAGGCCGCCATCAAGGCGCTTGACGCTGCCCTTGAGGCCGCCCGTGCGCTCCCCGCGCCGGGCTGGCTGCAAAGGCTCGAAGAGGGCGCGCCGCCCCGCAGCAGCGAGGTCTTTCTCGCCCTGGCGCGTAAACAGGTGTTGGTGCGGGCAAAAGCAACGCCACATTTTTCCGTCGAAACGGACGTCAAACCGCTGATCCCCGATCTGGAACAGGCGGCGCTTGATCTGGCGCAAAGCCTGCAATCCATCGCCCGGCCGTTAAGCAAAATGGCAAAATATCTGCGCGCAACCTTGCAGGAGAAGGCGGCCGAGCTTGACAGCGCCGAACGCAGCCGGCTCGAAGGCGCCGCCATTGGCATAGAGCGCCGCGCCGCCGCCCTGCCGCCATGGTGCGACATGCTGGACGCGCTGAGCAGTGAAACCCCGTGTGAGTTTGCCGACTGGTTCTCCATCCAGCGCCATCAGGGGCGCGAGATTGATGTGGGACTGCACCGCCACTGGGTTGACCCCTCGCTGCCCTTTGCCCGCGCGGTGCTGGAAGAGGCGGACGGGGTTATCATTACCTCCGCCACCTTGCGCGACCGCCCGCCCGAGACGCCCGGGGACTGGGAATCGGCCCAGATGCGCACCGGGGCGGGCCACCTCGCCGCGCCCGCCTTGCGCTTTAATGTGGGCTCGCCCTTCGATTACGGCGCCAGATCGCGGGTGTATATCATCACCGATGTCACCCGAACCGACGCCGCTCTGGTGGCGTCCGCCTACCGCGAGCTGTTTCTGGCCAGCGGCGGCGGCGCCCTGGGACTCTTCACTGCTATTCACCGCTTAAGAGCCGTGCATACAAGACTGGTATCGCCCCTGCTTGAAGCCGGTTTGCCGCTTTACGCCCAGCATATCGACCCGCTTGATACCGGCACGCTGGTCGATATTTTCCGCTCGGAGGAAGATGCCTGTCTGCTTGGCACCGATGCCCTGCGCGACGGGGTGGATGTGCCGGGTCGCGCGCTTCGACTGGCGGTGATGGACCGCGTCCCGTGGCCGCGCGCTCATATCCTGGAGCGCGCCAGGCGCGAGGCCTTTGGCGGCAATGCCTGGACCGATATGACCACGCGGGCAAAGCTGGCCCAAGGCTTCGGGCGCCTCATCCGGCGCGGCGATGACAAGGGCGTTTTTGTCATGCTGGACAGGCAGATGCCAACCCGCCTGACCAGCGCTTTTCCCCCCGATACACCGGTTGCCCGCATCGGTCTGGCCGACGCCATAAGAGAAATTCGCGATTTTTTGCTCCCTTGAGCCTTGTCCAATGCCGGACATGCGCTTACCTTGATTGAAACAGATTATTCCATTTACCGGAGGGGGCATGACCCACACAATCAATCCACAAACAGCGCTCATCTATATCATGGTCACCACCTCGGCCGTGGACCGGCGCATGGATGACGCCGAATTGAGCCAGATGGGCTCCATCGTGCGGCATTTGCCCATTTTCAGCAACTTTAATGAGGAAATGATGATTCCGGCGGCGCAGGACTGCGCCGGTATTTTATCCTCCGATGAGGGGCTGGAGACCATTTTGGGGCTGGTGGAAGAGGCTTTGCCCGAAGAACTTTACGAGACTGCCTATGCGGTCGCGGTGGATATCGCCGCCGCCAATCTGGAGCTGACCCAGGAGGAGTTGCGGTTTTTGCAAATGCTGCGCCGGCGTCTGCATATCGACAAGCTTGTCGTGGCGGCCATCGAGCGCGGCGCCAGCGCCCGCCACCGCACCTTGCCGAAGGAGTAAGGACTAGCAATGCCGGCTTCACTGGACGAGACAACCATAAGGCTTGGTGCTTTTATCGCCATTTTCGTGATTATGGCGGGGCTTGAGCTTGCCTTCCCGCGCCGGCCGCAAACCCTGCCGCGCGTTCTTCGCTGGAGCAATAATCTCGGCATTGTCGTCATCAATACATTATTGCTGCGGCTGCTGTTTCCCATTCTCGCCGTTGGCGTCGCCATCTGGGCCCAGGGCAGGGGATGGGGGCTTTTCAATCTGATCGACCTGCCGCCTCTGGTGGAGATTGTTCTGGCGGTTATCCTGCTCGATCTTGCCATCTACGCCCAGCATGTTGCGGCTCATAAAATCCCGCTTTTGTGGCGTCTGCATCAGGTTCACCATGCCGATATCGATATTGATCTGACCACGGGGGCTAGATTTCACCCGGTCGAAATCTGGGTCTCGATGCTCTACAAGATGGTCATCGTCATCCTGATCGGCGCGCCGCCGGTTGCGGTGATCGCCTTTGAGGTCATCCTCAACGCGCTCGCCATGTTCAACCACGCCAATTTCGCCATGCCGCTCGGGCTGGACAAGATTGTGCGCAAACTCTTTGTCACCCCCGATTTTCACCGGGTACACCATTCGGTGATCCGGTGCGAAACCGATTCCAATTACGGTTTTAACCTCTCCGTCTGGGACCGGATTTTCGGCACTTATATTGCGCAGCCGCAAAAGGGCCATGACGCCATGAGCATCGGGCTTGCAAAATTCCGCGACAAGAAAACCGCCAATATCCTCTGGTGCCTCGCCCTGCCGTTCAGGGACAAGGCATAAAGCGCGTTACGCTCTGACCGGTGCCAATTCAACCAAAAGATGAAGCACTCTAATACAGCGAAAAGGGAATGTTTTTGCGGACCAGTTCGGCATATTTACCGCCGAGGCCGATCTTTGCCAGCGCGTAGTTCAAGATGCGAGCGAGCTTTGTATTGCCGCGGGAAACAGCGATCGCCATCCCGGCGCCAAAATAGAAACTCTCCGTATAAGGCCCGCCGCGAAACTCGCAGCAATTGCCCGACAACTGCCCCTTGATCCAGAAGCCCGATTGCACCGCGTCATCGAAAATGGCGTTGATCCGGTCCGCCAGCAGGGCCTGACGCAAATCCGCCGCGTTTTTGTAGGCGATGAAATTGCTGCGCGCAAACATGGCTTTCAGATAGGCTTCATGCGCCGAGTTGCTGATTACTCCGATATGGGCATTGACCAGATCACCCGGCGCAAAGCCTTTGAGTTTGGCCCCCTTTTTGACGGTAAAGCGGGCCGGTGTGCGAAAATACGGCCGGGTGAAGGAAACTTTACGTAAATTGGCCGCGGTGATGGCCAACCCGGCCATCACCGCATCGGCCTCTCCGGCCTTCAGGGCCGGGAGCAGTTCCTGCCATTTTTTAACCGCAATGGAACATTCCACCTTCAGCTCGGTGCAAATCGCCTGCATCAGATCGATATTCAGACCGGCCAGCTGGCGCCTTGCGTTAAAATAATTAAACGGCGGATAATTGGCCGAGGTTAAAAACCGCAAGCGCTTGATTGTGCTTATATTTGGCGGATCATTGATATCGCTCTGGCGCCACAACAAAGGAACGATGGGGCCGGTATCGGTGGCTGTCCCGGCAAACGAGGCGCCGGGGGCTGTGATCAGGGGGAGAATGAAAAAAGCCCACGCAGCTGCTACGAGGATGGTTTTTTTCATGTCGCCCTCTTTTGCGCCGCGCCGGATTTGCGCCGTTTGCGAGCCGAGGAGAGCTTTGCGATCCGGTCGGGAATGGAGATTTTGAACCTTGCGCCATGTTCGGTATCGTCCAGTTCCAGCGTGCCGCCATGGGCATGAACCAGCTCGGCCGAGATTGCCAGCCCGAGACCGCTGCCCCCCTTTCGGGTCGAGTTTTGAAACGCCTCGAACAGATGCTCGCGCGCCTGGCGCGGAATGCCGGGGCCATCATCCTCGATGCTTAAATAAAACACCGCGCCGCGGCGTTTGGCGCTGATGACGATCTGCCCCGCCCCCTCGCGGTTCTCGCAGCTTTCCAGCGCCTGAAGCGCATTGCGCGCAATGTTGAGGATAATCCGGAACAATTGCTCCCGGTCGGCGTCAATCTCGAGATTGCCCGCCACCGCGTTGTGAAACACGACGCCGGGATGCGATTGCGGGTCAAGGGTTTCCAGAACCTCTTCCACCAGAGGCAGCAGCGCAAAGCGGGCGCGCTCGGGCGCGCGCTCCTTGGCCTTGCCGTATTTGAGCGTATTGACACAAAGATCAATCGCCCGGTCCAGCGAGCCGATCAGTTTGGGCGCGACCCGCTTGACGGTCGGGTCCTCAACCTGCCCCAGCCGGTCCGAGACAAGCTGGGCATGAGCCAGAATATTGCGCAGATCATGGCTGATCTTGCTCACCGCCAGCCCCAGAGCGGCCAGACGGCTTTTTTGTTGCAGCATCTGCCCCAGCTCACTTTGCAGTTGCGAAAGCTCGATCTCCGCCGTGCCGATTTCGTCGCGCCGCCCGGAGGGTTTGATGATGCGCGATTTGTCTTCCGGGTTCTGGCTGAAATGCACCATATTGCCGGTCAGCGAGCGCATGGGCCGCACCAGCAGCCAGTTCAGCGCCAGATAGACCAGCGCCGCGGTAATGATTGAGATGATAATGGAGAGAAAGGCGATATTGACGCAAAAGGTCCAGATGGCGGCTTTCAGCGGTGTTTCGTTGAAAACGATCTCGATTGAGTTGCCGCCGCCGAAGCGCGCCGCCGAGATCACCCTTATGGTCCGCCCTTCCGGCGCCATGATGGCGTCAAAGGCATCGAGCACATTGGCCCATGCCGAACGGGTCCGCAGATCGTAAGAACGGCTTATCGTCGGCAGGTTTTCGGCGCTCAGCACAAGGCCGCGCGAATCGGGCCGCCGCAGCGACACCGCCAGAACCCCGGCGTTTTCGAGCAATTCCTTGCGCAGCATTTCCGACACCATCCGGTCCGGCGCCGCCTCAAGCGCCAGCGAGGCAATCTGCGCCGAGGCAAGGCGTTCGCGCAGCCAGTTCATGCGGAAATTGGCCACCGAAGGCACAAAGATCAGCACTTCGGCCAGCATGACAAACATCACCGTGAGCACCAGCAGCTTGCCCGATAATCCCGTCGCCTGTAAAAATCGCGGCAGGCCGGTACTGTTTTCACGCGCCTTCATAATCTTGTCTTCCGCCATGCGGACATATCCGATCATTTATCCGAACCGGGCCAGAAAACGGATCAGCCGCCCCAGCCAAGGATTGCTCATTTTATCATGATAAAACCGGATTGCAGCCCTTTTATTGACCTCCGACAGCGTGGGGTAGGGGGCAATGGTGTTTGCCATGGCTTTTATGTTCATCCGGCTGGTGATGGCGAGCACCCAGGGCTGGATAATCTCGCCCGCCTCGGGCCCGGCAATGGTTGCGCCCAAAATCCGCCCGCCCCGTGTGGCGGTGACCTTGATCAGCCCTGATGTCTCGTGCATCGTTATCGCCCGGTCATTCCCGGCAAATGGCCAGCGCAGCACTTTGATGTCGCCATGGGCCTTGCGCGCCGCCTCTTCGGTGAGGCCGACATGGGCCAGTTCGGGGTCGGTATAGGTCACCCGGGGAATGGCCGCACCGGATATTTTTGCCGGCAGGCGAAACACTATGGCGCGGATGACAATTCCGGCATGATAATTGGCCACATGGGTAAACTGCAAATGCCCCGTCACATCGCCAATGGCGTAAACCCGCCGGTTGGTGCTGCGCAGCCCCTTGTCAACGCGGATGCCGCGCCGGTCATGTTTTATACCGGCTTTTTCCAGCCCCAGATTGCCGGTGTTGGGTTTGCGCCCGGCGGCAATGAGCAGATGCGAGCCTTCAATAACGCTCATCTTGCCATTGTCCTCAATCGTGACTTTCACCCCGCTTCCGGCTTTTTCCACCTTGTGGATATTAATCCCGCCCATGATCTCGACCCCCTCGGCCCTGATCCGCTCAAGCACGATTGCGCTCATTTCCGGATCGTCCCGGCCCAGCGGCGCAAACATCTCCAGGACGCTGACCCGCGCCCCAAGGCGGCGAAACGCCTGCGCCATTTCCATGCCGACGGGGCCGCCGCCGATGATGATCAGATGTTCGGGCAGGGTTTTGAGCTCAAACAGGTTCGCATTGGTGTAAAACGGTACCTCATCCAGCCCGGGAATTGGCGGCGCCGTGGCGGATGATCCGGTGGCGATGACGAACCGGCGCGCCCGGATCAGTTCACCACCCGCTGCAACCGTACCGGCATCGATAAAGGCCGCCGCCGCCGCGATAACCCTCACGCCCAGTTTGGTGAAGCGCGCGGCCGAATCATTAGGGGCGATGGCGCCGATCACGCCGTGAATGTGATCGTGAACCCTGGCGAAATCCACCTCGGGCGCACAGGGTTTGATGCCGAATCTGGCGCTCGAACGCATGATATGCGCCCGCTTTGCCGCCGCGATCAGCGCCTTTGACGGCACACAGCCTGTGTTCAGGCAATCCCCGCCCATCCTGCCTTTTTCGATCAGAACCACATCAACGCCGAAACCGGCCGCGGCGGCGGCAACCGAAAGCCCGCCCGAGCCCGCGCCGATAACGCAAATATCAGGCGTGAGATATGTGCTCATGACGGCGCCTTTCCCCTGTTGCGGAGCTTGCGGATCACGACCGGCAACATGGCCGCAATCCCGAGGGCGGCAAAAGCGGCGATTAACTCAGGGGTTAAAAGCGCTCCGGCGTCAAGAGTAAACGAACACTCGGTTCCACCGGGCAGGGTTCCGGCCTTTTGATTCGCCAGACAGCTCTCATATACGCGGCGCTGGGCGGCGATGATGCTGTCCAGACCCGCGCCTAAAAAGCTGAACGCCAGGGTGGCAGGGATAATGCCAATAAAAGTGCCGATGGTATAGATGCCAAGCGGAACCCCCAGCAGCGCCGGGGCCAGATTGACCAGCCAGAACGGAAAAGCCGGCACCAGGCGCAAAAACAAAAGATAGCTCAGGGCGTTTTCGTTAAAGCCCTTGCGCAATTTGCTGAGCCAGGGGCCGGCGCGCCTGGCAAGGGTTTCGCCCAGCGCCGTTTTGGCGATCATGAAAATAATGACCGCCCCGAGGGTGGCGGCGATCACCACCACCGGCCCGCCGATCTTCCAGCCGAATAAAAATCCGCCCAGAATCGTCAGCAAGGCCCCGCCGGGCAGGGAAAGCGCGATAACGGCGATATAAACCAGCAGATAAATCCCCAGTGCCTGAAAAAAATTTGCCGCTACAAAAGCCTTTAACTGGTCCCGGTTGGCGGCGACATGTTCAAGGGTGAGATAGTGATTCCAGCCGCGGGCGAAGACAAGAATAAATATAGCGGTAATCAAAAACAGCGGCAGCAAACGCCGCCATAACGGCGCAGGAGGTTTTGGCTGGTCACTCATTTCCTGATTCTCTTTAGTGACAATACCGCGCCTTTTAATTTACCGAGCAGGGAACACATATGCAGAGGGTCAAACACGACAGGTATTTAAAGTGAACCATACACGCTCATGAGGGGAAGTAAACGCTTCGACACGGGCAATCACATCACCGTGAGCGCAAAGATTCATGCGCCGGGGTGAAACCCCTGCATTGACTTGGCCCCTTTATATGCGTATAAGCCCGCAAAATCCGGTTTTCGACCGGGGTGTTTTCTTGCGTCTGAATGCAGCCCTCAAAAAGCGCAACAGACGACTGCCGGAGTAAGTCCTTTGAAACGCACATATCAGCCAAGTGTTCTCGTTCGTAAGCGCCGTCACGGGTTCCGGGCGCGCAAGGCCACAACGGGTGGCCGTATTGTTCTTGCCCGCCGCCGGGCGCGCGGCCGCAAACGTCTTTCCGCTTAAAAGGAGCGGCAGGGCTTATCGCCTGAAATCGCTGCCCGCCCGCACGCCAAGGCATGAAGCATCTGAAAAAACGCGCCGATTTCCTCAAAGCCGCAAAGGGCTGGAAATGGGTCATGCCCGGATTGGTGCTTCAGGCAAGGCGGCGCGTCCGGACGCCGGAGCGCGAGGCCCGGCTGGGCTTCACCGCATCGCGCCGGGTCGGCGGCGCGGTTGCGCGCAACCGGGCGCGGCGGCGCTTGCGCGAGGTGGCGCGTGAATGTCTGGCAGGCCGGGCGCGCCGTAATTTTGACTATGTCGTCATTGCCCGCAAGGAAGCGCTCACACGCCCTTACGGTGATCTGCTTGATGATATGAAAACAGCGATTGCGCGCATTCATGCAAAAGCGCACAAGAGTTGAGCGGACAAACACAAAAAACGGCATTCTTTTCTCCGCTGCTTTTTGTATAAGTCATGAAAACATTTGACGAGGCTTGAGCGTTCATGGGCGAGAACAAAAATTTCTTTCTGGCAATCGTGCTATCGATGATCGTACTTGTTGGCTGGCAGTATCTTGTCGGTGTGCCTTCGGTACAGCAAAAACAGGAACTCCGGCAAAAAGCCGGCGCCGGGCAAGGTGTAGGGCAACCCGCCTCCAATGCGCCGGTTCCCGTTCCTTCTCCCAGTTCCTCTGGTCCCCAGAGCGTCAGCCCGGCCACTCCGGCCGCCGGAGGCAGCGGTCCGGCCACGCTTTCGCGTGCCGCCGCGCTGGGAAAATCAAAGCGTATCGCGATTAAAACCGATACCGTTCAGGGCTCGCTTTCATTGAAAGGCGGGCGCATTGATGATCTGAAACTGCTCGATTATCGCGAAACCATAAAGAAGGACAGCCCCAATATCGTCCTGCTTTCGCCTTCGGGCAGCAAAAACGCCTACTATATTGAGCATGGCTGGACGGCTGCGCCCGACGCGAAACTGAAACTTCCCACCAGCGAGACAATCTGGACTCCGCAAGGGCCCGGCGAGCTTACGCCGGAAAACCCCGTGACCCTGAAATGGGACAATGGTGAGGGGCTCACCTTCCGCCGCACGCTTTCCATCGACACCGAATATATGATCAAGGTCAAACAGGAAGTGGAGAACAAGAGCCCCAGGGCGATCACCCTTTACCCCTATGCTCTGATCTCGCGTCACGGCATGCCCAAGACACAGGCGTTTTACATCCTGCACGAAGGCCTGATCGGATTTCTGGGTGATGAGGGCCTGGAAGAAATCAGCTATGGCGATATCAAGGATGAGGTCAGCAAATCCATTTCCGCCACCAGTGGCTGGATAGGCATAACCGATAAATACTGGGCCACCGCGATCATCCCCGATCAAAAAACCCCGTATAAGGCCCGTTTCAGTGAAAACGCCAATGTTCCCGAAGACATCTTCCAGACCGATTACCTGCTGGACGCGGTCAATATTCCCGCTGGCGGCAAGGCGCAGGTTGATGCCAAGGTTTTTGCCGGCGCCAAGAAGGTCTCGGTTATCGACGGCTATCAGGAAAAAGAGAATATCCGCTCCTTCGAGCTTCTGATCGACTGGGGCCTGTTCCATTTCTTCACCAAGCCCTTGTTCTTCGTCATTGAGTTTTTCTACAATCTGCTGGGCAATTTCGGCGTCGCCATTCTGGCCGTGACCGTCATCATCAAGGCGCTGTTTTACCCTCTGGCCAACAAATCCTACGTTTCCATGGGCAAGATGAAAAAGCTCCAGCCGGAGATTGCCAAGCTCAAGGAGCGTTACAAGGACGACAAGGTCAAGCAACAGCAGGCGCAGATGGAGCTGTTCAAGAAGCACAAGGTCAACCCCATGTCGGGCTGTTTGCCGATGCTGATCCAGATCCCGGTCTTCTTCTCGCTCTACAAGGTGCTGTTCATCACCATTGAAATGCGCCACGCGCCTTTCTTTGGCTGGATTCACGACCTTGCCGCGCCCGATCCGACCAATATTTTCAATCTGTTCGGCCTGATCCCGTGGGATCCCCCCTCCATGCTTACCCTTGGCATATGGCCGATCATCATGGGCGTGACCATGTTTGTGCAGATGCAGCTGAACCCCGCCCCGGCGGACCCCATTCAGCAGAAAATTTTTACCTGGATGCCGGTTATCTTCACCTTCATGCTGGCGACGTTCCCGGCCGGTCTGGTGATCTACTGGGCCTGGAACAACATTTTGTCCACCATCCAGCAGGGCGTGATCATGCATCGTCAGGGGGTCAGGATCGAACTTCTCGACAATCTGCTGCGGCTTTTCGGCCGTGGCAAGGTCAAGGAAAAAGACTAGATCCTGTCGTGTTTAACCGGCACCGGCCCGGTGCCAAATCAGATTAAACACGACATGCTCTGGCCTCTTGGCGGCAAGCGCCAACGGACGCGACTGCGTCCCGGCGCTTATGCGCCGCGCCCGCGCAGGTCCGGGCAAAGCGAGGAATAGCCGTGAGCGAAACAAATCAAACCGACTGGGAGGAAATTGGCCGCAAACTCTTTGCCGGCCCGTGTGATTTTCTCCTCAGCGCCGCGGCGCTGGAAAACCTTCCCGGCGGCGATGCGCCCGAGATCGCCTTTGCCGGGCGCTCCAATGTTGGCAAGTCAAGCCTGCTCAACGCGCTTACGGGCCGCAAAACCCTGGCGCGCACCTCGAATACGCCGGGCCGCACCCGCCAGCTCAACGTTTTTTCGCTTGGCGGCAAAGTCATCCTGATCGACATGCCCGGCTATGGCTATGCCCGCGCCGGCAAGCAGCTGATTGCGCAATGGACCGCGCTGGTGCGCGATTATCTGCGCGGACGGGCCCGGCTCAGACGGGTGTTTTTGCTCATCGACGCCCGTCACGGAATTAAGAAAAATGACATTGAAGTGATGCAGTTGATGGATGCAAGTGCGGTATCTTACCAGATCGTGCTGACCAAGGCCGACAAGGTCAGGGCGGTGGAACTGGAGCAGATACAAGAGCAGACCGGCCTTGTTCTCGCCCGGCATCCGGCGGCATTTCCGCAGCTGATTACAACTTCGAGCCGCAAATCGGGCGGATTGGAGGAATTGCGGGCACAAATCGCCGCTCTGGCGCTTGATCGGCGTTGAGCTTGGGAATGAATATGGTGTAAGAAAGTCTTTGTAATGATTGATAAACCTGACCATATGCTCAAGACTCGCCGCGGCAAGATGAACCCGGACCTGCACTTTCAGGCCTCCTTGCTCTCTGAAGCGCTGCCCTTCATGCAGCATTATGACGCTCAGACGGTGGTGATCAAATATGGCGGCCACGCCATGGGGGATGAGCGTCTGGCGCGGCTGTTCGCCCGCGATGTGGTGCTGCTCAAACAGGCAGGAATCAATCCGGTGATTGTCCATGGCGGCGGGCCACAGATCGGCGGCATGCTCGAACGTCTCGGGGTCAAGAGCGAATTTGCCGGCGGGCTGCGCGTAACCGATGCGCAGACGATCGAGATTGTCGAGATGGTGCTTTCAGGCTCCATCAACAAGCAGATTGTCAGCAATATCGGCCGGCATGGCGGCAAGGCGGTCGGCATTTCCGGCAAGGACGCCAATCTGATGATCGCGCGCAAATCCGAGCGCCGCACGGTCACAGATCCCGATTCAAATCTGGAACGGGTTATCGATCTGGGCTTTGTCGGCGAGCCTGAACAGGTCAGGCCGCATATCATAGACGTGATCATTAAAAGCGATCTCATCCCCGTTATCGCTCCCATCGGCATGTCGCGCTCGGGCGAGACCTATAATATCAACGCCGATACCTTTGCCGGGGCGCTGGCTGCGGCTCTGAATGCCAAACGCCTGTTGCTGCTGACCGATATTCAGGGGGTGCTTGATGAAAAGGGCGAGCTGATCGAGGCGCTTAGCCTGGTGCGGGCGCGGGCGCTGATTAGGGACGGAACCGCAAAAGGCGGCATGATCCCGAAACTTGAGACCTGCATTCAGGCGGTTGAAGGCGGGGTTGAGGCTGTTGTTATCAATGACGGGCGGGTTCCCCACGCCCTGCTTTTGGAGTTATATACCGAACATGGCGCCGGAACTCTCATTTCCTGATAAATTCAAAAGCGGTGTGAAAGCCGTTGTTGCGCTGCTTGCGCTGCTTGGCGCCGTGCTGGTCCCGAGCGGCGCAGAGGCGAAATACAGCATCTGCAATGAAACCGGCTATGTGCTCGAAGCCGCCACCGGTTCAGATGAAAACGGCCTGATGGTCACCCAGGGCTGGTTGCAGATTTTGCCCGGCCAGTGCAAGCTGGCCTTAAAGCAGAAACTGGCGCAGAAGAGCTATTTTCTTTTTGCCCGTACGATCTCGCTTTACGACCAGATATTGCGCCGTTTCTCCGGCGGGCGCAAATTGTGCATCAGCACTTCCGATTTCCTCATCAAGGGCGCGGACAAGTGCAGTGATCCGGCCCAGACCTACGAAAATTTCATTGAAATCAAGCCGAAAAAACCTGACTGGAAGACCTCGCTGACCGAAGAGGTGGCCTACAAGCCCCGTCAGGCCGCCCTTGCGGGCTTGCAACGGCTGCTGGCCATGGCTGGCTATGATATCGGCGATATTGACGGGGTCGCCGGTGGCATGACCAACCGGGCGCTGGAGGATTTCATGCAAAAGGCCGGGCTGGAAAAGGCAAGCAAAACCGGACCGGAAGTTTTTAACGCCCTGATCAGCGCCGTTCGCAGGCGCCAGACCGAATCGGGCCTGCAAATCTGCAATGAAACCCGTTTTCTGATCTGGTCGTCCATCGGCCAGCATGAGGGCGAGGACATCATAACCCGCGGCTGGTACAAGGTCCTGCCCGGCGAATGCATCCGCCCCCTGCGCAAGCCGCTTGACGGGCAGGTGATCTATTCCTACGGCGAGGCGGTGGATGACAAGGGCAAGATCGCGGTCAAAAGCGGCATCAAGCTGATCTGGGCCGGAAAACATCAGCTCTGCACCAGAAATTCCCGTTTCAGCATCGAAACCCAGGGCAAATGCACCGGCAAGGGGCAGGCTAAAACTGCCTTCCGCAAGATTGATCTGGGCGGCGCCAAGAGCTGGACCATCCGCTATACCGAACCGCAATGAACGGTGAATTTTCACATATTGAAAGCTGGATATTCGACCTCGACAATACCCTCTACCCGTCCGATTGCGGCCTGTTCGCCCAGATCGATGAGCGCATGGGCGTCTTTATCGCCAATCATTTCCATGTCGGCCGGGGCGAGGCGCGCCGCATCCAGAAAAACTATTTCAAAACCTATGGCACAACCCTCAACGGGCTGATGGCGGAACATGGTCTGGCCCCGCAGGCCTATCTCGATTTTGTCCATGATATCGACCATTCACCGATAAAGCCGGACCCGGCGCTGAGCGCCGCCCTTGCCGCCTTGCCGGGAGAAAGAATCATCTATACAAATGCCTCCGTGAGCCACTCGAAACGGGTTATGGAGCGCCTTGGCGTAAGCGGTCTTTTCAGCCGGATTCACGATATCGCCGCCAGTGGCTATCAGCCAAAACCGCACAAACCCTCTTATGAACGCCTGCTGGAACAAAGCGGCATTTCACCGCAAACCGCGATCCTGTTTGAGGACATGGCCTGCAATCTGGAAGTGGCGCATGATATGGGCATGATGACCGTGCTGGTGAAAACCGGCGCCAGCCATGCCGACAGCGGTCTTGGTCTGCTGGGCACGGGCGATGAACCTTTCGTGGATTACACCACGGACGATCTGGCCGGATTTCTGGGCGATATAGTAAAAGGGCGCTGATTTACTCGGTAATATAATGTTTTCTCACATGCTCGCGCACATCCCAGGTGCAGTTGAGCCCGGCATGAAAAACAACAAGATCACCGGCTTTAAGCTCTACCGGTTCCCCCTCTTCAGGTGTGATAATCACCAGCCCTTCCAGAATATAGCACGTCTCCGTGCCGCCATAGCCCCAGCCGAATTTGGCCGGATGGTGATCCCATACGGGCCAGTCGAAGGCCCCGATGGATTCCAGTTCCGATTTGTCCGGATTATGCCGGACTTCAACCTTGCACATCTCTTTAACCCTCTCATGCGACCCTTTATGGAGTTGGCCGCCAGTCTAGCATTTCGACCCTTTCGGGACAGTTAAGGTTGACTTAAACTTCAGTCGAACTAATCTCCGGCAAAACCTAAAAAGATCATGCCAATCAGGAAACCCGATAAAATGAGCCTTGAATCCCTGCAAACAACGATTGAAGACGCCTTTGAACGCCGCGGCGAGATCACGCCGCAAACCACCGGTGAGGTCCGTGAGGCGGTAGAGGCGGCGCTTGACCTGCTCGATAGCGGCAAGGCGCGGGTCGCGCAGAAGAAGGGTAATGAGTGGATTGTCAATCAGTGGCTCAAAAAAGCGGTGCTGCTTTCCTTCTCGCTCAATGACATGAAGATGATCTCCGGCGGGCCGGGCGGCTCAAGCTGGTGGGACAAGGTGCCGAGCAAATTTGACGGCTGGGGCGAGGGTGAGTTCAAATCCGCCGGTTTCCGCTCGGTTCCCAACTGCGTTGTGCGCCGCTCCGCCTATATTGCCCCTTCGGTTGTCCTGATGCCCTCTTTCGTCAATCTGGGCGCCTATGTCGATAGCGGCACCATGGTGGACACCTGGGTCACGGTGGGCTCTTGCGCCCAGATCGGCAAGAATGTGCATCTGTCCGGCGGTGTCGGCATTGGCGGTGTTCTGGAGCCCTTGCAGGCCGGGCCGGTGATAATCGAGGACAACTGCTTCATCGGTGCACGCTCGGAAGTCGTCGAGGGCGTCATCGTCGGCGAGGGCTCGGTGATTTCCATGGGGGTCTTCATCACCAGCACCACCAAGATCATTGATCGCACCACGGGCGAAATTTATTACGGCAAGGTGCCGCCCTATTCGGTTGTGGTCTCCGGCTCCATGCCTGGCAAGCCGCTACCCGATGGCACCCCCGGTCCAAATCTCTATTGCGCCGTAATCGTCAAGCGGGTTGATGAACGCACCCGCTCCAAAACCTCGATCAACGAGCTTTTGCGCGATTGACACGCAATATTCCCCTGTCATTCCGCCCCCTGTGTGAAAGACACCGGCTTGAAAGCAAATGGATGAGACAGCTTCTTTTTTCCTTTGAAGGGCGCATCGGGCGCAAATCCTTCTGGCTGGGCGCCGTCATCTTGTTTTTGATCCTGCTGGCCGGGTTCTTCACATACCTGACCATTGTCGGTTTTGACACGGTCATGAACGCCCCCGTGGGCAGCCGCGCCTCGGCCATTGTCAGCCTCATGATCTCGCTCGTTCTGTTTGCCCCCTGGCTCGCCCTTCTTGTCAAGCGGCTGCATGACCGGGGGAAACCGGGCTGGTGGAGCACCATGTTTCTCGTGCCTGAATACAGCTATCAATTCCTTGACGCCTTCGGGCTGACCGGTGGTTTTGGCCGCTTCAACATGGTTGATTATGTCATCGGCGGCATTTACGTCGCCGTTACGCTCTGGCTGCTCATTGAACTGGGTTTTCTCAAAGGCGTGCCGGGCAAAAATGCCTATGGCCCCGATCCGCAACAGATGGAAGTTTAATGGTTTACGACCCTGTAGCCCTCACGCAAGAGCTTGTCCGCTGTCCCTCGGTCACGCCCGATTCCGCCGCGGCGCTTGATATCGTGCAAAACCATCTTGAAAAGGCCGGCTTTACCTGCACGAGGCTGCCTTTCAGCGAAAAGGGCACTCCGGATGTGGATAATCTTTACGCCTGTATCGGCGGCCAATCGCCCCATATCTGTTTCGCCGGTCACGTGGATGTGGTCCCCGTGGGCGATGCGGTGCGGTGGCAATATCCTCCCTTCAGCGGCCAGATTGCCGATGGCTTCCTGCATGGCCGCGGCGCGGTGGATATGAAAGGGGCCATCGCCTGTTTCATGGCCGCAGCCCTGAATTGGCTGGAGAGCCACGAGTTGCAAGGCTCCATCTCTTTTCTGATTACCGGCGATGAGGAAGGCCCCTCCATCAACGGCACGAAGAAAATGCTCAAATGGCTTGAGGACAATGGCGAGGTGCCCGATCACTGCATCGTCGGCGAGCCGTCGAACCCAACGGCTCTGGGCGAGGCCATCAAGATCGGCCGCCGCGGCACGTTAAGCTCGGCGCTCACGGTTCACGGTGTTCAGGGCCATGCCGCCTATCCGCATCTGGCCGATAACCCGGTGCATAAACTCATAAAAATGCTGCACCGCATCACCGCAAGACCGCTCGATGAAGGCACCGAATTTTTCGAGCCCTCCTCCTTGCAGGTTACCGGCATTGAAACCGGCAACCTTGCGACCAATGTCATCCCGGCGCAGATCACCGCCCGCTTCAATATCCGCTTTAATGAAACCCATAACGCAACGGAGCTGAAAGCCTGGATGATCGGTGAATTTGATGCGGTGATGGATGAGATGGGCGGCTCCTACGACCTTGTCTTTGAACCTTTCGGCGATGTCTTCCGAACCCGGCCGGGCCCGTTGATTGACGTGGTGCGCGATGCGGTTTTTCGCGTCACCAATACCGAACCTGAACTGGCCACCAATGGCGGCACTTCGGATGCCCGTTTCATCAAGGATTACTGCCCCGTCATCGAGTTTGGCCTCACAGGCCAGACCATGCACAAGGTTGATGAATGCGTGGCGCTTGAAGATTTGCAAAAACTCACCCGAATCTACACTCTTATGCTGGATGGTTATTTTGCCAGATTTTAATGAAATCCTGTCCTCACTGCGCGGCGCATGGCGGCTTTTTCTGCGCGATGAGCGCGGCTATGAGTATTTTAACACCTCGATCGGCGGCTTCTGGCGCTCTTTTGCGGTTGTTATCCTGATCTTCCCGCTTTACTTCATCGCCTTTCAGGCCGAACAGCAGATTATGAGGAGCGCGGCCGAGGATGCCGCCATCATTGTTGGCGATGCTTCCTTCTCTTCCGTTGCCCTTGCCCTGCTCATCGACTGGTTCGCCTATCCGGCCATCATGGCGCTGCTTGCGCGCATGTTTAATCTGACCGGGCGCTATGTGCCTTATATCATTGCCTATAACTGGACTGCATTGTTGCTCATGGCGCTGTTGACGCCGGCGTTTCTGCTCTTTCTGGGCGGGGTTATCGCGCCGGGCACCGCCATGGGGATAAATTTCACCCTGACCATATTTGTGCTGTATATCCACTGGTATATAGCCTTCAGCGCCCTGAAAATCTCCGGCATACAGGCCTCGGCCTTTGTCGCCATTGACCTTTTGCTGTCCCTGACCATCAATCTGGCCATTCAGCGTCTGGCGGGCTGAGCCTTAATAGCTGACCTTGTGCAGATAAAGCCCGTGCGCCGGGGCAACCGGGCCGCAGGCGGCGCGGTTTCTGGCCTTTAATATCCTTGCGATCTGAGTCTCGGGCCATGAGCCATCGCCCACTTTTTTCAGACTGCCCACAATCGAGCGCACCTGCCGGTGCAAAAACGAGCGCGCCGTAACCTTAATCTCCACCCCGTCGCCATAGCGCGAGACGGAAATTTCATCCAGGGTTTTCACCGCCGATCTGGCCTGACACTGGGCATCACGAAAGGTGGAAAAATCATGGTGGCCCACAAGCGCCTGTGCGGCCCGGTGCATGGCGTCCGCATCAAGCGGCGGCATCACATGCCAGGCGGCGCCGCGCTCAAGGGTGAGCGGCGCGCGGCGGTTGACGATGATATACAGATATGTCCGCCGCACCGCGTCAAAGCGGGCGTGAAATTCATCACCCACCTGTTCCGCCTTCAGCACCGCAACCGGGCGGGGACGTAAATGCGCGTTCATCGCGTTGCGGATGACATCCTCGCGCCACTCCTTCACCAGATCGAGATGCGCCACCTGTCCATGGGCATGCACCCCGGCATCGGTGCGTCCTGCACCCTGAACCGTGATTTCTTCACCGGCAAAGCCCTTCACGGCCGCCTCCAGTGCGCCCTGCACTGAAGGTCCGTTCTCCTGCCGCTGCCAGCCCACGAAAGGCGCGCCATCATATTCGATTGTGAGTTTGTAGCGTGGCATCTGCAAGCACCCGAATTGAACCTGGCTGCCCCGTCATTCCCGCGCAGGCGGAAATCCAGAGCGGCAGGGCAGGTTGTCGAATTTGCTGAATTCCCGCCTGCGCGGGAATGACATTACTGAAATACTTTCAGATTCACATTCTTGTCAATCCGCCACAACGCCCCCGGGTGCGGCCTCCAGATCAAAGGCCGCCGCCATCAGGGCCTTGGTATAACTGCTTTGTGGATGATCAAAAATCTCCACCGCCGGGCCTTGTTCCACCACCTTGCCCATTCGCATCACCACGACATCATTCGCCAGCGCCCGCACCACTTTCAGATCATGGCTGATAAACAGATAGGCCAGATCATGGCGCGTTTGCAGATCGCGCAACAGATCGACAATCTGCGCCTGAACCGACATATCGAGTGCGCTGGTGGGCTCGTCCAGCATGACGAATCTGGGTTTGAGCACCATCGCCCTAGCAATGGCGATGCGCTGGCGCTGGCCGCCGGAAAACTCATGCGGATAACGATCAAGGCTCATCGCCCCGATCCCCACCTCTTCCAGCGCCTCGGCGGCGCGGCGGCGGCGCTCGCCATAGGCCACCCCTTGCACAACCAGCCCTTCTTCGACAATCTGCGAGATCGACATGCGCGGGCTCAGCGAGCCGAACGGGTCCTGAAACACCGCCTGAATCTCATGCCGCAGCGGCCGCATCTGCTTGAAGGAATACCCGTTTATCGCCTTGCCCAGAAAGGCAATCTGTCCCTTGCTGGAAATCAGCCGGAGCAGCGCCAGCCCGAGGGTGGTCTTGCCCGAGCCCGACTCGCCGACAATCCCCAGTGTCTGCCCTTCGCGGATTTTGACTGAGATATCGTCAACCGCCTTGATGTGATCCACCGTTTTGCGGAAAAAACCCCGTCTGACCGGAAACCAGACCTTCAGATGATCCGCCTGCATGATTTCCTTTGCGCTTTGATCACTCAGGGGCGGCTCGCCGCTGGGCTCGGCGGAAAGCAGCTTTTGGGTGTACTCATGTTGCGGATTGGCGAAAATCCGCGCCGCTGGTCCTTGCTCCACGATATCGCCATTGGTCATCACGCAGACATCTTCCGCCATTTTGCGCACCAGCCCCAGATCATGGGTAATCAGCAGCATGGCCATGCCAAGCTCGCTTTGCAGTTCTTTCAAAAGTTCCAGAATCTGTGCCTGAACCGTGACATCAAGCGCCGTTGTCGGCTCGTCGGCGATCAGCAGATCCGGCTCATTGGCCAGCGCCATGGCAATCATCACCCGCTGGCGCTGCCCGCCCGAAAGCTGGTGCGGATAGCTGCCCAGACGTTTTTCGGGGTTGTGGATCTGCACCTTGGCCAGCAGTTCAAGCACCCGCTCATGCGCCTGTTTTTCGCTCAGGCCCCGATGCAGGGTAAGAACCTCGCCCACTTGCTGTTCAATGGTATGCAGCGGGTTGAGCGAGGTCATAGGCTCCTGAAAGATCATCGAAATCTGGTTGCCGCGTACCGAGCGCATCTGCTTGTGGGACGCCCCCATCAGTTCCTCGCCCTTGAAAAGGATGGAGCCGGAAGGGTAATGCGCCGAAGGGGGCAGAAGCTGCATGATGGACAGCGCCGTCACCGACTTGCCCGATCCCGACTCGCCCACCAGTGCCAGGGTTTCGCCTTCGCGGATTGCAAACGAAGCCCCGTTCACCGCTGGCGTCTCGCGGCCATCGGCGCTAAAGGTGACCGCGAGGTCGCTTACCTCCAGCAAGGTCTTGTTTTCCCCACTCATCTGCACCTCTCCGTCATTCCTGCGAAGGCAGGAATCCAAAACGGGTTCTCAGCCCGGCGATAGCCCTGTTTCGATTCCTGCCTTCGCAGGAATGACGATTCTCTGCTGGCCCCGCTCATTGGAATGTTTTCCGCGGATCAAAGGCATCGCGCACCGCCTCGCCGATGAAAATCAGCAGGGAGAGCAAGATGGCGATGGAGAAAAACCCGGAAATGCCCAGCCAGGGCGCTTGCAGGTTGGATTTGCCCTGCGCCAGCAATTCGCCCAGTGAGGGTGAGCCGGGCGGCAGGCCGAAGCCCAGAAAATCGAGCGAGGTGAGGGTGGTAATCGAGCCGTTGAGAATAAATGGCATGAAGGTGAGCGTCGCCACCATGGCGTTGGGCAGCAGATGCTTGAACATGATTTTTACATTGGAAACCCCGAGCGCCCGTGCCGCCTGAATATATTCAAAATTGCGCCCGCGCAAAAATTCGGCCCGCACCACTCCCACCAGCGCCACCCAGGAAAACAGCAGCAAAATGCCGAGCAAAATCCAGAAACTCGGCTCGATCACCGCCGCGATGATAATCAGCAGGTAAAGCGAGGGAATCGAGGTCCAGATTTCGATAAAGCGCTGGAACAACAGATCGGTCCAGCCGCCGAAATAGCCCTGCACCGCCCCCGCCACCACGCCGATAACAGAGGATATAACGGTCAGGGTCAGGCCAAACAGGATGGAAATGCGAAAGCCGTACAAAAGCCGCGCCACCACATCGCGCCCCTGATCATCGGTGCCGAGCCAGTTTTCCGCCGAGGGCGGGGCGGGGGCGGGGACTTTGAGGTCCAGATTGATGGTGTCATAGGAATAGCGAATCGGCGCCCAGATGATCCAGCCGCCTTTTTTTGCGATCAGTTCCTGCACAAAAGGGTCGCGGTAATCGGCCGCGGTTTCAAAATCGCCGCCAAATTTGGTCTCGGGGTAAAAATTAAAAACCGGAGTGAGATATTCACCCTCAAACTTGATCAGCAGCGGTTTGTCATTGGCAATGAATTCGGAAAACAGGGTGATAAAAAACAGCAGCAGGAACAGCCAGAACGACCAGTAGCCGCGCTTGTTGGCCTTGAAATTGCGCCAGCGCCGCGCATTGATCGGCGAAATCAGCGGCCTTTTATGCGCAATTGCCGCCTCTATGGAGGATGCGGGCTGAGGCGCCTCATTCATGGCCCGCCCCCCCTCTCGTCATCTCCGCACCTTCTCTCGTCAGTTCCGCGCCTTCTTGCGTCAGTTCCGCGCCTTCTTGCGTCGCCCCCGCCCTTTCTCTTGTCATTCCCGCCCTCTTCCCCGTCATTCCTGCGAAGGCAGGAATCCAAGCCGGGCTGTCAGCAGGTTGAGAATTACTTTTGAATTCCTTCCCTCGCGGGAATGACGGTAAAAGAATATTTCCCTGCATCTTCGGTTACACCTCGCGCTTTTCAAAATCGATGCGCGGATCGATCCAGGTATAGGTCAGATCGGAGATCAAATTCACCACCAGCCCCATCAGCGAAAAAATATAGAGCGTGGCGAAAACCACAGGAGAATCGCGGTTGATGATGGATTCAAACGAGAGCAGCCCCAGCCCGTCGAGCGAGAAGATGGTTTCGATCAGCATGGAGCCGGCAAAAAACGAGGTGATGAACGCGCCGGGAAAGCCGGCAATGATAATCAGCATGGCGTTGCGGAACACATGACCGTAGAGCACTTCACGCTCCGAGAGGCCCTTGGCCCGCGCCGTCATCACATATTGCTTCTTGATTTCGTCGAGAAACGAGTTCTTGGTCAAAAATGTCGTGGTGGCGAAAGCGCTCAGCGACATGGCGATCATCGGCAAGGTGAGATGCCAGAAATAATCGGTAATCTTGTCCCAGAGCGGAAGCTCCGACCAGTTGTCCGATGTCAGCCCGCGCAGGGGAAACAGATCAAAGAAGGTGCCGCCCGCAAACAGCACAATCAGCAGCACCGCGAATAAAAACCCCGGAATCGCATAGCCGATCACAATCACCGAACTGGTCCAGACATCAAAATTCGAGCCATCGGATATGGCCTTGCGAATCCCCAGCGGGATGGAAATCCCGTAGGAGATAAGCGTCATCCACAGCCCCAGCGAGATGGAGACCGGCATTTTCTCGATAATCAGGTCGATAACGCTCACATCGCGGAAATAGCTGGTGCCGAAATCAAAGCGGATATAGTTCTTGATCATCAGGTAAAACCGCTCATAGGCCGGTTTGTCGAAGCCGAACTGCTTTTCAAGCTGTTTGATGAATTCGGGGTCCAGCCCCTGCGCGCCGCGGTATTTGCTCGATGTGCCCGCATCGCCGCCGCCGCCGGGCTGGGCGCCGGCCCCGCCGCCAAAATCGCCACCGCTGGTGCCGCCGACCCTTGCGGTCGCCGAGACATCGGTTCCGGTAAGCTGGGCAATCACCCGCTCCACCGGCCCGCCCGGCGTGAATTGTATGATGGCAAAGGTCACCGCCATAATGCCGAGCAATGTCGGCACAAAAAGCAAAACCCGTCTTAGAATATAAGCGCCCATTCAGGCTCCCGAACTGTTATCAGACCCGTCCTTATGCACCGTGCATTCGTATCATCTGGATATGTGTTCTTGCAATTGATTTCCGCCGCCCGCGCCGCGCCGGCCAAACAGCCGCTCCAGATCATCCAGCACCCCGAGACTGGCCGGCACGATGATGAGCACCAGAACGGTCGAGACCGCAAGCCCGAACACCATGGTAATGGCGATGGGCAGCAGATATTGCGCCTGCAGCGAAGTTTCAAACATCAGGGGCAGCAGCCCGCCAATGGTGGTAAGCGAGGTGAGGAGCACGGCGCGCAGGCGGTCCTGCGCCGCGCCCACCGCCGCCTCGGTCATGCTCTCGCCGCGCCCCAGCCGCTCATCCACCTGCGAGACCAGAATAATGGAATCATTGACGATGATCCCCGCCAGTCCGAGTACGCCGATAATGCTCAAAATGGTCAGCGCGAAGCCCATCATCAGATGGCCCAAAATGGCGCCGATAATGCCGAAGGGAATGATGATCATCACGATAAAGGGGCGCGAATAGCTGGCGAATACCCAGGCGAGAATGATGAAGATCAAAACCAGCGCAATGCCGCCGCCAAGCTTGAGATTGGCAAAGGCCGAAGCCCGGTCCTCCGAGCGCCCGGCAAAACGGTAGGAGACATCATATTTGCGCGCAATTTCAGGCAATCCGCTGCGCTCCAGCGCCTTTTGCACCTCCAGACCCGATGAGACCTTCAGGTCAATATCCGCCGTTACCGAAATCACGTTCTTGCCGTTGCGCCGGTTGATGATCGAAAAGCCGGATTTTTCGTGGATATCGACGACTTCCAGCAGTGGGACATGCGCGCCGGAGGGGCTTTTGAGGTAAAGATTGCGCAAGGATTGAATGCCGTTGGCGTCCTTTTTGCGCAATACCCTTATGGTGACTTCTTCCGCATTGCGGGCAAAACGCCGGGCGATGGCCCCTTCAAAGGCGTTGCGCAACTGCTCGCCAATACTTTGCGGCGTAAAGCCAAGCGCGGCCCCGCGCGCGGTGAGGGTGACGATCACATCCTGTTTGCCAAAGGGCAGATCATCCGCGGTGTCCTGCACCCCTGGATAATTGCTCATCAGTTCCTCAAGCTCAAGCGCGGCACTTTTGATGCTGGCGATATTCCTGCCGGTCAGCCGGATATCAAGATCGCGCCCGCCGGGACCCGAGCGCCTTCCGCCAACCGCGATGCGCTCGGCGCCGGGGATTTTCGGCAGCGCCTCGCGCCAGGCCTTGATGATTTTGTTGGTGTGAATGCTTCGTGTCTCCGTGGGGGTGAGCTGAACATCGATCTGCGCCAGATGATTGCCCTGCGAATAGCCAAGCCGGCCCAGCTTGGCAAAGCTGCTGACCACGAGCTTTTC
>JAJRYE010000001.1 GCA_024275895.1 Alphaproteobacteria bacterium | reverse complement strand
ATCATCAGAAAAGATCGCCGCCAGGGCTTTTTCTCGCAAAACTTCCTCAGCTTCGCCAAGCGCGTGATCATGCCATACCGCATGAAGCGTGGCCGCCAGCTTATGCGCAAACATCGAAATATATTTGCCCGCATCCAAAAGGATTATGGCGTGCCGGCACAGGTGCTTGTCGCCTTCTGGGCGCTTGAAAGCGATTTTGGCGCCTCCATGGGCAAGGACCAAAGCCTGCGGTCGCTGGCGACCCTGGCCTATGACTGCAGACGGCCCGAACTATTCCGTCCCGAACTGATGGCGGCGTTGAAAATCATCGACCGCGGCGATCTCAAGGCATCCGACATGATCGGTTCCTGGGCCGGCGAGCTTGGCCAGACGCAATTCCTGCCAACCCATTACTTCAATCACGCGGTCGATTATGACGGTGACGGCCACCGCAATCTTTTGCGCAGCGTGCCCGATGTTCTGGCCTCCACCGCCAAATATCTGGTTCATATCGGCTGGCGCGCCTATCAGCCCTGGCTTGAGGAGGTGCTTATTCCCCGCAGCATGAACTGGGCCGAAGCCGATCTGGCCATAAAACATCCCCGCGCGACCTGGGCCAAATGGGGTGTGCGCTATAGAAGTGGCAAGCGCCTGCAAGCCGACAATATGCAGGCATCGCTGCATTTGCCGATGGGGCGCAACGGCCCGGCCTTTCTCGCCTATGCGAATTTCGACGTCTATACCGAGTGGAACAATTCACTCACCTATGCGACTTCGGCGGCCTATTTCGCCACCCGTCTTGGCGGCGCGCCGCTGGTCAATCCCGGACGCGGACCAATTGATAATTTTGGCCACAAGGAAATCCGCGAATTGCAGCGCCTTCTTGTCAGGCGCGGATATGATGTCGGCGGCGTTGATGGCACGCTTGGTGT
The DNA here is from genome assembly GCA_024275895.1 of Alphaproteobacteria bacterium. GTDB lineage: Bacteria > Pseudomonadota > Alphaproteobacteria > Rhizobiales > BM303 > BM303. The sequence goes on along the minus strand of JAJRYE010000001.1, from coordinate 977 downwards.
TAAAAGCCGGGCCGCGATCAAGGCCGTGCAGATTAAATACGGTATTCCGGCAGATAGCTATCCCGATCTGAGGTTGCTCAAGCGCCTGCGCGGGCGGTAGATAGTTTCATAGTCGACCCGGTTGCTGTTGTCGGGTCGGCCATTTTGGCGGCTCTCGGTGCGAGAACAATGTCTCGACATTGCTTCCGGTAGCAATCGCAATGCGTCCCCGTCCCGACTTTTGGTGAACGAATACATACCGGGTGTCTCCAAAAGAGATGAGCTCCGGCACTACTATAAAACCCATAATTATAAGTAATTTAACACTATTCGTGCACGGTCTATTTGGCTCTCCAGTGTGCGGAGTATTTTAGATTGTTGCGGTGCCGTTTTGGTTGGATCTCTTTGCGCTATAGCAGGGCAACTGGTAACAGCCGACCGCAGACAACCTGATATCCGGCTTAGTGGAATATTGAAACTTGTTAGAGGCTTAGATGACCAATTATCGCTATAGAGCAATCCGCTTTTTGAAAAAGTTCGGCTTACAGCAATCCGGTGGTGTCGCCATTGCATTTTCAATCTCCGCCGTGTCGATCGTATTCGCGGGCGGCATGGCCCTTGATTATGGCCGGGCAATTACACTTAAATCGGAACTGCAATCAACGCTGGACGCTGCGGTTCTCGCAGGAGTGCGCGGCAACCTGGATGCCGCAGCCATGGCCGGCACATTGGGCAACGGAACCGACGCTGAAAAAATTCAGGTTGCGACAGACTACTTCCAGGCCAATCTGCCGTCTTCAGGAACGATCAGCACGCCAAGCTTCTCATTCGCAAACAACAATCTTGTCGGCACTGTGAGTGCGACAGTGCCGATGACGCTGACCAAGGTTCTGGGCTTCAATAACATGGCAATTTCATTGCAATCAGTTGCATCCATAGAACCGTTCTATCGGCCAATATGCTTTTTGGCGATGCACCCGACCCGCAAACATACTCTT
>JAJRYE010000017.1 GCA_024275895.1 Alphaproteobacteria bacterium | reverse complement strand
GGTGAGCGCGATCTTCTCCCACGCCGCCGGCGGCACCTGGGCGTCGGAGCAGAAAATCTCCACCTCGTCGCCGTTCTTCATTTTGGTCGTGAGCGGCGTATGACGGCCGTTCACCTTGCAGCCGACACAGGTATTGCCGACATCGGTATGAACCGCATAGGCAAAGTCAATCGGCGTGGCGCCATTGGGCAGAACAATCAGCCGCCCCTTGGGCGTAAAGCAGAATACCTGATCCTGAAACAGCTCCAGCTTGGTATGCTCGAGAAATTCTTCTGGCGTATCGCCCTCACTCAGGCGGTCCACCATGCCGCGCAGCCAGCGATAGGCTTTCGATTCACTGGTAAAGGGCACCGCGCCGGCATCGGAGGCGGCATCCTTGTACAAAGCATGCGCCGCAATGCCGTGCTCGGCCACCTCATGCATGTTCCAGGTGCGGATTTGCAATTCGATGCGATTGCCCCTGGAGTCAATCACCGTGGTATGGATGGACTGGTAGTCATTCTCCTTGGGCAAGGAGATGTGGTCCTTGAAGCGCTCGGGCACCATCGGCCAGCTTTGATGCACCACCCCGAGCGCCAGATAGCATTCGTCAATCGTGTCGACAATAATCCGGAAGCCCAGAATATCGGAGAGTTGCTCAAGCGAGATTGAGCGCCGCTCCATCTTGCGCCAGATCGAGTATGGCTTTTTTTCGCGCCACTTGATCGCCGATTCAATGCCGTGCTCGCCCAGTTTTTCGCGCAGCTTTTCGACAATATCCGGGATCAGCGCATCGCGGGCGGGTTTGCCCTCGGCAAGATGCTCGATAATGGCATCGCGCGCTTCCGGGTTCAGGGCGCCAAAGGCGAGGTCTTCCAGTTCCTCGCGGATTTCCTGCATTCCCATACGCGCCGCCAGAGGCGCGTAGATATCCATGGTTTCTTCGGCGATGCGCACCCGTTTTTCCGGCTTCACATAATGCAATGTGCGCATATTGTGCAGACGGTCAGCCAGTTTTACCAGCAACACCCGGATATCGCTGGATACCGCGACCAGCAGCTTGCGCAGATTTTCCGCCTGGGCCGCTTTTTTCGAGGCCAGATCAAGCTGCTCGATCTTGGTGACGCCCTCGACAAGCGCGCCAATCTCCTCGCCGAACAGCTCATCAAGCTCCTCGCGGGTTGCATCGGTATCCTCGATCGTATCGTGAAGCAGCGCCGTGGCGATGGTGGCGTCGTCGAGCTTTAAATCGGTCAGGATCGCCGCGACTTCCAGCGGATGCGAAAAATAAGGATCACCCGAGGCCCGTTTCTGGCTGCCATGGGCCTTCATGGCGTAAACATAGGCCCGGTTGAGCAGGGCCTCATTGGCATTTAAGTCATAGGTTTTAACACGCTCAACGAGTTCAAATTGCCTCATCATGGAGCAGACACTCCTTTAAGCGCGCCTTTGCCGTTTTCGCCGCTCAGCCTGACTTGCCGTTGGCGGCCAGACTCTCAAGCCCCCGCAGCAAATCCTCTTCCGACATTCTTTCCATCGAACTCACTCCGGCAGAATCGCTTTCCGGCGCCATGGCAGCCTTATCCTGGTTCTCATGCTCAATTGCCGCGGTCGGCGGTGCTGCCTCGGCTTCGGGCTCATCCACATCGACATATTTTTGCATGGAATGAATGAGATCTTCGCGCAGATCATTTGCCGAAACCGTCTCCTCGGCAATCTCGCGCAGGGCGACGACCGGGTTTTTATCATTATCCCGGTCAATGGTCAGCGGCGCACCGGATGAAATCATCCGCGAGCGATGGCTGGCCAGCAACACCAGGTCAAACCTGTTTTCAACTTTTTCAATGCAATCTTCAACAGTAACGCGCGCCATGAGCACAGCTCTCCAATGTTTGGAATGTCCAGGTGATTTTCCCTTAATTAGGGCTTTATCGGCTTTTCCGCAAGCCTTGATTGATCTAAAATTCTTCCCGCCGCCGCCGGTGGCAGGGCTTTGAGCATCTGCGCCGGCGTCAGCCCGGTAACGGGATGATGCCAGCGCGGTGCGATCGCGGCAAGCGGCGCAAGCACAAAGGCGCGCGCCGCAATTCCGGGATGAGGCAGCATGAGCGGGATAAACCGCGCCTGCATGGCGCTCTGGTTTGCACCGCGAATTACGCTGTGCCAGTCAAGCAGATCAAGATCAAGCTCGCGCGGGCGCCAGCGCACTCCCCTTCGCCTTCCGGCCTGTTTTTCAATCTCGTGCAGCCGCCGCAGCAGCGCTTCGGGCGGCAAGTGCGAGGCAACCTCAATAACGCCGTTGACATAGACCCCCCGTCCGCCCCGGCCCAGCGGCGCGCTCACGAAAAGTTGTGAGCGTGCCGTGACCCGAATTCCGGCTTCTCCGATCGCCCTGACCGCCCTGATTACCGTGCTTTTTGGCGTTCCCCAGCGTCCCGGCAGGTTTGCCCCCAAACCGATTAAAATCATTTAGCATTCACACCTTCATCTTTAGGCTGATATAATCAACTATCACTAGATTTCCTGAACGCTATTCCTTACAAGGTTCGGGATCAGAGCATATAACATAAAAGAAGGCTCACTCATGAGAATTTACCCCAATGAACGCGTTGCCCTTTTTATTGATGGTGCAAATCTGTACGCTACGGCAAAAGCGCTCGGTTTTGATATTGATTACAAAAATCTGCTCAAGGAATTCAGCACCCAGGGAGTTTTTGTCAGGGCGCTGTATTATACCGCGCTCATGGAAGATCAGGAATTTTCCCCCATACGGCCGCTGATCGACTGGCTGGATTATAACGGTTTCACCATGGTCACCAAACCGACCAAGGAATTTACCGATGCCACCGGCCGGCGCAAGATCAAGGGCAATATGGATATCGAACTTGCGGTCGATGTCATGCAGATGGCGGACAATCTTGATCACATCATCATTTTCTCCGGTGATGGCGACTTCCGCCGCCTGGTGGAATCAGTGCAGCGACGCGGCAAGAGGGTAAGCGTGGTCTCAACCCTTGCCACCCAGCCGCCGATGATTGCCGACGAGCTGCGCCGTCAGGCTGATCAGTTTATTGATCTTGCCGATATGGAGAGCATAGTCGGACGCAGGGGCCAGCCTAACCGCGTCGAGCCTGGTGACAGCTATGACGATGAAGATTACGTCGAAACGTGAGAAGACAGCTGAAAATTCCGCCTGCCGATTGTCAGCTTTGCGAGCGTCTTGCCCGGTTCAGGCAGGACAACAGGCGGCTTTATCCCGAATGGTTCAATGCCCCGGTGCCGGCTTTTTCCGGCGCCCGGACGAGGCTGCTGATTGTCGGTCTGGCGCCGGGCCTGAAGGGGGCCAATAAAACCGGCCGCCCCTTTACCGGCGATTATGCCGGCGATCTTCTTTATGCCGCCCTGCTGCGGTTTGGATTTGCCAGCGGTGCTTACAAGGCGCGCCTTGATGATTCGCTTGAACTCATCGATTGCAGCATTACCAACGCGGTACGCTGCGTACCGCCGAAAAACAAACCCGTTGCGGCGGAAATCAACATGTGCCGCCGGTTTCTCAGCGCTGAAATCGCGCATCATAAACACTTGCGCGCCATTCTCGCCCTGGGCAGGATTTCCCATGACAGCCTGATCAGCGCTTTTGGTCTCAGGCGGACGGATTTCAGCTTTTCCCATGGCGCAAATCACCGATTGAGCCGTGACATCACCTTGTTCGATTCGTATCACTGTTCCCGCTACAACACCAATACAAGGCGTCTGAGAGAGGACATGTTCATGCAGGTTTTTTGCCAAATCAGAAGTTTTCTCAGCGGTTGACGCGGGCGGCGTTTGCTCTACTATGAAAGGAAAATGAGGCTGATGAATTTACATTTCAGCAAATAAGAGACGCCAGAAATATGGATATTTCGCCAGAAAAAGTTGCCTATATCATCCTCAAATCCCGGCAATACGAGACCAAGGGAAGCATATCCTGGGGCGATGACGCAGACATGAAGTTGAACGAAGATGGCGCCATCAGCATGCTGGAAGACCGGCGCGGTGACACCGATCCGGGCGAGACGGCGCAATACATCAGCAACCTGAACGAAGATGAGAAAATTGCCCTGGTCGTCCTGACCTGGATTGGCCGCGGCTCCTATGAGCCTGAAGACTGGGACCGGGCGGTGGAAACGGCGCGGCGCGAGCGAATCAACAAAACCGACAAATATCTTCTCGGCATGCCGCTGTTTCCCGATTATCTCGAAGAAGGGCTTGAGGCCATGGGATATGCGATCGAGGAGCTGGGCGACGGGTTGCTTTAACCCCGATCACGCATGATCCTGGCCTGATCACGCTTCCAGGAGCGGTCCTTTTCAAGCTGGCGCTTGTCATGCATTTTGCGCCCGCGCGCAACCGCAATCTCCAGCTTGGCTATGCCGCGTTTGTTGAAATAGAGTTTTAGCGGCACAATCGTCATGCCCTCGCGCTGCACGGCCTGCGCCAGCCTGTCGATTTCCTTGCGATGAAGCAGAAGTTTGCGCGGGCGTTTGGGGGCGTGATTGTACCGCCCCGCCTGCTCGTAAACCGGAATATTGGCGTTGATGAGAAACAGCTCGTTACCTTCGGCTGAGGCGTAGGATTCAGCCAGCGAGGCACTGGTGGAACGGATGGATTTGATTTCCGATCCGGTCAGGACAATACCGGCCTCAAGGACGGCATCGATCTCGTAATTGCGCCGCGCCTTTTTATTGTCGGCAACGATACGCCGGTCATCCTTTTTCTTCTTCTTTCTTGCCATGGCTGTGTTTCAGGCGCTCAGCAATCCTGCATGGTGCATGGCCGATTTGATGACCTCTTTGCCCTGATCCGAGACCGGCACGATGGGAAGGCGCACATCCGCCCGGCAAATCCCCAGAAGCTGCGCGGCGTATTTCACCGGCGCCGGGCTGGCCTCGCAAAACAGCGCGTCGTGCAGTGGCATCAGGCGGTCCTGGATCTCGCGTGCCGCGGCATAGTCGGCCCGCATGCAGGCGCTCTGGAACGCGGCGCAAAGCTCGGGCGCGATATTCGCCGACACCGAAATGCAGCCATGCCCGCCATGGGCGGCATAGCCCAAAGCCGTGCCGTCATCGCCGGTGAGCTGGTTAAAGCCCTCGCCCATGGCATTACGGTATTTGGTCACGCGGGTCAGATCGGCGGTAGCGTCTTTTACCCCGGCGATATTGGGCAGCTTGAACAGCTTCGCCATGGTTTCGACCGACATGTCGATAATGCTGCGTCCGGGGATATTGTAAATATAAATCGGGATATCGGCGCAATCATTGATCGCCTTGTAATGGGCATAAAGCCCTCTCTGGGTCGGTTTGTTGTAATAGGGTGTCACCACCAGCACGGCATCCGCGCCCGCCTCCCTGGCGTGCCGGGTGAGCTCTATGGCCTCGTCCGTGTTATTGGAGCCGGCGCCGGCGATCACCGGCACCCGCCCTGCCGCCGCCTCAATACAAAGATCAACCACATGCTTGTGCTCATCATGGCTCAGTGTCGGCGATTCGCCGGTTGTCCCGGTGGGAACCAGACCGAGGCTGCCGGCCTTGATCTGTTTTTCCACCAGCTCCTGAAATGCAACATCGTCAACGGCGCCATCCTTGAACGGCGTAATCAGGGCGGGAATAGATCCTTTAAACATCGACAGGCTCCAAACAATAGTGTTCTTGACAAAGGCAAACTATATGTATCATTCGGGCGCGGCAAGAAAATACGAAAAGGAATCGGCTTTCGATGACGCGGACAGGAAAAAAAACAATAGCGCTTGTTGTCGCTGCCGGAAGAGGAACCCGTCTGGGCGGCCCCGTGGCCAAGCAATACCGGCAAATCGGCAAGGCTTCTGTTCTGCATCACACTTTGTCCGCCTTTGAGGCCCATGCTGCTATTGACCGGGTTCTGACAATTATTCATCCCGATGACAAGGCGCATTTCGAGGCCGCCAGCAAAGGCCTTGGCAAATCTTTGCCGCCGGTGAATGGCGGCGCGAACCGGCAGGATTCCGTTCGGCTCGGGCTTGAGGCGCTGCGGACCATGAGACCTGATAACGTGCTGATACATGACGCTGCCCGCCCCTTTGTTTCGCACGAAATCATCTCCCGGGTTATTGATGCGCTCGCAGTTCACAAAGGCGCCATCGCCGCCCTGCCCGTGGCTGATACCCTGAAGCGCGTTTCAAACTCCGTGATTACCGGCACCTGCCCGCGCGAGAATTTGTTCCGGGCCCAGACGCCGCAGGGTTTTCATTTTCAAGCCATCCTGGCTGCGCACCAAAACGCCGCGCGCAAGGGTGAGCTTGCCTTCACCGATGATGCGGCGGTGGCCGAATGGGCCGGCATCAAGGTTGCCGTGGTTGAAGGCGCGCAAGACAACAGTAAAATCACCACAGCGGAGGATCTGGTTCTGGCTGATAAAAAAATGAAAGGCGATGCGGAATACCGCAGCGGATTTGGCTATGATGTCCATTGTTTCGAGGCGGGGGCATCCGTCACCCTTTGCGGCGTTGAAATCCCTCACAACCAGAGCCTGAAAGGCCATTCAGACGCGGATGTCGCCCTGCATGCGGTAACGGATGCGCTGCTGGGCGCGGTGGCCGAAGGCGATATTGGCACGCATTTCCCCCCATTGGATCAACAATGGGCCGGGGCGGCTTCAGACCGGTTTGTCCGCTTCGCCGCCGAACGGATTGCGGCCAGGGGCGGTGAAATCCTGCTGGTTGACATCACGATCATTTGCGAGCGCCCGAAGATCATGCCGCACCGCGAGGCCATGCGCGAAAAGCTTGCCGCAATGCTCGGAGTCCCGGTTGACCGGGTAAGCATCAAGGCCACCACAACCGAAGGGCTGGGCTTTTCCGGCCGCGGTGAAGGCATGGAGGCCAAGGCTCTCGCCAGCATCAGGATCGCAAAACCATAAAATTATTTAACGCCAATTCGGGACAAGGAATTATTGCTCAAATATGTAATTTATTGTTTTCAAAATTATTTCAGTTGAGACCTCTGAATAATTGAAACCTTAATTCCCCTTTCATTGGCTATGGTGTTATTATCAACCCGTTGAATTGATGGAGGGAATTTATTATGTCACGGCGGCGGTACGG
>JAJRYE010000016.1 GCA_024275895.1 Alphaproteobacteria bacterium | reverse complement strand
ATAATCTGCGCCGCCTGCCGGATTTTCCGGGCAAGTTGCGCTTGGGCAGGTTGCGGCAATCCGGCGGCATCCCGCCCGGCGGTTATTGCCCGGTAGCCCTTGCCGATCACGGTTCGGGCCTCACGGCGCGTCAGCCCAGCATCCCGCGTGAGCCAGCACTCGAATTCTCTGGTGGTGGGCAGCCTGCCCGAGCCCTGTTTGACCGAATGAATGCGCGCATCGGGCTGCATGGGGAAGGTGACGATGGAGATTTCCCACAGATCAACCTCGCGCAGCTTGCGGATGCCGGTTTTGGGGTCGGTGCGCCCTTTCAGGGTGTGAAAGCCGATGGACAACCCGTCAATCGCGCCATCGCGCATCAGGCTCAATATTTCACGGGCGCGGGCCACCTGGGTGTTGAGACGGCCGCGCACGAACAGGCCCCTTGTATCTTCAGCGATATGAGACCAGACGCCAACCGGCTCTTTGGGGTCGTGCTGAAAGAGCATCTTGATCTGGCTTGCGCCGCGCTTTTTCAAAGAGCTGCGGAAGGCGCCGGGCATGATGATGTCATGACCAAGGTCTTCCTTGCCAAACAGGCTGGCATAACCCTCAAAAGTGCCTTTGGCGTCAATGCGTTTGAAGTCAAACGGAGCGAATTTGGTCTCACAGCCGGGACGTTTTGCAAGCTCTTTCATGGAAACTCCTTGGTCATATTGCACCAGTCGATCTGGATTGCCCGGGGCGGGCCCGGGAATATCGAAGGAACTATTCATCTTCACTCAAAGGGCCGTAGCCGATGGCGGCGCGCTTTTCGTCCGGGGTCAGAAAATCGGCGGCGCCAATGCGTTTCCACAAGGCTTCACGCTCAAGCCTCAACGCTTCGATTCGGTCCGGATTGAAGCCAAGGTGCAGATTGTTCCCATAGGCTGGACCTATCCAGTTGGTCAGGGCGTTTGCGGTTTTGGCAACAAGCGGCAATATGGTCTGGCGCCAGAAATTGCGGTTGGCTTCGGCATAATTTGAAAAAGTGTTGTCACCGGGGATGCCCAGCAGCATGGGCGGAACGCCAAAGGCCAGGGCGATATCACGCGCGGCGGTGTGCTTGGCGTCGATAAAGTCCATTTCGCGCGGGGAATAGCCCATGGACTTCCAGTCGAGACCGCCTTCAAGCAACATGGGACGGCCAGCGTTTTCCATACCCTGAAAGGCGCCTTCCAGCTCGGCTTTCAGCCGGGCGAACTGGTCTTCGCTCAGATTGGAATTCCCCCCCTTACCCTGATAAACCAGAGCGCCGGAGGGGCGGGCGGAGTTGTCGAGAAGCGCCTTGTTCCAGGCACCGGCGGCATTGTGGATATCGATGGCGCAGGCGGCCGCTTCAAGCGGGCTCATGCCGTAGTGATCGCTGTCAGGGTGAAACAGGGCCATATGGTAGATGGGCGGGATGCCATTCGGGGTATCTTGCGCGAAGCGGATTGAACGGCCACCGGCAGAATATTCATAAGCGGACGGCCAGCCTTCGGGGCCGGGGATTACCTTGACCCGGTCGGGGCGCAGGACATAAAGCTCGCGAATTTCACTCTCCAGCGAAACCGCCTCGAAATAGGCATTACCGGCGATTTGCAAATAGCTGTACCAGTCTTCAAAAAACTCGACCCCACCTGTGACCGGGTTCGGTTTTTTAAGCAGGTCAAGCAGCGGGTGCCTGTCCAGTTCGCTCGCCCCCTCACGAAGGGTAAAGGGGATGGAAGCAGCAGCTTCGGCAATCATGCGTACACAGCGGTAAGCCACCGGATTGCGCATGAAGCCTTCTTTGGCCAGCGCCGTATAATTGCGCGGTGTCCAGACCGGCCGCCCATGGGCATTCAGGGCAATCAGAGGCGCAGCGGCGCTTTGTTTGGTCTCGCTGGATGCGGGGCGGATCCAGTCAATAAGGCGTTGATAAAGCAAAACCTTCCCCTCCTGTCAGGTGTTTTTCAAATTGTGCGCACGCGCGGAGCGGCACTGCGGGTGAGTTTGAGTTCCGTCAGCGCCCAGACGAGGGCGTCAAGGCGGTCGGGGCTGTGTCCGTTGGCGCGGCCATCGGCGGTAAAGGCGCACATTTCATCTTCAAGTTCGGGCATCGCGCCCACATGGCGAACCCAGCCCTGCTCGTAGAGCATGGCCACCGGCTCGGCGCGCAGCCATTTGCCGCGTTTGGCGTGAACCGGGCGGTAGCTCAGGGTCCCGTCGATCTGGTTCAAAACATCGCGCACCATTTCGCCGCCCTGATTGACCTCGGCGATCAGGCAATCGGCGCCGTATTTCCTGTATATGCCTATTGCATGGGCTGCCCAGTCACGCGGGCGCAGCCCCTGTATGCTGGCGTCTTCAAGCACATAGGCCATGCCGTCAGAGGCAAGGCCGACGGCGATGATCCCGCAGGCATCTGCCCCCTTGCCGCGGCTGACCGGCGGATCAACGGCAACGACAATGCGCTCCAGCGGCGGATGGTCCTTTTTGGTGATCCGCTCCAGCAGATCGCGCCGCCACAGAGCATCCGGGTTATCGTCCAGAATTTCGGCCATCATCTCCTGACGCCCAAGGCGGGTGCCTTCATAGCGGTTGATGACGGCGGCAAAAAAAGCCGGGGCGAGATTATCGGCATTACAGCCGGTTGTAGCGCGGTCGGTTATGACATCATCCCGGGCCAGCAAGTCTTTCAAGAGCGCGATGGGACGCGGGGTTGTAGTCACGATCTGGCGCGGGCGCGCCCCCAGCCGCAGGGCAAATTGCAGCATGTCCCATGTGCTTTGCGGATAGCGCCACTTGGCGAGCTCATCAGACCAGGCGGCGGTGAACTGGTGCCCGCGCAGGCTATCGGGGTCTTCGGCCGAAAACAGATAGGCGACAGTGCCGTTTTTCCACTCCAGGCGGCGGCGCGAGGATGTGTAATCGGGCCGCTCATGTCCGGCATGGATGGCCAGAAGGCCTGATTCGCCCTCAACCATCACATCGCGGGCATCAGCCATGGTCTCGGCGACAAGGGCGATACGCTGTGCCCCCAGCCCCTCATAAGGCCAGGATCCCGTTGCCAGCATGCGGACCCATTCCGCCCCGGCCCGGGTCTTGCCCGAGCCGCGCCCGCCCAGCAACAGCCAGGTGGTCCAGTCGCCTTGCGGCGGCAACTGGTCATCACGCGCCCAGAGCTGCCAGTCATGAATGAGAAAATCCAGATCACTCAGGCTCAGTTTTTTTAGCAGCGCGTTCAGTTCGCCGTTTTTGCAACATGCGCGTGAGGCGCTTATAAATTTCCTTACGCAGGCGCTCCTCCTCGCCGCTTTGCCATCCGGCGGGTTTTCCAGTGCCGGTTTTACTGTCGTCCACGGTTTGCATCTCTTCATGCTCTTTCAGTTTTTCATAGTTTTTCCACAATACGCTGAGCGCCCGGCCCGCGCGCTCACGCTCCGCAGCGCTTGTGCCAGAGGCGTTCGCGGCGGCTTCGGCCTCGCGCAATTGTTTGAGAAATACGCCCGAGAGACGCGAAACCATGTCAATGGCTTCTGATTGCGGCAGATCCGGTTTGGTTTTGTTTGCCGCGCAGGAGCGGTTGGTTTCGCTTCGCCTGGGCCAGTTCTCAAGCTTTCTATGACGGTACAAGGAACTTCCGCTGACCGAAAAACGGGCACAGATATCCCGCACGGGCATGGAGGTGTTACAATAGGCTTCACGCACCTTTCGCCAGTTGGCGAGGCTTTTGGATTTCATTACAATTTCAGCTGTTCGTCATTTGATCCGGGCGCGGGCCGGGGTGAAGGAGAAGGCCCAAACGCAACTGTCTGACTGTAGAGGACTCTACCCTGAACAGCGTTACGGCGTCAAGTTATTTTTTACGTTTTTTGTAATAATTTTTTCTTTATCGGGGATTAATTGCCATATTTGTCAAATATATTAACATATTACGTGTTTTTATTTTATGGTTTTTTCCTCAACGTCACTGGAAATTATCCAGTCCACGAGATCATCAGGATCGATGTCGTTCTCGGACACGGTTTTTCCCTGAACGGAAATCCCGGCTCTATGCACGCTTTGCGGATCACCCGAAACCAGCGGATGCCAGACGGGAAGATCATGCCCCTCGGCCAGCAGGCGGTAGGCGCAGGTCACAGGCAGCCAGTCCAGCGTGCGGACAAGCTCGGGCGTCAGGCGCAAGCAGCCAATGACCTTGAATTCACGCCTTTCGTAATCACTGCATGTGCAGCTTTGCGGGTCCAGCAGGGCGCAGGCAACGCCGGTAACCGCCAATGTGCCGGTTTCTTCATCAACCAGTTGCAACAGGCAGCATCTTGCGCAACCATCACACAGCGATTCCCACTCGTCAGGGTTCATTTCCTCAAGAGTTTTTTCACGCCAGAATGGTATAACCCCGTTACGGTGCTCTATTGTTGCCATAAATTCGTGATACCCGTTTTGCCTAGTGTACTGGCATGATCCTTGTGAATATCAGCTTCATACACCGGCCTGCAAAAGAATTGTAAGGAATTAGTACAGTCCCCGTGTCAAAACGCTTCAATATAGAAAAAGTCAAAAAGGCGATGCTGGCGGCCGATGGCCGGATTAATGACTTCTCCTTTCTTCTCGGGCAGCAATTGCGCGAGGGCTGGCTCAATTTTTCCAGCCTGTTTGAACGGATTCATGTGCGTGGTTTTTCACGGTTTTGCCTTGAGATCACCTCCGAAACCATACTTCCCGTTCTCATTATCGCGATCGGCATTGTCGGCTACGCCCTGCCCGAAATTGAAGACAGCGATGACATCTGGACCCAGAACCAGCGCTATAGCGTTGTCTTCACCGATGTCAACGGCAATGAAATCGGCCAGCGCGGCATTTTGCACAACAACACCGTGCCGCTGGAAGAGTTTCCTCCGGTTTTCATCAATGCGGTGCTGGCGATTGAAGACAGCCGTTTTTTCTCTCATTTCGGGATTGATATTATCGGCACCATGCGGGCGCTGATGGCAAATGTGCGGGCCAGCGGCATTGTTCAGGGCGGCTCCACCTTGACCCAGCAACTGGCGAAGAACCTGTTTTTATCCTCGGAAAAAACCATCCGCCGCAAAATCCACGAGGCGTTTCTGGCGCTGTGGATCGAGGCGCGGCTGAGCAAGAAGGAAATCCTCAAGCTTTATCTCGACCGGGCCTATATGGGCGCCGGCACTTTTGGCGCGGAAGCTGCGGCCCAGGCCTATTTCGGCAAATCCATCCGCAACGTTAATCTGGCGGAGGCGGCCATGCTGGCCGGGTTGTTCAAGGCCCCGTCGCGCTATTCGCCAACACGCAACCTGCCCGCCGCCAGAGCCCGGGCTTCGCTGGTGCTCGACCGCATGGTGAGCGCCGGCTTTGCCACCCAGGGCGAAATTATCAGCGCCAAGATGAGCCCGGCGGAAGTTGTCCGGCGGAATGAGAGATACCGTTTTAACCCCAATTACTTCCTTGACTGGGCCTTTGAGGAAACCAAGCGGCTGGTCAAGGGCAGAGCCTATGCGCTCAAGGTCAAGACCACGGTTGATCCTCATATCCAGCAAAAGGCGGATTATGTCATTCTCTCGGCGCTGCGGACAAACTCGCGCAGCTATAATGTGGATCAGGCCGCCCTTGCCGCCGTGGCGCCCGACGGCGCGGTGCGCGCCCTGGTGGGGGGCAAGGATTACGGCACCAGCCAGTTTAACCGCGCCACCGACGCCAAACGCCAGCCCGGCTCCGCTTTCAAGCCGTTTGTCTATCTCACCGCGCTGCGCGATGGCTACAAGCCCTATGATATCGTTTATGACAGCCCGGTGACCATTGGCGACTGGTCGCCTAAAAACTATAACCGGCGCTATCGCGGCGAGGTTACGCTGACGACGGCGCTGAAACGCTCGATCAACACGATTCCGATCAAGATCGCCGAAGAAGTCGGCCGTAAAAATATTATCCGCACGGCGCAAAAACTGGGAATTTATTCCAAGCTGATTCCCAACCGCTCCTTGCCGCTGGGGACTTCCGAAATTTCGGTCATCGAGATGGCGGGCGCTTATGCGACATTCGCCAATGGCGGCCGGGCCGTCCGACCCTTTGCGGTGCTTGAAATCCGCACCTTGGACACCGACAGGGTTATCTATAACCGTGACAGGGACGCGCCCAAGGCGCAGCAGATTTTCTCGCCCAGCTATATCGCCGACCTTAATATGATGCTGGCGCATGTGATTACGGACGGAACGGGCCGGCGCGCAAGGCTGAAAGATACGGTTGCGGCCGGTAAAACCGGCACAACGCAAGGCTACCGCGACGCCTGGTTTGTCGGTTATACCGGCCAGCTTTCCACCGCGGTCTGGTTCGGCAATGATGATTACCGCCCGATGCGCCGGATGACGGGGGGCAGTGTTCCGGCCATCACCTGGCAAAGATTCATGACCTCTGTCTATTCCAAAGACCAGCTGCGCATGCCGCAGGTTGCGCTTCTGCGCAGCAATGAAGGGGCCGGATATGAAGGCGGCTATGGCTATATGAATGACGGGTTTGGCGATGACAGTTTCCTCGACGATGAACGCCGGAGCATGAACCGGCCCTATGGGAGCAATCCTTATTCGGAAAGACGACGGGTTTACCGGACATACCGCTCGCCTTTCGGCAATGAAGAAAACGATTATTTCACCAATTCGCCGCCCAGCCAGACGCGCATCACCGGCGACATCAGGGGCTATGGAAACAGACAGGTCAGAAAACGCAAGGATTTCAGCCGCCGGGGAGTGCGCAACAGGAAGCTGCAAAGACTTAACAATCGTAACAGCCGGCAGCGCCAGTGGAAGTCATGGCAAAATGACCGGTAACACAGCGGGAAGCGTATCAATCCGATAATGTTTTGTCTCGCGGCCAAAAATGAATTAAGTCTTTCACTCTGATCATCAGAAGAAACACGGGAGGGCGTTTGCGCGCATTTTATAAATATGCTGTGTTTTTGATCCTCGGCACCGTTCTGGGCATTGGTTCGGCCTGGTACGCGCTGGAAGACGAGCACGGCTTTTTCAGGTTGAAATACGGCCCATGGGTGCTGCGCCGCAAGGCGGGGGCGCCTGATTCCGACCCTTATACAATTGCTCATTTTATCCGCAGCGGCATGCTTCCGGCCAAGGCGCTCGAGGTGATGTATTTTTTCGCCGCCGCGGACGATCAGGGACGCAAGCTTGATGCGCGCTGCACCTATTCCCTGGATGGCAAAGCGATCGACGCCAGCAGATGGTCGCTATCGCTCTATGATGAAAACGGCAACCTGATCCGCAACCCGGCCGGGAGATATGGTTTTAACAGTGAAAACATCATTCGCAGCGGCAAAGACACAATCCATCTGGTGCTTTCACCCGAAGCCCGTCCGGGGAACTGGCTGCCCGGCGGCGAGGACGGGAAGCGCCAGCTGATCTTGCGGCTTTACAATCCCTCACGGACCTATGTCTCCGATCCCGCCAGCACGCCTCTGCCAACGATCAGGAGAACAAAATGCTGATTGTGCGTCTCGTGTTCTGGAGCGTTGCCGTTTGCCTTCTGGCCGCCCTGGTGCATATCGTGACGATTATCTCCCTGCCTGCTTTTGCGCCCAAAAGCGCCAGCGCAAACGCTCGCTCTTCTCTTGGCGTCAACTCCCTCGCCCGATTTACGCCGGCACCGGATCAAAAGATGCTTTTCGCCAGAGAAAACCCGGATATGGAAATCCTCGTCTGCCGCTATGACGCAAGACGGGCTCCGGTGCGCTTTACCGGGCCGCTCACGGGAGATTACTGGTCAATTGCGGTTTATGACATCAAAGGAAGGAACCGGTTTGCCCTGAATGATTCCTATCAGGTGTTCAAGAAAATCGATCTGATTATCGACACCAGAGAGCGCGATATCGAGGCGGATGAAAAGACGCTGATTATCCAGGATGCCAGCGCGAGCGGTCTTATTGTTCTGCGGGCCTTTCGCCCCTTCAGGGTTTACAAACAAATGCTGCGCGCCAGACTTGGCGAATTCAGATGCGCCGAAATGTCCCACTGAGAAACAATGACTTACATACAGATAAAGTGTAAAATGCCCAGCAGAAGTGCTGAGGTATTACTGGGAGAGCGTTCATGGTCATCCCGTTTTCGGCTTATTTCAAACCTATCGGCGTTGTTGTATTGACAGGGGTTCTCACCGGTTTCATGGCGGCGGCCTTTGCAACGGACACCGCCGCGTGTTGCGGCGGCGGCGGTGGCGGTGGCGGTAACAGTCTTGAGAACCTCAGAGACCGTATGGTGAAAAAGAAGACTTCCTCACGGAGGAGTCATGTCCGTCGTTCGCGGCATCCGGGCAGGGTGCATTATAAAAAACCAAGGCGGAAGAAAGTCCGCAAGCAGTGGGTGAAAATGAAGGGTGGGCAAGTACCCGAATACACCTGGGGCGACCCGGCGAACAAGGCCTTCCTGCCAAGGTGGGTGAAGACCAAGGGTGGCCCCGTACCCGAGTACAAGTGGGGCTGGAAAATGCCCAACGGGACGTTTGTGCCCGCGCCTATTAGCGGCGGGGCGGGGGGGGCTGGCCCGGACGCGCAGGCACACCGGAGAACACCAGAGAGGTTCCCAGCCCCTGGTGGGACAAAACACTCAGCCGCTACCGGACTGCCCGTCCTTTCTTCACCTGCCCCCCAAGATTCTTATGGGGGATCATGGCGACCTCCGGGATACCCGGTGCCCGGCAGCCCGGGGGTAAGGAGCGAAACCGCAAGACTGGCGCCGCCGCAGAAACCGACCGAGCTATCACCTTACGTTGTAGCAACAGCTGCAACTATAAACGAGGCAGTCGGTGTTGCTTTGAACGGCGTTACGGGAAACGCGGCAAAGGCGGCGCAAGTTGCCGGATTTGCCCATAGCACACTAAATGCTGCGTGGAAAAGCAAGGGGGTTACCTCGGGCAATGAGAAAGAGTTTGATGAGGGCGTTGATAATGGCGTCAAATCAGCTCTCAATTTTGCTTTTAGTGGTCTGGGGGCTGCCGGGGGAGGAGCGCTGGGAGGCCCGGGAGGGGCCGTTATCGGCGCTTATGTGGGAGGTAAAGCGGGTGACGCGGTGCATGCTGGCGCTACAGAATTTGGCAAGATAATGAGTGAGGATGGTTTTGAGTCTTCACCCGGTGGCCCAGGCCCTGTCGGCGGCATTAACCCACCCCCGGTCAACAGGTAGCTGATCGGCTCTGAAAACCGCGATCCGGTGGAATTAGGGAGTCAAATGTTTATGGGAAGTAAGTTCACAATAATGAAGAGGGCTCATGTGGCTGCTGTTGTTTTTGCAGCCTTTGTGATTGGGGTCCTGAGCTTTTCTGGAGATCCTGCACATTCTGAATCCCGTAAAATAAATGCTTTTGAGCGTTTTCGGACCGAAATGATGCTCACGCCGGGAACGGCGGCACCGGCCTTTATGAGGCCGGAGGCGCTTGAGCGTTGGAATCGCACAGTGCGCCCTTATTTCGTTAAGAATATCGATGAACTGAAAGATTTTTTTGCGCTTTCGGTGATCGTAGCGCGCATCAGAAAACCCGATATGTATCTTTTCTATTTTAATCCCTGGGTGGATGGTGTGTTACTCACCCGTTGGAAAGAACGCGGCGGGGGCTGGAAGATTGAAGATATATATCTGGCCTCGGGCGAGAGGGTACGGGGACAGGACGTCTCGCAAGCGGCGATTACCCGGAGCAACTTAACACCGGTCTGGTTATTGCTAAAGGGCACCTTTATCCGGAATATCGTTTCTTACTTCAAGGATATGCGCGCCCGGTTGATGAACGGGAATATTAAGTCATTTCTGTCGTGGTTTTCATTGCAAGATGTGGACAGCAGAGCTGACCTTTTGCGGGTAAAGCTGCGGGTATACGCAAGAACGATAGAAAATGCGGGATATCTTTCCAAATCAGGGATTGGGCCGGTTTTAACCGGTGCTATTTCCAGATTGAAAAATGACGCGCTTGCCCGGAACAAAAAGAAACTGGCAGGCTATAGCCGACATGCTGATATGCTGGGTAGCCTGCGGCCCGATATCATAAAATCCCTGAGAGTGGACTGGGTGTTTCATGACAACGGTGTTTTTTCTGTCGTTTTGACACCTCCTGTTTTTCCTCGGCTGTTTATCTTTTTGAATGTTAATAGATCCGGGAAAACAGAAACAGCATTGCTCGGCGATCTGGAATCCATGGCCACGATGCTGCAACCGGCAGCTTCGACAATGCGCTATACCAGAACTGCGCAGCCCACAAAACCGCCCCCCCCTTCAAGGAAGGTGCAGAACTATAAAGACGCCAAAGGAAATATGGTCGAAATCATCACCGAAAAACGCGGCGGCAAGGTGACCATGACCACGCGGATCAATGGCGTAATTACCGAAGTTTTGACGTTCTGATCGCCGGGGCGCTTTTTTCAGCAACCGGCACGGTGCACAACACTTTACCCCTTGCCCTGCCGGTGCCGGACAGGTTGATTTATTGCCAAAATAGTTTATAATCACGGCACTATGGCCGTGTGGACATAGCAGGGAGGCAGGGAGGGTCGTGATGAGCATCTCGGTATTGGCGTGTGTCAGTCATATCCGCAAATTTCTGCTGGCCGGGCTGGTTTTTGGCTTCGGAGTGCTGGCTCTTGCAACCGGTTCCTATGCGAGCGAGGGACATGGCGGGGGCGGCGCCGAGGGCGGGGGCGGCAGTGACGATGTCACGGGTGTGCGTGTCCGCAAGAATTATTTCGGAAAAAAAATGCGCAGATTGCGCGCTCATCGCAAGAGAATCAGGAGTGCTCCGCCAGACGCCGATTCCTATCTGGCCGGACGCAAGGGTGCTAAAGCCAAACGTAAAAGCGTTAAAAAGGTCAAACGTAAAAAGCGCAAAAGAATCAAGCGAATCAAGCGAGTCAGGAAGGTTCCTTCCCGGCCGGGCCGGGTTGTGGGGACAGGGCCTTCAACTCCGCGAAGAGCGGGGCCGGTCACGGGGCCGGGATCGCCTGAGCCTCCGGCGGTGAAACCTGATGGCCCCGATTCTCCCCCCGGTCTCTTCGATACTCCGTTTCCGCCGCGCGATGTTACCCCGAGGCCGCGGCCGCCCGTTGTCGTGATAGGACCCGGCGGAACACCACCGCCGGAGGGATCGGGTCGATCCGATGCCCCTCCGGGTCTTTTCGATACGCCATTTCCGCCGCGAAGTGTGGGCCCAAGACCACCGGCTCCGGCAAAAGCCCCGGCCCGGCCAGAGTCGGTTCCGACTCCAGTGCCGGCCATCCCGGCATCTGGACCGGCCCGGACACCGTCAGTTCCGGCATTTGGACCGGCCCCGGCGCCATCTGTTCCGGCATTGGAACCGGCCTCTCCGGCGGCGGTTGCCGCCAGAGGGCCAAATTCGTCAACATTTGATACAATAGCCGGCGGCCTGAACACCATTTCGGGATATCTGACCGATGGCATTCCCGGCGGGCTCGCAGGGGCGCGCGGCCTTGGTGTCATCAGCTCGATTTCTCCCAGTGAAGCGGCAAGGACCTCAAGCCTTCTGAACACCATCAGAGGTTCCCGGGCGGTTGGAAATCAAATCAGCGATCTTGGGGGCATAATGACGATTGGAAATCTTACATGGGCTTCCCAAGATATGATGTATGCCACCAATTCCCGCGAATACAGTAAGAGTGTTGACAGATATATGAGAACCGCGGCGATCAGTATCGGATCCTTGCTTGGAGCACAGGCCGGTGTGGCCGCCGGGGCGCTCGTTGCCGCTTCCGCCGCATTGCCTACCGGAGGTCTGGGCGCGGTCGTGGGTGTAATATCCGTTCCGGTCCTTGGCGTTGGGGGGGCTTTAACCGGCGGTGTTGCCGCCGGGCTGCTCTATGACGCTTTTCCCAGTGGCAGCGTGAAGGAGGTCGCCCGGGATTACTATGCCGGTCATCTGGATGCCTATTCTCCTTAGGGCCTGTGGACAGTAAGGAGCGCGGCGCTGGCGGTACATTGTCAAACTGGATTTTATAAGCAGGAAAAAGGTAATGACCGGGAAAACAGGCACAGTTATCAGAAATCTTGCCGCATTTGTGTTTGCTGGCGCTCTCCTTGCCGCCGGGAGCGCGTTTTCGGAAACAATCAAAATGAGTGTTTTCGAGAGGTTTCGCAACGAGATGACAATAGGTCACGATGTGGCCGCCGCCAAATTCATGAGTCCGAATGCGCTGGCAAAGTGGAACGCGGCCATTGCGCCTTACTTCGACAGAAAAGACCGGCAACTGAGCCATTTTTTCGCCTTCTCCATGCTGGTTCCCAAGGCGAGAAACTCAGATTTTTATGTTATTTACTTTAATCCCTGGGTCGATGGTGCGCTGCTGACGCAGTGGAGGAAAAGGGCGCAAATCTGGAAGATAGAGAATTTTTATTTGGCGTCTGGCGAGCGCGTCCGGGGAGAGATCACGCCGCAATTCACCTTGACCAGAGCGTCTGTTATTCCTGTCTGGCTGCGGCAAAGGGGCAGAATTCTACGGAATATTTACTCATATTACAAAAATATGAGGGCTCGGATGACGGGCGCGGACATCCGCGAATATATGTCCTGGTTATTATTGAGCGATGCCGAGAGCGCCTCTGATCTCTTGCGCGTCAAGCTGCGTATGAGAGCAAGACTGGAGTTGGCGGTCAATTATATCGCCAAAGACAATAGCGGACCGGCTTTGTCCGGCGCTTTTGCCAAAGTGAAATATGATGCGATCATCAAAGATAAAAAGAAACTGGCGTCTTACAGCCGGCATGCCGGCTTGCTTGTTGATTTGCGCCCCGAAATCATAAAAACCTTCGGGGAAAACTGGTATTTAAAAAAACAGCAAACCTACAGCGTCATTTTATCGTCGCCCATAGCGCCCACATTGTTCTTGTATATGAATATCAAATCCGGCGGGAAAATTGAGGGCGTGTTGCTCGGCAATCTTGAGGCCATGGCGAATATACTGCAAGCGGCGGCATCCGCGGCGGCGCCTGTCAAGCCGGCGCAATCCGCCAGAAAAGTGCAGAAATATAACGACGCCGATGGCAACACAATTGAAGTCATCACCGAAAAACGCGGCGGCAAGGTGACCATGACCACGCGGATCAATGGCGTAATTACCGAAGTTTTGACATTCTAAGGGTAACGGCCAGCTTTAAAGGGCAACCGGTCCTCTGCCGTTACGGCGTCCGCCTTTACTCAGGTATGGCCGCGCCCGGGCGGCGGTTTTGTCCGCTTGTGATTTGAGTTCAATCAGCTTCGCACCGGTCTCATCTATTGATATATCAGGGTATTGCAGTTGCGTCAGGCGGAGCGCCTTGTCATATCCGCGCATGCGCAAGGCAAGAGCGCGCAGGGTTACACGTATGATCGAGCGGTTTTCCGCCACCCTTCCAAGCGTATTGTCAAAATCCTCAAGGCGCTTGTCCCGCATAGCAAAGAGCGCGGCAAGGCGTTTTTTATCCGCCGCAATCACATGCCAAACTTGCGTTGTGAAATTCCTGAACTGCCATTGATCTTGCAAGATATGCTTTTCAATAAACCGGATGCGGGCCTCTCCGCTGGCGAATTTTTCACGTTTCAGGCGCGAAAGATATCGTTCCGGCGCATTCCAGGCGATTGTGTTGGTGAGCATGGCAGCACGCTCGATGCGCCTGATCGACGGCTCAAGGAAAACCGGCCGGCCATAGGGCATTACCAGTGAATCCGCCGACTGGCGCATCCGGCGCTCGGCGGCGGTTAACGGATACCAGGAGACAGGCTTGCCGCGGCTTTGCTTTGCGCCCTTGCTGATGACGGGAATGATTTTATCGTCAAGAACCGAATAGGGCTTGCGGCCAAAGTCCCCGGTCCCTGAACAGGCAGAGACACCAGCGCCCAGAAGCGCTATCCAGATTACAGATTTCATCTGCCCTGCCCTGAAAGAAAAAAATAAATAGGTTTACTCGGCCGGCCCTTCACCGGTCCGGCAATGGGCGCCGGGCTGAAGTTCGTTTTTTTGCGAAAAGCCATACTCGTGGCGGGTGCCGGGAAAAATAACGATTTCCGCCTTCTTGCCCTTGCCCGATCTGATCTGGTTGTGCAATTGCGACATGCTCCGCCTCAGGCTTGGCGGAAGGGATTGAAACTGAAGCACTATACCCATAGCGGCCTCCATATGAAGTCAAAAGCGCGAAGAAACGCTCTCCTCGTTGTTCGACTTCTTCGAGTTAACGCCCATTAACGTTAATAAAGTTCTAACAGGGTTCTTTCCGGCGTGGATTATTTTGCAACCGGATTGGCTGGGGCGTGTCTTGTTTATTCTGATTTGGCTCCGGCCAGATCCCCAACCCGTCTACCCACAGTTTAACAATGGCATGGGTGGCAGGGTGGGGGAGCGGGCCGGCGCCGATTAAACATGACATGTTCTATCAGGCTGAAAAGCGTGAAGACATGGGGGTCACATTGTTTTTTCCGTCTGCACCACCATGCAGCATTGTGACTTGCGCCTCTTGCGGAAAAGTGACCGTGACCGTTGTTCCCCTACCCGGCTCGCTGTCAATATGCATGGCACCGCCATGCAGGTGGAGCAGCCCCTTGACGATGGAAAGACCAAGTCCGGTGCCTTCATAGTGACGGTCATAGGAGCTGTCCGCCTGCTCGAAGGGACGGCCGAGACGCTTGATATCATCCGGCGCTATGCCGATGCCCTGATCGGAGATGGCAATAGCGATATTGCCGCTCTGGCGGTAGGCATGAAGGGTAATTTTGCCGCCCGGCTTGCTGAATTTGACCGCATTTGCCAGCAGATTGAGAAAAATCTGGCGGCAGGCGCGTTTATCGGCGTTGAACGGGCCGATATTTTCAGCCAGATCTTCTTCCACAAGCAGATTTTGCTCCTCTGCCGAGGGCTGGATGATCTTGTGCACGGTCCGGATCAGCTCTTTAAGATCAAATTCCTCCCGGCATAATGTGTATTTGCCCGCCTCAAGCTTTGACATATTCAGCAGGTCATTGACCAGTTGCAGCAGATGCTCGCCGCTCTGGTGGATGAGCATTGAATATTCCTTGTGCCGTTCGTTCTCCAGCTTGCCGAACAATTCCTGATTCATAATCTCGGAAAAGCCGATAATCGCATTTAACGGCGTGCGCAGTTCGTGGCTGATATTGGCGAGGAATTGGGATTTCGCCACATTGGCGCGTTCGGCATTGTCGCGGGCTTCAATTATTTTCTGCTCCTGCGCCTTGTAATCGGAAATATCACGGGTAACGGCAACGATATCGCCGTTTGCATCCATGCGACATCGCATTTCAACCCATATATATTGGCCGTTTGCCTCATCGGGGCTGCTCTTGTGCAAACGGTACTCGACCGAAACCGGCTCGCCGGAGACATAGGCCCCGGAGATGGCGCTGAGGAAAGCGGGACGGTCAAGAATATGAACCTGTTCAAACAACCCGTCACCGGTCAATTGCTCCGGCGGGCGGCCGAGCAGCGTGTTGGCGGCATGGGATACAAACATCGCATGACCGTTATGAGAATGACGCGAGATAAGATCGGTGGCGTTTTCAGCCAGCAGGCGGTAGCGCGACTCGCCCTCCTTGATCGCGCAGGCGGACTGGCGGTGCAGTTTTTCCACATTCACCGCTATGCCGCCGACATAGATGATCGCCGACATGACGCCGATGGCCAGCAGGGCGCCCATCGAGACATCAAAATGGCGCGGCGGCGGCAGTATTCCCGTCTCGCCGGCAAGAAAGAGTCCCACCAGCGCGGCGCAGGCCAGCAGCAGCGCCGCGATCACAGTTCGCCGCGAGGCCGATAGAGACGCCTCGACCGGAATCACGATCAGCCAGGCAATAATAAAGGACTGAACTCCGCCGGTTATGGCGGCGACAAAGACGACAAGCGCCGTTAAATTGGCGGCGGAGATGAGATGCGCGGCTTCAAGCTTTCCGGTGCGCGATAAAAACGCCGCGATGCCAATGGGCGTCAACAGCCAGATAAAGGCGAGAGATTCCATCACATCGGGCTTGCCGGCGATCGCCAGATAAACCGGAAAAGCGCAAAGCGCCATCAGACCGCTGAACAGATGCGAAGAAATGAAAGAATGATGCCGGGTGCGCAGCAATTCATCACCGCGCACGGATTCATGCACATAACTTGCGAGCGAGAGGCGGATTCGCGCCAGATGTTCCTTGATATTCACCATCCCTAGCAGCGTGCCCTTCTTCAGCCGCTGTCCCTTTATTCATGGCGATAACTTACAGCCGCGGCCTTAAGGAATGCTAAAAACGGTGGTGATCGACCTGAAAATAATGTCCGGCAATCTTTTTTTGTCCGTTTTTGAAATATTTTTCCGCCCGGATTCGCCGCCCCTACCCGCCATATCCACGAACTTCGGTGCGACTGGCGATAGCCCGAATGCAAGGTCAGACAGGCTGCCTTGCGAGGAATGACCTCGCCTGCCGAAGCACAGCAGCGAAAGGCTTAACCTTAAAAAGCGCCGTTTTCCACCTGTTTCAGGGTGTGGAAATTTAGCTAAATTTTTCCAAAAAAACCCTGAAAAACCTATTTTTATTTCAGGCAATTTTTTTGAGAATATCTGCCGTATTGTTTTATAGTTTTAGTATATAAATTTTTTTGTAAATATTATTCTATATTGAATTAAATATTCATATCGGTCTTTATTTATTTTATAGCTCTCTTTTCTATATTTCTGGACATAACAACAACACGAAACAAGTAAACCTGCACATGTAACGCAACAACAACATAACAGGCGTTATTTCTGGAAAAGGGCAAAACCATGAATCTTATACGCACAGCCTTCTGGCTCTCCATAGTCATCCTTCTTCTTCCAACCGGGCGCGACGACAAGGCTGAAGACAGCGCGAGCAAAGTCTCCCTGAATCAGGCTGTATCGGCCGCCAGCGATACGGCAAGCGATCTTGTCGGATTTTGTGGCCGCAACCCGGCGGTGTGTGAAACCGGCCAAAACGCGGTGAAAGTCTTTGCCGACAAGGCCAAATACGGCGCCAGCATGCTCTATGAATGGGCGGCGGGGACAAACACAGCGGCGGTTGAAAATGCGCCTGTTTCCGGTGCACAACCGGATATTGCGGGTAAAATGGACCCGATTGACGGGGCCGATCGCCTGAGATCCTCGCCGGGTAAAAGCAATCTGGAGCGGCAATCGCAAAATACGCTGAGCCGCGAGGATCTGGAACCGGCATGGAAAGGCCCCGGCGACAACGCCTGATCGCGCTTTAGGCGTCTGATACCACTGTGGCAGGCAGTTGATGAAAAGATACCCCCAAGGTTCGCTTTGAACCTGACTGAATACCGGCAACACGGTTTGCCGGGGCGCGCACCCAGGAAGCGGCTTTCCCCTGCCCTTTTGCCGTAATCCGGGTGCGCGAATTTTTTTTCCCTTCCTTTATATCTCTCCCGGCATATTGTTCCGGGCAACAAATACGCCTATGTGTCTGCATGGATGAAATTCATTTGTGAGATGTGATGTCAATTCAGCAACTGATCGAAGATTTTGAACTGCTTGAGGACTGGGAAGACAAGTACCAGTATGTCATTGAGCTGGGCCGCAAACTGAAGCCCTTGCCGGATGAGCAGCGAAACGAGCAGAATAAAGTGCATGGCTGCGTCTCGCAGGTCTGGCTCTATACCCGGATTGAGCCGGGTCAGGATGGCGGCAGCCCGGTGCTGAATTTTATTGGCGATTCCGACGCCCATATCGTGCGCGGGCTGGTGTCTATTCTGCTGGAGGTTTATTCCGGCAAAACAGCGGCGGAAATTCTTGCAACCGACGGGCTGGCCATTCTGGGCAAGATCGGCCTTCAGGATCATTTGACGCCGCAGCGCTCAAACGGTCTTGCCTCCATGGTCAAGCGCATTCAGGATGAGGCGCACAAGGCGCTTTCGTCCTGACCCCCCGCCGCATCAGTGTCAAAATGCGGGCGATAATCCTCCGCGCCCCAGTGACGCACCGGATTTCGCCAGCCGGAGCCTTGATCCGATATCAGGCCATAATGGCGCGCAAGGGCGCTCAGGGCCATTTGCAGCACCAGTTTGCCGGAACGCTGTGGCCAGCCATTGATTTTTTCCGCATCCTCCAGCCCGGTTAAATAACAGCAGATATCCACCAGTACGCCCGAGAGTTCCGGCCCCACCGCCGCAAGGCTTTTACGGAAACGCTGACGTGCGGCAAGGGCGGCGTCACTCAGTTCAACGCTGCCACCTGCCCGGTTTCGCCTGCCCTTGCGGCCCTGTCCGGCTTGCTGCCAGCTTGCCGTCATGCGCGGGGTGAAATGCCCAAGGGTAAAATCACGGCGAAGACGCAGCCCCGCCTCCAGCTGGGCGCTGCCGAGCAGCGGCTTGCCGCCCCTTCCCTTGCGCGCCTGCAGCCAGCCAAGCGGGTCCTCGCCTTCATTCACTGGTAAAATCTCAAGCGCACCATTGGCAGCTTCAATCGCCCGGGTTGAACTCAGGCGGTGCTGGGCGAGAAAGGGGTCATCCACGGCCTGGGTGCGGCGCAGCCAAGCCGCGCCGGCATCGTTCAGCACCCACTCATCCCGGGATTCGGCACTGATCCAGCCTTTTGCGATAAAAGCGTCAACAAAAGGCCTTGCGGTGATGACCGAGGCCCTGCAATTGCGGGGTCTCCTGCTGAAGACGCCAAATTGCCCGTCTTTTCCTTCCAGTCCGGCGAGAAAACGCCCGGGTTTGACGAGCAATCTGAAAATCCGCCGGGCTTCGCGGTTGATTTCACGGCTGACCGGCTGATGTGGTTTTACACGGGCCATTTTTTTCCTCCCTCAAGAGTGCATGATGCGGCGGTCGGCCCAGTGGCGAACCGCCTGTTCGAGATGATCGAGCGAAAGATCAAGCCCCGGATCATCGCGCCGGTCCTCGATGAGTCGGCAAGCATGGGCCGCCGTGGTGCGGTCGCGGCCAAAAAGGCGGCCGACCTCGCTATAGCTCATGCCGCAGCCGACATGGGCCAGATACATCGCCACCTGACGCGCAAAAGCGGTATGGGCCTTGCGGCGGGTGCGGGCGCGCAACTCGCGTTCTGGAACATGGAAGGCGCTGGAGACACTTTTTTCGATCTGCCGCTGCAAGGCCGTCGCCTGCATATCTCCCAATACGGGGATTGCCTTTTGTTCCTGATTGCGGCCGATTTGCGTTTGTTTTCCCCTGCCATTCATGACTATTGATCCTCCTCGCCTGACTGATACACGGATCCATACAGGACCCCTGAGATGTACACCCCTACTGGTTGTAGGAATATATCCCTCTTGCGTTAGATTTTTACGATAATTTTGCGGTGCGGGGATAATTTTTTTCGGTATTGGCGTTTTTTATGCAAAATATGCAAAAAAGGCGGACAGGACGGAGAGTTATGCAAACACGAATACGACAGATGCGAAAAGCGCGCGGCCTCACCCTGCAACAGCTTGCCGCGCGCACCAACACGACAGCGCAGACCATACAGAGGCTGGAGACGGGAAATATGACGGTTTCCATCGACTGGCTGGAAAAACTCAGCCGGGCGCTTGATATTCATCCGGTGGATTTGCTAGAGGGAGGCGCGCGGGATGATATTCCGCTGCTGGGAAAAATTGAGGGCAACGGGACACTGCACAAACCGGCCAGCGCGCTGAACGAGGAAAGCGGTTTCCGGATTTCAATACCGGCGATTGATCCGGTCGCCATCAGCGTGAGCCGGACAATCGGGCCTTATAGCAAGGATGCGATCCTGATCGCGGAGCGGTTTTACGGCCGCAGCATGTCCAACGCCCTGGGCTGTGACGGGCTGGCGCATCTTACCAGCGGCGCAACCTTGCTGCGGCGCATCATCCGCGGCAGCGGCGAGTGCTTTACGCTGGTTCCGATCCGGTGCGAGGCGGAAACGCTCTATGATCAGGAACTGGAATGGGCGGCGCGGATTATCATGCAGGTCGAATATTATTAAAACGGAAGGCGGTAAAACAATAATAATCCCCGCGGCCTTCACAAAGCCCATGCTTGGAACTTCATACCAGTTTCAAGGATGGAACAATGAACCCGGACAGCACAGAGAATTTGCGAAGAGACGAGTTTGGCGATTTGCGCAGCCGTTTCCGGCGTGCCATCAATCTGACAATAATTAGCGGGGCGGATTTTTATGAACGCAAACGGCACCTGCCGCGACTGATTGACTATCAAACCATGCATGAAAGCTGCGAAGCAGCTTCAGAGACATTGGGCATCATACGGCGTCTTTATGGCGCAATACGTCATGAACGCCGGCTGGGCAAAGCGGGACACTGGGCCTACGATCTCAACCGGCATATCGGGCTCCGGCAGGCGCTCAGGGCCGAACTTGCTTTTCTGCGAAAATTGAAAGGGCGCGAAAGTTAACAGGCAAGGCTCTGTTTTGTCAGGTGCTTTGCCTTTTGCATGGAGATGAAGCTGTCGTGGCATAAAATCATGTTGACCTCATTGCCGTCGCATGAGAGCGGCAGGCGCAGCCAGAACTGCACCAGGTGATCTTGCGATTTTATGCTGGAGCGGATGATCCCCTGGGCCGGTTTTTTGCGGTCAACAACCCGGCAGCAGGCCGAAAGCCAGTATTCGCCCTTGCAGTCGTGGTCAAACTCGTCGAGATATTTTCCGGTGATTTCATTTTGATAAATATCGTGCAGGCCGGTCCCGGCAAGTCGAATGCGGTAGCGCCTGGGAGAGCGCTCAACATCAACAAGGCTGATCATAGGCAGCAAGCGGGCAAACCCGGCCGGGCTGATATCACCACGGCCTGGCAGCCGGTCGCCTTTCGTCCTGGCGCGCCAGTAATCATAGAGTGTTTTTTGTTCTGGAATCACCAGTTGGGTGCGAAAAGCAAGCTCTGAAATCCCGGTCATATCCCCCCCGACCTGAAAACGAATCAGTTAAGAGTATGAATCCACTGATGAATCCTGACAAGGAAAAATATTAACCTTGTATTTACCTAAGAGATAAGGGCCCCATAAAAAAGCTGCCTGACCCACGGCCAGACAGCATATATATTTTATTCTGCCCCGCTACCTACCAGATATTGACAATCTCTGGCCAACAGGTCTTGCAAACAAAATGCAAATTTGTGGTGTTTTATTTCTTTTTGTGGCGTTTCTTCTGCCCCAGTCCGATTTCCTTGGCCAGACGCGAACGCGCGGCGGCGTAATTGGGAGCAACCATCGGGTAGTTCGGCGGCAGGCCCCATTTCTCACGATACTCTTCCGGCGTCAAATTATAATGGGTGCGCAGATGGCGTTTAAGGGATTTAAATTTTTTACCGTCCTCAAGGCAGATGAGATAATCATCAGTCAGGGACTTCTTGGTCGGCACGGCCGGTTTCAGCGGTGCGGCGGCAGGCTCATCACCGGTTTTCGCGGCTTTGCTCAGGGCTTTGTAAATTTCTCCGATCAATGCGGGAAGATCTCCCGTTGACACAACATTGTTGCCGACATAGGCGGCGACAATGTCTGTCGTAAATTCAATGATCTCCGCGTTGTTTTGTTCTTCGCTCATGACACTTTCCTGACTCAAAATATCCTTTGAGTTTTCGTTATTAGTTTGATCTTTGTTACCCAGCCCTATTCCACTGCAAACACAGAATCAAATAGTGGAATTTTCAGGGCAGATACTTATAAATAAACTGCACCGAGGAAATAACAAGATTTTTTTTGTTAATTTTTTGTCATTTTATCCCGTCCGGGCAAGCACAATCTGAATAAGGTTAAAATAGTGGAATTTTTTCACTACCAGTTGCAAATCCAACTTGTTTGAGCATTATTCAAGATAAGATGGAATTGGCAATTTACAAGTATCGTATGTTAAAAATGGATGCAGACTTGATAAAAATCACGAAAACCGATGCCCAGTGGCAGGCAAAGCTCAGCCCCGAAGCGTACCGGATCACCCGCAAGCACGGAACCGAACAGGCATTTTCGCACAGCTACGCAGATGAAAAACGCAGCGGCGTTTATCACTGCATCTGCTGCGGCGCGGCGCTGTTTCTATCGGAGGCAAAATATGATTCCGGCTCAGGATGGCCCAGCTATTACACGCCGGTCAGCGAGGGGGCCGTTTCAGAACATGATGACCGCTCCTTGTTCCGGCGCCGCACGGAGGTGCGCTGCGCCGCTTGCGATGCGCATCTGGGACATGTCTTCGAGGATGGGCCCGAGCCCACGGGTTTGCGCTATTGCATTAACGGCGCAGCGCTTGATCTGAAAAGCGATGAGGCAAAATGAGCATGAAGGCACCGCCCGAAGCGGCAAAGCGGACACAAAGCGATACCCGCCACGGCATTACCCGCTACGATGACTATGCCTGGCTGAGGGCCGATAACTGGCAAGAAGTGATGCGCAATCCCGATGTGCTGGACGGCGAAATCCGCGCATATCTTGAAGCTGAAAATGCATATACAAAGGCTTGGATGAGTGACACCGAGGCACTTCAGGAGCGGATTTTTGAAGAAATGAAGGGCCGCATCAAGGAAGATGACGCCAGCGTTCCGGCAAAAGACGGCGTTTACGAATATTACACGCGCTTTATCACCGGCGGCCAGCATCCGATCTTCTGCCGCCGCAAAACCGGCTCTGCGGACGAGCAAATTCTCATTGACGGCAATGCGCTTGCCAAAGGTCGGGCCTATTTCAATATCGCCGCCGTGGCCCATAGCCCGGATCATGAGCGCATCGCCTATGCCTTTGACGACAAGGGGGCTGAATATTACACCATCCGCATTCTGGAGGCGCAAAGCGGCGAGGCGATCGGAGGCGATATTCCGGACACCAATGGCGACCCGGTCTGGGGCGCGGATTCAGTAGCATTATACTACACCCGGCTTGACGCCAATCACCGCCCGTCGCAGGTTTTTTTATGTAATCCTGATAATGAGGGCGAGGACCGCCTCATCTATGAAGAACCCGATGCGGGATTTTTTGCCGGTATCAGCCGGTTGCAAAGCCGCCAATATCTTGCCATTGATGCGCATGATCACCAGACATCCGAAATCCGGCTGATTGATTTGAGCCGGCCTGATGCCGGGCCGATACTGGTTGCGGCGCGCCAGAGCGGTCATGAATATGATGTGGAACATCACGGGGAGTATCTGTATATCCGCACCAATTTGCAGGCGGAGGATTTCCGCATTGTTCGCACCAAGCTGGCGCAGACGGAAACAAGGCACTGGGAGGATGTTGTGCCACACAAGCCCGGACGGCTGATCTTGTGGCACAATTGCACCGCGCGTCATCTGGTCAGGCTGGAGCGCGAAGACGGCCTGCCGCGCATTGTCATCCGCGAATTTGCCAGCGGCATCGAGCATGAAATCGCTTTTGACGAGGAGGCCTATTCGCTTGGTGCCGAAAGCGGATATGAGTTTGATACGGATATCTTGCGCTTTTCCTACTCCTCCATGACGACGCCGTCGCAGGTGTTTGATTATGACATGGGCAGACGCAGCCGGGTTTTGCGCAAGACCCAGGAGGTGCCGTCGGGGCATGAGCCTGCCGATTATGTCACCAGGCGGGTGTTTGCGCCGGCAAAAGATGGTGAGCTGGTGCCCATCTCGCTTCTTTACGCCAAAGGAACTGCGCTTGACGGCTCCGCGCCGCTGCTGCTTTATGGTTACGGCTCATATGGCATGAGCATGCCGGCCGCCTTTTCAACCAATAATCTGTCGCTGGTAACCCGCGGTTTTATCTATGCCATCGCCCATATCCGCGGCGGCATGGAAAAGGGCTATCACTGGTATGCCAGCGGACGGCGCGAGCATAAAATCAACAGTTTCACCGATTTTATCGCCGCCGGGGAATATCTGGCGCGGAAAAATTTTACTTCGAGGGGCCGCATTGTGGCGCATGGCGGCTCGGCGGGCGGGATGTTGATGGGGGCGGTTGCCAATATGGCGCCGGAGCTGTTTGGCGGTATTATCGCCGATGTGCCCTTTGTTGATGTACTGACCACGATGCTGGATGACACGCTGCCGCTGACACCGCCGGAATGGCCCGAATGGGGCAACCCGGTTGCGGATAAATCCGCCTATGAGACCATTGCGTCCTATGCGCCTTATGACAATGTCACCGCGCAGGATTATCCACCGATCCTGGTTCTTGCCGGGCTCACCGATCCGCGGGTGACCTACTGGGAGCCGGCCAAATGGGTGGCGAAATTGCGGGCGCTGAAAACGGATGACAACGCCCTGCTGCTCAAAACTATCATGGATGCGGGCCATGCCGGAGCCTCGGGGCGCTTTGACGCCCTGAAGGAACGGGCGCTCTCAACCGCTTTTGCGCTCAAAATAACAGGGAAAACAGATGCTTGAGAAACGACGCTCGCAACTCATGATTATTGACGTGCAGGAAAAACTTTATCCGGTCACGCAACATCCCGGGCCGGTGATCGAGCGCTGTTCGATATTGCTTGAGGCGGCTTATGAGCTGGATTTGCCGGTCATTATATCCGAACAATACCCCAGAGGGCTGGGGCCGACTTCATCCCGGTTGCTTAAATATGCAGGGGATGCCGTGTTTTTTAAAAAAATGTCGTTCTCATGTTTGCGCGACGAGGCCATTCGCACCCATATCGATCATGAGCATAGCTGGGGACGCGACCAGATCGTAATCGGCGGCATGGAGGCGCATGTCTGCGTTTTGCAAACCGCGCTTGATCTGAAGGATGCCGGCTATGAGGTTTATGTCGTTGCCGATGCCGTCACATCACGCACCGCTTCAAGCCGCAGACTGGCGCTGGCGCGCATGCGCGCAGCGGGGGTCAGCGTCATCAACACGGAAATGGCGCTTTTTGAATGGCTGGAGCACGCCGGAACACCGGAATTCAAGACACTTTCACGGCTGATCAGGTGAGCCGGTCACGGCGTCGAGAAAGACTTGGCCGTATTTCTTCAGCTTGGTGTTGCCGATGCCCGAGATTTCGGCCATTTCATCGAGGGTTGCCGGTTTGGCGCTCACCAGTTCTTTTAAGGTCGAATCGTGAAAGATCACATAGGGCGGGACATTCTGCTCTCTTGCCAGATCAAGGCGCAGGGTGCGCAATGTATCCCACAGGGGCTGATCGGCTTGCGACAAAGTGATCGCGGTGCGGGGCCTGCGCCTTGCCTTTGCCGGGGCCGGTTTCCGGCGCTTGCGCAATTGCACCTGCTGTTTGCCGCGCAGGACCGGGCGCGACTTTTCGGTAAGTTTCAGCGAGCCGTGACCTTGCGTGTCAGAGGTTAAAAACCCTTGCGCGATGAGCTGGCGGAAGATGCCGCGCCATTCCACCGGTTTGACATCTGCGCCAATGCCGAAAGTGCTCAAGGCGTCATGGCCGTTGCGCAAAATCCGCTCGTCAGCCTTGCCCCCCAGCACATCGATCAGATATTGCACTCCGAACATCTGGCCGGTGCGGTACACGGTGGAGAGCGCCTTTTGCGCCTCTATGGTGCCGTCATAGGTCTCGGGTGGGTTGATGCAATTGTCGCAATTGCCGCAAGGCGCGGGCAATTCTTCGCCAAAATAGGCCAGCAGCGCCTGACGGCGGCAGGTGGTCAGCTCGCAAAAGCCCAGCAAGGCTTCAAGCTTGCCATGCTGGACCCGCTTGTGGGTTTCGCCCGCTTCAGAGCCGCGCAGCCATTGACGGAACATGATGACTTCTTGCAAGCCGTAGCTCATCCAGGCATTGGCGGGCAAGCCATCGCGCCCGGCGCGGCCGGTTTCCTGATAATAGGCCTCGATGGATTTGGGCAGGTTCAGATGGGCGACAAAGCGCACATCGGGCTTGTCGATCCCCATGCCAAAAGCGATGGTGGCGACGATAATCACCCCCTCCCCGCGTAAAAAACGCTCCATATTATGCTGGCGCTCATCCTTGTGCAGCCCGGCGTGATAGGGCAAGGCAGTGCGGCCCTTGTTTGTCAGCCAGCGGGCGATATCCTCCACCTTCTTGCGCGACAGGCAATAGACGATGCCCGCATCCTCTTCATGTTCGCGGGCAAGGAATTTCCACAACGCCTCGCGCCCGCCCGCCCCTTGCGCGATGGTGTAGCAGATATTGGGGCGGTCAAAGGAGGCGATGAACTGATCGGCGTTTTCAAGCGCCAGTTCGGAGATGATCTCGCGCCGCGTGGGACCATCGGCGGTGGCGGTGAGGGCGATGCGCGGGACGGCGCCGTAGCGCTCATGCAGAAAGGAAAGTCGCTTGTATTCAGGGCGGAAATCATGGCCCCAGTGCGAGACACAATGGGCTTCGTCAATGGCGAAAAGGGCAATTTTGCTTCTGTCCAGCAGATCAAGCGTGCGCTCATTGGCCAGACGTTCGGGGGCGATGTAAAGCAGGTCGAGCTCTCCCTCCAGCAGTGCGGCTTCGGTTTCGCGAACGGTGGCAAAATCGAGCGTGGAGTTGAGATAAGCGGCGCGGATGCCAAGCAGCCGCATCGCCGCGACCTGATCATGCATCAGGGCGATGAGCGGCGAGATGATCACCCCTGCCCCGTCGCGGATGAGGGCGGGGATCTGGTAGCACAAGGATTTGCCACCCCCCGTGGGCATGAGCGCCAGAACATCGCGCCCTTCCAGCACTGCGGCAATGATGGCGCTCTGATGCTGGCGAAATTTATGATACCCGAAGCGGCTTTGAAGAATTTCAAGCGCGCAGTTCATGAGACTTGCAGGGTATCCCTAGCGGATATATTTCCACAACAGGGGCAGGATCGCGGTGGCGAGGGCGATTTTGAGAAGATCGCCGAAAATGAAGGGCAAGAAGCCTTTCGCAATCGCTGTTTCGGCGCCAAACAAGGTGCCGAGCCAGAGCAGGCCCGGGACATAGATCAGCGCCGCAGCGAACACCATCAATACAAAAGTGCTCAGCGGATTGCGGTCCCAGCCGCGTTCAGCAAGATATCCGGCGGCGGCGGCGGCAAGCACAAAGCCGAGCAAGAAACCCGCCGTGGGGCCGCTCAGATAGGCCATGCCCGCGACAGGACCGGCGAAGACCGGCAGGCCCATAGCACCCTCGGCCAGATAAAGCAGCACCGTGGCCGCGCCCAGACGCATCCCCATAACCGCCCCGATCAGAACCACGACAAGGGGCTGCATCGTGAGGGGGACGGGGTAAAACGGGATCTGGATCTTGGCGGAAATGGCAAGCAGGGCCGCTCCTGCAACAACAAGAAGACCTTTTCGCAGCGCGGAAGCCTCAAGCGCGGGCCAGAGCGTGTGGAAAACGGGCAGGTGGGTTGCAGCACGTGTCATCGGGATTTTGCCTTTTTATGCTTGTCGATTCATCTCGTCAGACCTCTATAATGCCTAACGCGAAGCTGAACAAGGTATTCCTATGGCCGATAAAATTCCATTCACCCGCAATTTTGAATGTGAGTATGGCAAGATTTACCAGTTCTCGCCACTGATCCGCCGCATCACGGTGAAGAATCCGGGTCCTTTTACCTTCAAGGGCACCAACAGTTATATCATCGGGCGCGGCGAGGTGGCGGTCATTGATCCGGGTCCGGTGGATGAGGCGCATATCAGAGCTTTGCTTCAGGGGCTGGGGGATGAACGCATTTCGCATATTTTTCTCACCCATACCCACCGCGATCACTCGCCGGGCGCAGCAAGGCTCAAGACGATCAGCGGCGCGCCGACTTATGCCTTTGGGCCCCATCCGGTCATAAAGACAGCAGGCCCGCAGCTCGACGATGGCGGGGACAAGGATTTCACCCCTGATTTTGCCCTGAAAGACGGGCAGGAGATTGCAGGCAGTGGCTGGACGCTGGAGGCGGTTCACACACCGGGGCATATTTCGAATCATCTGTGTTTTTGTCTGGCAGAAGAAAAAGCGCTTTTTACCGGTGATCATGTCATGGGCTGGTCAACCAGCGTGATCGCGCCGCCATGGGGCCATATGGGGGATTATTTCACCGCGCTTGAAAAGCTTCTGGAGCGCGATGACGATATCTACTGGCCGGCCCATGGCGGGCAGGTAAAACGGCCCAAAACCCTGACCCGCGCCCTTATCGCCCATCGCCGGATGCGCGAGGCGGCCATTGTCGAGCGGCTGAAGGCCGGGGACCGGAGCATTGCGGACATGGTGGCGCAGCTCTACAGGGATATCGACCCGCGGCTTGTTTTCGCCGCCGGGCTTTCGGTTCAGGCGCATCTGGAACACTTGATCGAAAAGGGGATTGCGGGCTATGCCTCAGTGACGCAGGATGAGTTTATCCTGTTATAAACTTTGAAAGTTCAAGATTGATGCGTGATTCCGATATTGCCTTTGCGCCCGCCCACAGGCTCCTTGCCCTCATGGAGGAAGGGGGGCTGACATCTGCAAAATTAACGCAGCTTTTCATTGACCGGATTGAAAAACATAACCCGCGCATAAATGCGCTGGCGGCGCGGGATTTTGATAATGCCCTGACGCAGGCGCGCGCGGCGGATGCGGCGCGGGCAAGGGGCGAGAAGCCCGGCCCCCTGCACGGGCTGCCCATGACCATCAAGGACGCGCTGGAGACCAAAGACCTGCTCACCACCAGCGGCGCGCCGGAATACAGGGGCCATATTCCGGCAACTGATGCGGTGAGTGTCGCCAGATTGCGGGCCGCCGGGGCGATCATTCTGGCCAAATCCAACACGCCCTATATGAGCGGCGACTGGCAGGCGTTTAACGCCATTTACGGCACCAGCAATAATCCATGGGACCTTGAACGCACGCCGGGAGGCTCATCGGGCGGCGCGGCGGCGGCGGTCAGCGCCGGGCTGGCGGGGGCTGATATCGGCTCGGATATTGGCGGTTCGATCCGGCTGCCGGCGCATTTTTGCGGCCTGTTTGGCCACAAACCCAGCTTCGGGCTGGTCTCCTCGCGCGGCCATATTCCGGGCAAACCCGGTACATTGATGCAGGCGGATTTAACCGTGATCGGCCCGCTGGCGCGCTCGGGCCAGGATCTGGAGCTGATTTTGCAAGTTCTGGCCGCGCCAAAGCCCGGCGAGCGGGCGTTTTCGCTGCACTTGCCGCCAGCACGGGCAAAGACGCCGAAGGATTTGCGGGTGGCGGTGTGGGCGGATGATGAATTCTCGCCGGTGGATGCGCATATTGCACAAGCGGTAACACAATGCGGCGAAACCCTGCGCGATGCGGGCGCGAGAGTTGACTTTAATGCCCGGCCCGAGCTTGATTTCGCGCAGGTGTTTGAAAATTACGCCCTGCTCATGCATGCGCTGATGACCTCTGATTTTCCAGCCAAAATCCGCGCCAGTCTGATACGGCGCGCCGGTGAGCTTGATGAGAGTGACAAGACCCACGCCGCCATGCAGGCGCGCGGGGCGGCGCTCTCTTACACGCAATCGCTGGCGCTGGTTGAGCAGCGCGAACATATCAAGGCAATCTGGGCGCGGTTTTTTGCAAATTACGATGTGCTCTTGTGCCCGCCCGCCAATGTGAGCGCCTTTGCGCATGAGCAGGACCCGAACTTCTGGGCGCGGCAGATTACGGTGGGTGGCCGGCCGCGCCCTTACGGCGATCTGATGCACTGGGCGGCGCTGGCGACCGGCGCGCATCTGCCCGCCACCGTAGCACCCGCGGGGCTTTCGCCTGAAGGTTTGCCGGTGGGGGTTCAAATCCTCGGCCCCTGTCAGGAGGATCTGACGCCGATTGAAGCGGCGAAGATGATTGAGGAACTAAATGGCGGCTTTACACCGCCGCCCGATTTTGCCTAACTGCGCCAAGCCAATTCAAGTAACAACGAGAAGCAAATGAGCAAATTGAGCAATGCCGCCTCGCGCGATGTCGAAACCCTGATCCACCCTTACACCAATCTGGCCACGTTCCGCGACACGGGGCCGATGGTTCTGGAGCGGGGGAAAGGGGTTTATGTCTGGGATGATCAGGGCAAGCGCTATATTGAGGGCATGGCGGGGCTGTGGTGCACGGCGCTGGGCTATGGCAATGAAGAGCTTGTGGAGGCGGCCTCGGCGCAGATGGGCAAGCTGGCCTTTACCCATCTTTTTGGCGGCAAGAGCCATGATATGGCGATTGAGCTGGCGGAGAAGATCAAGGAGCTTTCCCCTGCCCCGGCCTCGAAGATTTTTTTCACCAATTCGGGCTCGGAAGCCAATGACACCCAGATCAAGCTGCTGTGGTATTTCAATAATGCGAGAGGCAAGCCGGAGAAGAAAAAAATTATCTCGCGGCAAAAGGCCTATCACGGTGTCACGGTAGCAAGCGCCAGCCTGACCGGGCTGCCGATCGTGCAGAATGACTTTGACCTGCCGATAGAGCGCATTTTGCACACTGATTGCCCGCATCATTACCGCTTTGCGCAAGATGGCGAGACGGAGGAGGAATTTGCCACCCGTCTGGCGGCAAATCTTGAAGATATGATTTTGCAAGAAGGCCCCGAAACGGTGGCGGCCTTTATCGCCGAGCCGATCATGGGGGCGGGCGGGGTTATTGTGCCGCCGGCGACGTATTTTGCCAAAATCCAGCAGGTATGCCGCAAATATGATGTCTATATGATCTCCGATGAGGTGATTTGCGGCTTTGGGCGTCTGGGAGACTGGTTTGGCTGCGAGACTTATGATTTTACCCCCGACAGCATCTCTTTCGCCAAGGCGCTCACATCAGGCTATGTGCCCATGGGCGGGCTGACCGTGCCCGAAGATATGTATCAGGCGATGCTGGATCAATCGCGCAAGCTGGGCGGGTTTGGCCATGGTTATACCTATACCGGCCATCCGGTGGCGGCAGCTACGGCGCTCAAAGCGATCGAGATTTACGAGCGCGAGGACATCCCGGCTCATGTGCGCGCCCTTACGCCGCTGTTTCAAAGCCGCTTAAAAGCGCTGGAAGATCACCCGCTGGTGGGTGAGGCGCGCGGCGCGGGACTGGTTGGCGGGGTGGAGCTTGTGGCGGACAAGGCCTCGAAACGCGCATTCGAGCCGCAACATCTTGTCGGGGCAGCTTGCGCAAAGGCAGGCGAGGCAAACGGGGTGATCGTGCGCGCCATTGGCGATACACTGGCGATCTGCCCGCCACTGATCATAACACGGGAGGAGGTGGACGCCCTGTTTGACGGTATCCAAGCGGCGCTTGAGGCAACCGAGGTGCATGTCGCGAAAAAGAATTTACGGGTATGAGCGGCAGGGGCGAGAACAACGAGGACGAGCCGGAAATCCGCATCATCAAAAACGATCTGGTTTTCAAGGGCTGGTCGCGATGCTATCGGGCGCAATATGACCAGAGACGGCGCGACGGGGAGATTCAGCGTGTCAACTGGGAATATCGCGACAATGGCTCGGCGGCGGCTGTCTTGCCTTATAACCCGGTGGAAAACACGGTTGTGCTGATCCGCCAGTTTCGCTTTCCCGCCTATGTTGCCGGCCATCATGGACGGCTCTGGGAGTGCTGCGCCGGGATCATCGACACCGGTGAGACGCCCGAGAATTGCGCCCGGCGCGAGATCCTCGAAGAGGCCGGATATGAGGCGCTCAGGCTCATCTCGCATGGCCATTGCTTTTCATCACCCGGCGCACTCACCGAGCAGCTTTATCTTTTCATCGCCGAGATCGGCCCGGCCCGGCCCGGCGCAGGCGGCGGACTGGCGCATGAGGGCGAGGATATCGAGGTGGTAGAAATGCCGTTTGAAGCGGCAATGGCGCTTATCGGGCGTGGCGAGATTGTTGATATGAAAACCCTGCTGCTGCTGCATATTCTGCAAGGGGCGTATCACTCTTGAGTTATCTGATTTCCCGATCTCTTGCTTCGCGCTAAAATACCACGCCAATCAGGACGCAACCGGAAGGATATTTGCAAATGGCCCGCGTGTATTTGATTTTACCCGTTCTCGTGTTTTTTGGTTTTGTTGCCCCGGCTGGCGGGCAATCTTTTTCCAGCGAGCTTTATCATCTGCGCGCTGTAACCATTGCGCAGGGGCTGAAGTTTCCCTGGTCCATGGCCTGGCTGCCCGACGGACGTATGCTGGTAACGGAAAAACCGGGGCGGCTGCGCATTGTCTCAAGGAGCGGCAAAATATCACCCCCGGTAAAAGGGCTTCCCGTTATTGCCTATGGCGGACAGGGCGGGTTGCTTGATGTCGTGGTTGACCCGGATTTTGCCTCCGGCCGGACAATCTTTTTTTCGTTTACGGAGGCAGGAAAAGGCGGCTTTGGGACGGCGGTGGCAAGGGCCGAGTTACGGGATGGCCGTCTTGAAAAGGTAAAAATTATTTTCCGCCAATGGCCCAAAAGTCAGAGCGGGCGGCATTTTGGTTCGCGTATCGTGATTGCGCGTGATGGTTTGCTTTATATCACCATTGGTGATCGCGGTGAGCGTGAAAGGGCGCAGGACCGCAGCGTTAATCGCGGCCAGGTGATCCGGATTGATAAAAACGGCGCTGTTCCTGAAGATAACCCGTTTGTTGGCAAGCCGCCCTTTCGCCCGGAAATTTTCACCTACGGGCACCGCAATCCGCAAGGGGCCACCCTGCATCCGCAAACGGGAAAGCTGTGGATTCACGAACATGGCGCCAGAGGCGGCGATGAGATCAACATCATTGAGGCAGGCCGCAACTATGGCTGGCCGGTGATTGCCTACGGTGTGCATTATTCAGGGCTTAAAATTGGCGAGGGCACACATAAATCAGGCATGGAACAGCCGCTATATTACTGGGACCCTTCAATTGCGCCTTCGGGAATGGCGTTTTACACCGGCGACAAATTCCCCGGATGGAAGGGCAATCTGCTGGTCGGAGCGCTCAAATACCGGCTGCTGGTGCGCCTGAGCCTGAAGGGAGAAAAGGTTGTCGCCGAAGAGCGTCTGCTCAAGGGGCTCAAGGCGCGCATCCGCGATGTGCGCCAGGGTCCGGACGGCTTTGTCTATCTTCTGACCGATGCCGCCAACGGAAAAATATTGCGCATTGAACCTGTAGCGCGCAAATAGGGTTTGGCGGAATTTTCCGGCCGAACGGACATGATCCGCTGAGTCACGGATATCGGGGCAGTGCGGGATTTTGAGAGATTTCCTGATCCATGATCATTCACAGACCGTTTTACTATATCCGCCACGGGCAGACCGACTGGAACCTTGAAGGGCGATTGCAGGGCAATGCCGATGTGCCGCTGAATGCGACCGGCGTAAGGCAGGCCTGTGATGCCAAAGACAGGCTTGCCGGCCAGCCGATTGCGCTGATTTGCTCCAGCCCGCTTTCCCGCGCCCGCAAAACAGCAGATATTCTCAACGAGGCGCTTGATTGTCCGATCATTGAAATCGACGATTTGCATGAATGTGATTTTGGCCCCTATGAGGGGGTGGTTTCACCCGGATGGCTTCCCGGCTGGCTCAGAGGCGAGGTCTCGGGCGTGCCAGAAGAGGTTGAACCCTATAACGCCTTCATGGGCCGTGCGGAAAAGGCGATCAATGCAGCGCTGGACCATGACGGGCCGGTGCTGATCGTTGCCCATGGCGGCATTTACCAGCCCATCAACCAGTTGCTGCCGCCGGCGCAGCAATGGGCCCTGCCCAATTGCCAGCCGGTGCGCCACGACCCGCCCCGGGAGGGCGGAACGGCGTGGCGCAAGCTGTGTTTGTAAGGCGCAAGCCGCCTATTTCACAATCCTGATCGGCAGATCAAAACTGGCCGTCTTGCCGCTATGGGTATCGTTCAGCGTTGTCGTGATGATGTAATCCCCCACCGGAATGCCGGTAAATGTATAGGTCAGGCTGATAAAAAACTCGGTATTGCGCACCCGGCTTTGAAGGCCCAGCTTCTGGAACGCCTTGCGCCCGGCAAGAATTTTACCGCCTGATGTGCTGATGGTAAAATCGACGATAAAATCAATTGAATACCCGCTCGCCGTCTTGCCCCAGCCAAACCCGACCGGCTCGGCGTAAACCAGCATGTCTTCGCCGGATTTGAACTCATTATTGGCGCGGGGCGTGTATTTGCCAAAACCGGCGCTCCTGCCGGAGACAAAGGTTGCGTTGCGGATGGTGAGGGGCGTCTTCAGCCATTGCTGGATATAGGCCTCTCTGGCGGCATCCAGCGCCTTGAGCTGCCCGGCGAGCGCTGATTGTGCATTTGCGGCGGCGGGAATGACAAACAGGGCCATCAGGGCGGAAAAGAATAACCGTTTCATATTTATCTCCATAATCGGGAAG
The DNA here is from genome assembly GCA_024275895.1 of Alphaproteobacteria bacterium. Lineage (GTDB taxonomy): Bacteria > Pseudomonadota > Alphaproteobacteria > Rhizobiales > BM303 > BM303. Next base: position 55,731 of record JAJRYE010000016.1, on the reverse strand, counting down.
TTGATGATTTCAACTGCGGTCAGTATAGCCGCTTCTATATGAATACCGCCTGAAGCTGCCGGGAGCGGCTGGCGTCAGAATCTTTCATATTTAAACGGCGCCAGCCCACTCCCCCACCCGGCCACCCATGCCATTGTTAAATTGTGGGTGGCCGGGTGGGGGAGTGGACCGTTGCCGAGAAAATCAAAAGATGAAGCACTCTAATTTGGCGCCAGCCGATCCGGCCCGAGCGCCAGCGTTGCTTCGGCCCCCTGAGTGACGCAGCGTTGCAGGGCGGCGGTTTCGGGGAGGAGATTTTCGGCCATATACCGCGCGGTGATGATACGGGTTTGTCTTTCACGATCAGAAGCGGTCTCGCTTTGCAACGTGTAAAGCGCGCCTCTGGCCAGATAGGTTCCGGTCAGGGCAAGGCCAAACAGGCGCAGGTAAGGGGTAGCCCCCGCCATGGCGCTTTGGGCAGCCCCGGGCAGGGTTTTCAGCAGCCAGTTGGTTGCGGTCTCAAGCTCTTTGACCGCTTCCGAGAGCCGGTGGCCGCTGCGGCCCAGAGCCGGATCGTTGGAGACAATGACCTCTTCGGCCGTCTCGCGCATCTCGGATATCAGCGCCTTTACCACCGCGCCGCCCCCCATGGGCAGTTTGCGGCCCACCAGGTCCATGGCCTGAATGCCGTTGGTGCCTTCATATATGGGCAGGATGCGGGCGTCGCGGTAATATTGCGCCGCGCCGGTCTCCTCGATAAAGCCCATGCCGCCATGAATTTGCAGCCCCAGTGAGGCGACCTCCACCGCCGTGTCGGTGGCGAACGCCTTGGCGATGGGGGTGAGCAAAGCGGCGCGATCGGCCTTTTCCCTGCGAGTCTCTTCGGGGCCGGATTTGGCAATATCCAGCGCCATGGCGGTGGCCAGGCAAATGGCCCGCGAGCCCTGGGTGAGGGCACGCATGGTCATCAGCGCGCGGCGGATATCGGGGTGGTTGATAATCGGGGTCATCTCGCCTTTCGGCGTTCCCTCAGCGCGGCCCTGCTTGCGCTCACTGGCGTATTCCAGCGCGTGCTGGGTGGCCATTTCCGCCACCGCCACGCCCTGCACCCCAACGGCGAGGCGGGCATTGTTCATCATGGTGAACATATGGGCGAGCCCCTTGTTTTCCTCACCCACCAGATAGCCCAGCGCGCCTTCATTCTCGCCAAAGGCCATGACGCAGGTGGGTGAGGCGTGAATGCCCAGCTTGCGCTCCAGCGAGATGGCCTTGACATCATTGCGCGGGCCAAGCGAGCCGTCTTCATTGACGAGATATTTGGGCACCAGAAACAGCGATATGCCCTTCACCCCGGCAGGAGCGCCGTCAATGCGGGCAATGACCATATGGATGATGTTTTCCGTCATTTCATGGTCGCCGTAAGTGATGAAAATCTTGGTGCCTTTCAGGCGGTAAGTCCCGTCACCTTGCGCAATGGCGCGGCAGCGCAGCGCGCCAAGGTCGGAGCCGGCCTGGGGCTCGGTGAGGTTCATGGTGCCGGTCCACGTCCCTGAAATCATTTTTTCCAGATAGATATTTTTCAGCGCATCCCCAGCGTGGTGCTCCATGGCCTCAACCCCGGACTGAGTCAGCATGGGGGCGAGCGAAAAAGAGACATTGGCGGAATTCCACATCTCGTGCACGGCGGAATTAAGCATGATGGGCAGGCCCTGACCGCCATAGTCGGGATCGCCGGTCAGTGCCGCCCAGCCCGCATCGCACCATTGCGTATAGGCTTCGGTCCAGCCCTCGGGTACCACGACCTTGCCATCAACCAGTTTTGAGCCGGTCTCATCGCCCGCCCGGTTGAGCGGAGCAATAACATCGGCGGCAAACTTGCCCGCTTCTTCAAGGATGGCGACAAGGGTGCCTTCATCAAGATCAGGGGCCGGGTGCGCATCGCCGAGGCCGGCAAGGCCCAGCATATGGTTCAGCGTGAATAAAATATCATTGACCGGCGCCTGATAACCCATTTTATGTCTCCCCTAGCGTATATCTTTCAAGCTATATAGCAAATCGCGTATAGAGTGTCTTTGTTCTCTTCGGCAACGCCCTTAAACTTTCGGGGAATGAAAATGGCAGATAAGAAAACACGCACCGCCCTTGTTACCGGCGCTTCGGCGGGTATTGGCGCAGCTTTTGCGCGTGTCTTTGCGCAAAACGGTTTTAACCTTGTGCTCAGCGCGCGGCGTCTGACGCAGCTTGAGATGCTGGCGCTGGAACTGGAGACGGCCTATGGGGTCAAGACGCATATCATTGTCGCCGACCTTGCCGACCCGAATGCGCCACAGCGGATATTTGACGATCTGGAGGAAGAAGGCATTGCTATCGATGCGCTGGTGAATAATGCCGGTTACGGGGTGCCGGGGCTTTACCGGCAGGTCAAATGGGAGACTCACCGGGATTTTATCCAGGTGATGATCACCTCGCCGGCGCATCTGGCGCATCTTTTCGAGCCGGGGATGGTGGAGCGCGGCTATGGGCGCATTCTCAATGTCGCTTCGCTGGCCGGGATTATTCCGCCATCGGCCGGGCATACCCAGTACGGGGCGGCAAAAGCCTTCATGATCCGCTTCTCTCAGGCCCATGCGCTGGAGCACAAGGAAACAGGCGTGCATATTACCGCGCTTTGTCCCGGCTTTACCTATAGCGAATTTCATGATGTGAGCGGGGCGCGCAAGATCGTGAGCAAGCTGCCCAAATTAATGTGGATGGAGGCAGATGAAGTGGCGCAGCAGGGGTTTGAGGCGGTGATGCGCGGTGATCCGGTCTGTATCAACGGGCGGGTGAACCGCTTCATTGCCCTGCTCGCCAAATATCTGCCCGACTGGCTGACGACGCGCATTGTGCGCTCGCAATCGTCCAAATTCCGCGTCACGGATGTAAAGTAATGAATGTTTATGATGTCATGGCCAAGGCTGATGATGATGCCATCAAGCGGGCGGCAAGGCTGTTGCAGCGCGGTGCGCTGGTGGCCTTTCCAACCGAAACCGTTTACGGGCTCGGCGCGGATGCGCGCAGTGACGATGCGGTGGCAGGCATTTTCGCCGCCAAGGCACGGCCGCAATTCAACCCGCTGATCGTGCATGTGCCGGATCTGGAAAGCGCCCGGAATTATGGCGTGTTCCCGGCAAATGCGTTAAGGCTCGCCGCCGCTTTGTGGCCCGGCGCGCTGACGCTGGTGGTTCGCAAGACGAAAGATTGCCCGCTTTCGCTTCTGGTGAGCGCGGGGCTCGATACGGTCGCGCTGCGGGTTCCGGCGGATGATACCGCCCAAAGCCTGCTGCGCGCCTTTGGCGGCCCCATCGCCGCGCCGAGCGCCAATCCTTCGGGCCGCATCAGCCCGACGGAAGCGGAGCATGTGGCCGAGAGCCTGGGCGGCAAGGTTGAGCTGATCCTTGATGGCGGGGCCTGCATGGTGGGGATGGAATCCACCATTGTCGGCTTTGAAGATGAAGCCCCGGTTTTACTGCGCCCGGGGGGGATTTCCCGCGGTGATATCGAGGATATTCTGGGCGAAAGACTGCTGAAGCCCGAGCCTGACGAAGGCGTGAAGGCTCCGGGCCAGACCCGCAGCCATTATGCGCCGCGGGCAGCTTTGCGGCTCGACGCGCATATGCCGCAAGAGGGCGAGATGTGGCTGGGTTTCGGGCCGGACGGGCCGCAAAACATACCGGGTCTGAATTTAAGCCCCCGTGGTGATCTGCACGAAGCAGCGGCCAATCTGTTTGCCTATCTGCATATGCTCGATGATACGGGAGTGGGCAGGATTGCTGTCATGCCGATCCCGCAAGACGGCCTGGGCGAGGCGATCAACGACCGCTTGCAGCGGGCGGCGGCGCCGATTCATTCCTGAGGTTACGTTTCATTTCCAAGTCCAGGATAGATTCCGGCTTTCGCCGGAGGGCCGGATGATGTTACCCGCCTACTTCCCCCTCAACGTTAAGATATAGGCCGCGATGTCACGTTTGACCTTTCTCGAAAGGTCCAAATCCAGCATGGGTTGGTGCGGCATGGTCTGGATGGCGATGAGAGAATCCAGGGTCACGTCCTTGAGTTTGGCGATGGCCATGAAAGAGGGAATTCCGGCCTGGGCGGTGTTTTGTTCGGGGGTAACATCGTGGCACGAGGCGCACCATTTGACGGCAATTTCCTTGCCCGCGACGGGATCGCCCGCCGGGCCTTGCGCATCGGCGCGAGGGATAAAAATCGTCAGGAACAGGACAAAAAGCGCGGTGCGACAGGGCGTGTTCATACCCCTTTTCCGATCTGGGCGCGGTGGCGCAGATAATGGTCGGCCAGGGTGAGCGCCATCATGGCCTCGCCCACCGGGACGGCTCTGATGCCGACACAGGGGTCATGACGGCCCTTGGTCATGATTTCGGTCTCGCTGCCGAATTTGTCGATTGTTTTTCCGGGCCTGAGGATTGATGAGGTGGGTTTGACGGCAAATCTGGCGATGATTGCCTGGCCGGTTGAAATACCGCCCAAAATGCCGCCTGCATTGTTGGAGGTAAAATCGGGCGCGCCGTTTTTTATGCGGATTTCATCGGCATTTTCCTCGCCCGTCAGGCTGGCGGCGGCAAAGCCCGCGCCAATTTCAACCCCCTTCACCGCCGGAATGCTCATCAGCCCCGAGGCAATATCCTGATCAAGGCGGGAAAACAGTGGCTCGCCAAGCCCCGCCGGAACGCCGCTCGCCATGATCTCGACAACCGCGCCTATGGAAGAGCCCGACAGGCGCACCTCATCAAGATATTCCTCCCAGAGTTTGGCCATCTCGCAATCGGGGCAGAAGAAGGGATTATTGGCGACTTCGTTCCAGTCCCAGCGGCTGTAATCAATGCTGTGCGGGCCGATCTGCACCAGAGCGCCCCTGATATCCATCGCGGGCACGATCTTGCGGGCGATCGCCCCGGCGGCGACGCGCATGGCGGTTTCGCGGGCGCTGGAGCGGCCGCCGCCGCGATAATCGCGGATGCCGTATTTTTGCTGATAGGTAAAATCGGCATGGCCGGGGCGGAACTTGTCCTTAATCTCGCTGTAATCTTTCGAGCGCTGATCGGTGTTTTCCACAATCAACGAGATGGGGGCGCCGGTGGTGACCTGATTGCCACTCTCCTCGTCGGTGAATACGCCGGAGACGATGCGCACTTTATCGGGCTCGCGGCGCTGGGTGGTAAAGCGCGAGCGCCCTGGGCGGCGCTTGTCGAGAAAAACCTGAATCTCGGCTTCCGTGACGGGGATCAGCGGCGGACAACCGTCAACGACCGCGCCGATCATGGGGCCGTGGCTCTCGCCCCATGTGGTCATGCGCAGCAGTTTGCCAAAGGTGTTGTGTGACATGGAATAAGCCTTTCATGCGCCCCGGTGCCGGGTATTTAATGGCAACAATACTACAGGTTAAATCCATTCAAGGCGATTGTCTTTTATCCGCATGATCTTGTTCTGCGGCGCGGGAAGATTTGGTGCGTGCTGGCGCGGGGCGCTGATGATGAGGACCTGCAAAATGCGGATTACGCCGCCATGGGCAACCATGATGGTGTTGTTGCGGGTTGAGCTTAGCCACTCCGCCACGCGTTCACTCATTTGGGCGTAGGATTCGCCGTTTGGCGGGCAAAAGTTCCAGCCATCGGCGTCACGCGCATTGAGTAAATCCGGCGCGTCTTTGTGCAGGCCGGCGCGGGTGCGCCCTTCCCAATCGCCGAATCTGACCTCCTTGAGGCGCGGATCGAGACGGTAATCCTCCCGGATCAGCCCAAGTTCGGCGCGAATGAGCGCCATGGTTTCGCGGGCGCGGCCGAGCGGACTGGAGACAAACTCGAAATCAGCCGTGTTTTTTACCGCGCCGGCCAAGATTCGGCCATAAGCGCGCGCCTGGGCGCGGCCTTTGTCATTGAGCGGAATATTGCGCTGGCCCTGCATGCGCATTTGCGCGTTCCATTCGGTCTGGCCGTGACGGATGACGTAAATTTCAGGCACGCAAATGATCAGACAACAGAGATATCGGGCGCATCTTCCGCCTTCATGCCGACAACATGATAACCCGAATCAACATGATGCACCTCGCCGGTGACGCCGCTGCCCATATCGGAGAGCAGATAGAGCCCGGCATTGCCCACCTGATCGGTGGTCACGGTGCGGCGCATGGGCGAGTTGTACTCGTTCCATTTGAGAATATAGCGAAAATCGCCAATGCCCGAGGCGGCGAGGGTTTTGATCGGTCCGGCGGAAATCGCGTTGACGCGGATGCCTTTAGGGCCAAGATCCATGGCCATATAGCGCACCGAAGCCTCCAGCGCCGCCTTGGCAACGCCCATCACATTGTAATGAGGCATGACTTTTTCGGCGCCGTAATAGGTCAGGGTCACCAGAGCGCCACCATCGGGCATCAGTTTTTCGGCCCGCTGGGCAATGGCGGTGAAGGAATAGCAGGAGATATCGAGGCTTTTGGCGAAATTCTCGCGGCTCGTGTCCACATAGCGCCCCGTCAGCTCGGCCTTGTCGGAATAGGCGATGGCGTGGACAAGAAAATCAAACTTGCCCCATCTGTTTTCAATTTCAGCAAACACCGCATCAATGCTGCCCATATCCGAGACATCGCAAGGCAGGACGAAATCAGAACCAACGCTGGCAGCCAGCGGCACGACACGTTTTTTCAGCGCATCGCCCTGAAAGGTAAAGGCCAGTTCCGCCCCCTGCCCGGCGCAGGCTTTGGCGATCCCCCAGGCGATGGAGCGGTTATTGGCAACCCCCATGATGAGGCCGCGCTTTCCTTGCATGAGTTGTTTTGCGCTCATAATAATCTTCCCGCAATGCGAATAAATTCCATGCGCATCCTACATATTGGCGCGCCAAGGTCCATAGCAAAGCAAAGTAACATTCAGTATTATTTCGTGATGTTCTTGATATGCAGAGGCTGGGTCTTGACATCCTTGTCCTTGATCTGCTCCCACAGAGCTTTCATCTGATCAAGGCTGTTGATTTCGCACTGATCAACAAACCATCTGTCTTTTTTCTCGATCCCGGCTGCTTTTAAATCCGCCTCATCAGCGTCCGAGCAGGTAGGAAGGAGAATTTCAGCCTCGTTGTCCCTGAACCGGACGAGACCATAGAGGGTTTCGGGGCGGCCCTTTTTATCCTTGCCGGCCGCCTGGGCGATATAAATCCCGTCCTCAACCGGGTAAAAAAGATAATCGGGCGAATCATCGTCCTTCAGGTTGGAATAGGCATTCCCCTTGCGGCTCAGGGTCACAACGGTGTTCTCAGCCTTGAAGGAGATTGTCTTGAACGGATAAACCGCATCAGCAGGCTTTAAAACAGGATCGGTGGATACAAAACACCCTTGCAGAACCAGGGTGAATGCGCCGATCAGGAACAGCTTGAGCAGATTAGGTTTCATAACGGGCTCCGCGCGGGTTATAGGGGGCGTCCTGCGCCATCTTTTTCATCAGGGTTTCAAGTTCCGGCGTGATTTTGGGCGGCATGGCGATACGCAGTTTCACCAGCAGATCGCCTGCCGCGCCACCTTTGGGGTTCACACCCTTGCCCTTGAGCCGCAGCACGCGGCCGCCCGATGAACCTGCCGGGATGCTCAATTGCACCGAACCGCCGGGGACCGGCACCGCAACCTTGCCGCCCAGCACAGCTTCATAAAGGGTGATTGGCAATTCCAGCTTCAAGGTCTTGCCGTCGCGCTCAAACAGGGGATGGGTTCCGACTTCGATGGTCACCAGGGCGTCTCCGGCCGGACCGCCGCCCATGCCCGGCTCGCCCTGGCCTTTCAGGCGGATCACCTGGCCATCATTTACCCCGGCCGGGATCTTGACGTTGAGAGTTTTGCCGTTGGGCATGGTGATGCGCCTTGTGGCGCCGTTCACCGCATCGAGAAAATCAACTTTGAGCGAATATTGCCGGTCCTGCCCCTTCATGCGCATGGTTCGCGCGCCAGCGCCGGGACGCTGATTGCCGAAGATGCTTGAAAAAATATCCTCGGCGGAAAAGCCCGGCCCCTCGCCACCGCCAAAGGGGTTGCCCTGGGCGCCCGGACCGTAAGGCCCGCCCGCACCGGGATGAAAAACCGGGTGGCCCTCGGCGTCAATCTCGCCGCGGTCAAACTGGGCGCGCTTTTCCGTATCGCTCAAAAGCTCATAGGCGGCCGAGGCTTCAGCAAATTTCTCCGAAGCCTTCTTGTCAGCGGAATTGGTGTCGGGGTGGTATTTTTTGGCCAGCCGCCGGTAGGATTTCTTGATATCCGCGGCGCTGGCGCCTTTTGAAAGCCCCAAAACGGCATATGGATCTCGCATTTGGTCAAGCCCCGTGAAAATAGAGGGTTAAAGAGGAATATATGACTTGCTTTTCAGCTCAGACAATACAAATCTCGCGCCTGAAGTTTCAAACAAGATAGGTGCCTTTGGGGAAAAACCCAAGGGGGTGAGTTGCAGGTGGGCGAATATGACCGAAAATGGATTATTTAACAACAACGGCAAGGCGGTCGATCCTTTTGCAATTTTTGATTCCTGGCTCAGACAGGCCACGGCCTCAGAGCCGGATGACGCCAACGCTTTTGCGCTGGCCACTGTTGACAACACTGCCATGCCGAATGTTCGCATGGTTTTGCTCAAGGGCCATGACCGGCGCGGCTTTGTGTTTTACACCAATCTTGGCAGCGCCAAGGGCTCGGAGCTGAACGCCAATCCTTATGCCGCCATGCTGTTTCACTGGAAATCCCTGCGGCGGCAGATACGGGTGCGGGGCAAGGTGAGCCCCGTGGGGGCTGAACAGGCGGATGCGTATTTTGCCTCACGGCCACGCGACAGCCGCATCGGCGCCTGGGCGTCAAAGCAGTCGCAGCCGCTGGAGAGCCGCTTCGCACTGGAAAAACGGGTGGCGAAATTTGCGGCCAAATTCAATATCGGTCCGGTACCGCGGCCGCAGAACTGGTCGGGCTATTGCATCTCGCCGCTGGAGATCGAGTTCTGGAAAAACGGCGCCTTCAGGCTGCATGACCGGATTGTATTCCGGCGCACGGATGAAAGCGCTCCGTGGGAAAGCACGCGGCTTTACCCCTGAGCGGGAGACACAAGGCCGCAGAGGCCTGGAATTGCAATTCAACCCATTATGGCTGATGATCGGATCAGCAAAAAGGATGTGATTCGATGAGCCTGCCCAATACACCGCCCGAGAAAGAAAACACCCTTGTTCTCACCGGGGCGAGCCGCGGCATCGGCCATGCCACCGTCAAACGCTTTTCAAGCGCGGGCTGGCGGGTGATTACCTGCTCGCGCCAGCCCTTTTCGGAATATTGCCCCTGGGAGGCGGGCCCCGAGGATCATATCCAGATTGATCTTTCGGATCTGGAAAACACCATGGCGGGGATCGCGGAGATCAAGCAGCGGCTTAAATATAACGGCTCGCGCCTGACCGCACTGGTGAACAATGCCGGGGTCTCTCCCAAGGGGCCAAATGGCGAACGGCTGGGGACACTGGAGACCTCGCCGGAGGACTGGAAGAATGTGTTCCATGTCAACTTTTACGCCCCCATCCTGCTGGCGCGCGGGTTGATTGACGAGCTGAGCGCGGCAAAAGGCTCGGTGGTCAATGTCACTTCAATTGCCGGAAGCCGGGTTCACCCCTTTGCCGGGGTGGCCTATGCAACCTCAAAGGCCGCGCTTGCCGCCTTGACACGGGAGATGGCGGCGGATTTTGGCCCTCACGGGGTGCGGGTCAACGCGATTGCGCCGGGGGAGATTGAAACATCGATCCTCTCGCCCGGTACGGATAAAATCGTCGATAAAATCCCGTTGCGGCGTCTGGGGCAGCCCGAGGAGGTGGCGAAGGTGATCTATGCGCTTTGCACCGACACGACGAGCTATGTCACCGGAGCGGAAATCCACATCAATGGCGGCCAGCATGTTTAGAGTGCTTCATCTTTTGATTGGATCGGCACCGACAAGGCTCCGGCGCTTTGGCGTCAGGACATGTTTTGCGAGAGGATAAGGGCGGTGACGGTGTCCATGGTGCCGACATGGCCGGAGAACCATTCCGGAAGGGTCTGGCGAATATAGTATGAGAAGGCTGCAAAGCCTTCTTCCGAGCGCCAGTCGGCGCAAAAAGACTGCATCTCGGCCCGCACCCGGTCGTGCTCGCTCTTGTGGATCGGATAGACCGGAATGCCGGCCTCGCGCATCATGCGCTCTTCATTGGAAAAGTGATATTCGACATGGTTGAGTAACTCGGAAATCAGGGCGCCCAGCTCCGCATCCACATCTTCTCCCGCCTCGCGTTTGCCAATCAGGACATCAAGCTCGTTCAAAAGCCGGATTTCCTCATCATGAACCGCGTTCATGACATCGAGGGCCACAGTGGGTATAAAACCTTTGGCAATCAGCATCTGTTTTCGCCTTTCAATGATTCAGAGGCGGGTTTAGCTGAAAACAGATGGAAAAATCCTTGATAAATGTCATATCGCTGTTTTTTAATGAGAACAAATCCGGGGTGAATCGAATTTGCAACAGCGATTTAAAAAGGTAAGGTTCAACTCATGGCACCCTTGCACGGAAAGACCCTGTTTATAACCGGAGCGAGCCGGGGCATCGGCCTTGCCATTGCACTCAGGGCCGCGCGCGAAGGGGCCAATATCGCCATTGCCGCCAAGACCGACAAGCCGCACCCCAGACTTCCCGGCACCATTTACACCGCAGCGGAGCAAGTCCGCAAGGCGGGCGGGCGGGCGCTGGCGCTGGTCTGTGATATCCGCTTTGAGGATCAGGTGGAAGATGCGGTAGCCAGAACGGTGGCTGAATTTGGCGGTATTGATATCTGCATCAACAACGCCAGCGCCATATTTCTTGCCGGGACCCTGCAAACGCCGATGAAGCGTTTTGACCTCATGCACAGCGTCAATGCGCGCGGCGCTTTCATGGTGTCGAAAACCTGCCTGCCTTACCTGGCAAAGTCAGCCAATCCGCATATTCTCACCCTTTCACCGCCGCTTGACATGAAGGCCAGATGGTTCGGGCCGCATGTGGCCTATTCCATGGCCAAATTCGGTATGTCGATGGCGGTTCTGGGCATGGCGGCAGAGTTTCACGGCGACGGGATCGGGGTGAACGCCCTGTGGCCGCGAACGGTGATTGCAACGGCGGCGGTGCAAAATCTGCTGGGCGGCGACATGCTCACGAGGGCGAGCCGCAAGCCGGAGATTGTCGCCGATGCGGCCCATATCATCCTGACCTCGCCGGCGGCGGAGTTCACCGGGAATTTCTGCATTGACGATACGCTTCTGGCTGCGAACGGGGTAACCGATTTTGCCCCTTACCGGGTTGACCCCTCGCGCAAGCTGCAAGTTGATTTTTTTATCCCGGAGGAGAGCGAGCCGCCGGATTCCCTGGAGGCGCTGACATGAGCACCTTGCTGATCAGTCATCAAGATTGCCTCAGGCACCGGCTGGAGCCTGGACATCTGGAGGTTCCGGAGCGCTTGCAGGCGGTTATGCAGGCGCTTGAGGGGAACGAATTCAGGGGGCTGGTGCGCGAAGAGGCGCCGCTGGCGGCAAGGACGCATCTTGAGCGGGTGCATCCGTCGGAGCATATCGAATTTATAAGAAAAACCGGGCCGGTTTCGGGGCTGGCCAGCATTGATTTTGACACCCATATGTCTCCCGGCTCGTGGAATGCGGCACTGCGCGCCGCCGGGGCCGGCATAAGGGCGGTGGATGCGGTTATGGGCGCGGAAGTGAAAAACGCCTTTTGCGCCGTGCGCCCGCCGGGGCACCATGCCGAACCCGCGCGCGCCATGGGGTTTTGCCTGTTTAACAACATCGCCATAGCGGCGCGCCACGCCATGGCGCAGCACGGGGCGGAGCGGATCGCCATTGTCGATTTTGACATTCATCACGGCAACGGCACCCAGGCGGCCTTCTGGTCGGAGCCTGATGTGCTTTACGCCTCAACCCATATGATGCCGCATTATCCAGGCACCGGCGCGGCGGGGGAGACAGGGGCGGGGAACATTTTCAATGTCCCGCTGGCCGCCAGTGATGACGGGGAGGTCTTTGCGGCCGCCATGCGCGATGTGATCCTGCCGGCCCTGAAGAATTTTTCTCCTGATCTCGTCATGATTTCGGCGGGTTTTGACGCTCATATCAACGACCCTTTAGGGGGGCTCCGGCTTCAGGTTGAGGATTTTGTCTGGATAACTGAAGAACTTTGTTCTATTGCAGAGACTTGTTCTAACGGTCGGCTGATTTCCTTTCTTGAAGGCGGTTATGAATTGGCGGCATTGGCGCGGTGTGCAGCGGCGCATGTCGGGATATTGGCGAGAGTGTAGCCACTACCGGTAATTTGCGGTATGAATTGGCTAAATTGACTGTTCAGGGCTGTTTGCATGGCGGATAAATCTCAATCGGGGCAAGGCATCAACGCATTGAGCTTTGAGCAGGCGCTGGCCGAACTGGAGGGCATTGTCCGCCGGCTTGAGGCCGGACAGGTGGAGCTGGAAGAATCAATCCGCATCTACGAGCGCGGTGAAGCGCTTAAAAAAAGATGCAACGATTTGCTCAAACAGGCCGAAGCGCGGATTGAAAAAATCACCCTTAAAGACGGCAAGGCAGAGGCAAGCGAAGCGCTTGATGTTGAGTAATAACCGATGAGCACCACCAGACCTCAAACGCCGCTGCTTGACCTCGTCAACACGCCGGAAGACCTGCGGGGCCTGCAAATCGGCCAGCTTGAGCAACTGGCGGGCGAGCTGCGCGCCGAAATGGTGGATGCAGTATCCACGACCGGCGGGCATCTGGGCGCCGGACTGGGCGTTGTCGAGTTGACCGTGGCGCTGCATTATATTTTCAACACGCCCGAAGACCGGATCGTCTGGGATGTGGGACATCAGTCCTATCCGCATAAAATCCTCACCAACCGGCGCGGCGCCATTCGCTCCCTGCGTCAGCCGGGGGGGCTTTCGGGTTTTACCAAACGCACCGAGAGCAAGTATGACCCGTTCGGGGCCGGGCATTCCTCAACCTCGATTTCCGCCGGGCTGGGCATGGCGGTGGCGCGCGATCTGCAGGGCTCCGGGCGCAAGGTCATCTCAGTGATCGGCGATGGCTCAATGAGCGCCGGGATGGCGTATGAGGCGATGAACAATGCCGGCGCCATGGACAGCCGGCTGATTGTTATCCTCAACGACAATGATATGTCGATCGCCCCGCCGGTGGGGGCGATGAGCGCTTATCTGGCGCGGCTGATATCGGGCCGGACCTACAGAAAAGTGCGCGGCATGGCCAAGCAGATCATCAGCAAGCTGCCGCCGCGTCTGGAAGAGGCGGCGGCCAAGGCGGAAGAATACGCCCGCGGCATGGCGACCGGCGGCACGTTGTTTGAAGAGCTTGGTTTCTTTTATGTCGGGCCGATTGACGGCCATAATTTTGATCATCTGCTTCCCGTATTGCGCAATGTCCGCGAGCGCAAGGGCGGGCCCGTGCTGGTGCATGTGGTGACCCAGAAGGGCAAGGGTTACGGCCCGGCGGAAGAATCGGATGACAAATATCACGGCGTCGGCAGGTTTAACGTGGTTACCGGCGCCCAGGAAAAACCGGTTCCCAAAGCGCCGACCTATACCGAAATTTTCGGCGCGGCACTGGTGCGCGCCGGGGAAAGGGACCACAAAATCACCGCGATTACCGCCGCCATGCCCGAAGGCACGGGAACGGATCAGTTTGCAAGCGCTTTCCCGGACCGTTTTTTCGATACCGGCATTGCCGAGCAGCATGCGGTGACATTTGCCGCCGGGCAGGCCACGGAAGGTCTCAAGCCTTTTGTCGCGATCTATTCCACCTTCCTGCAAAGAGGCTATGACCAGCTTGTGCATGATGTTGCGCTGCAAAAGCTTCCCGTGCGCTTCGCCATTGACAGGGCCGGGCTTGTTGGGGCAGACGGGCCGACCCATGCGGGGGCTTTTGATCTGGCCTTTTTGAGCAATCTGCCCGGATTTACCGTCATGGCCCCGTCCGATGAGGCCGAGCTTGCCGCCATGGTGGCAACGGCGGCGGGTATTGACGATGGGCCCAGCGCCATCCGCTATCCGCGCGGCGAAGGGACCGGGGTGCAAATCCCGCAAAACCCGGAACCGGTTGCAATCGGCAAGGGGCGGATTGTGCGCAAGGGCAGCAAGGTGGCTATTTTATCGCTCGGCACAAGGCTGGCCGAGAGCCTGAAGGCGGCGGACGAGCTGGCGGCCTACGGCCTTTCCACAACCGTTGCCGACGCCCGCTTCGCCAAACCGCTTGATCTGGATATGATCCGCTCGCTGGCAAGGCGGCATGAGGTGCTGATTACCATTGAAGAAGGGGCCTCAGGCGGTTTTGGCGCCCAGATCATGCATGTCCTGAGTTCCGAAGGCCTGCTGGATGACGGCCTGAAAATCCGCAGCCTGACCCTGCCGGATGTATTTCTGGGTCAGGGCAAGGCGGAAGATATCTATGCCGAAGCCGGACTTGACGCCAGGGGCATGGTGCGGGCCGTGTTTAGCGCCCTGCGGCGCAATTATGACGCGGCGGCCTCGCAGAACAGTTAAAACAATGGGCTCCGGAATGCGCCTTGATTCGCTTCTGGTCGCGCGCGGGCTTGTGCCGACACGCTCAAAAGCTGCTGACCTCATCCGCCGCGGCGCGGTGCAGGTTGCGGGCCAAGTTGTTACCAAACCGGGCAAGGCAACTGCGGATGACTCGCCTCTTGATGTCAATACGGGGGCCCAGCCCTATGTCTCGCGCGGCGGGCTGAAACTGGCGGCGGCGCTTGATTATTTCGCGATTGATGTTGAAGGCATGCGCGCGCTTGATATCGGGGCTTCCACCGGCGGGTTTACTGATGTGCTGCTGCGCCGCGGCGCAGGCCGCGTCTTTGCGCTTGATGCGGGCCACGGGCAGCTTCACGCGGCGATTGCAGACGATGACAGGGTCACCTCGCTTGAGCGGCTCAATGTCAGGGATCTGGAGTACCACCATATTCGCTCTCCGGTGGATATAGTGGTTTGCGATGTCTCTTTTATCAGTCTGAAAAAGGCCCTGCCGCCGGCGCTTGCCCTTTGCCGTCCCGGCGCATGGCTCACCGCTCTCATCAAGCCGCAATTTGAAGCCGGGCCGGAGAATGTCGGCAAGGGGGGGATTGTCCGCGACCCGGCGCTGCGCGATGCGGTTTGCGAAGAGATTCGCCGCTGGCTGGAGGAGGAGACGGGCTGGGAAGTGAAGGGGCTGATCGCCTCGCCCATTTCCGGCGCGGACGGCAACGCGGAATTTCTGATCGCGGCAAAGGCAAAGTTGGATTAAAAGAAATCATGACCTTGCTGAATAGGCCTGATGAAGAATTGCTGCAACGTTTCGCCGCCATTACCGGCGAGCGATACGCCTTGCGCACGGATGAGGACAAGGCGCCCTATCTGCGCGAATGGCGCGACAAGTTCACCGGATCGGCCGCCATGGTGCTGCGCCCGGCGGATACGCGCCAGGTTGCGCAAATTCTTGCCCTTGCCAACTGCACCCGCACCGGGATTGTGCCGCAAGGGGGCAATACGGGGCTGGTGGGCGGGCAGATCCCGGATAAATCCGGGGCGCAGATCGTGCTTTGCCTCGCAAGACTGAACAAAATCCGCAATGTGGATACACAAAACAACAGCATGATCGTGGAAGCAGGCTGCATCCTTGAGCATGTCCAGAGGGCGGCGGACAAGGCGGGGCGGCTTTTCCCCCTTTCCCTCGCCTCTGAAGGCTCATGCCAGATTGGCGGTAATCTTTCCAGCAATGCGGGTGGCACCGGGGTTCTGGCCTATGGCACGGCGCGCGAGCTGGTTCTGGGGCTTGAGGTTGTGCTGGCCGACGGGCGCATATGGGAGGGCTTGCGCACCCTGCGCAAGGACAATACCGGTTATGATCTCAAATCGCTGTTTCTGGGCGCGGAGGGAACTTTGGGCGTCATCACGGCGGCGGCGCTGAAGCTGTTTGCCAAACCGGCCCGGCTGGAGACGGCATTGATCTGTATACCGGGCCCGCGAGAGGCGCTGGAGCTGCTGCATGACCTGAACGCCGCCGGAGGGCAGGTCACAGCTTTTGAAATCATGCCGCGCATCGGGGTAGAATTTGTTTTGCGCCATGTTCCCGGCGCGCGCGATCCGTTCGATGAACCGCATCCATGGTATGTTCTGGCGGAGGTTTCCGGCGATGGTGCAGGCGTGCGCGAGGCGCTGGAAAACACTCTGATGCGCGGCTTTGAAAACGGTCTGATCAGCGATGCGGCGCTGGCGCAGAGCGAGACCCAGCGCGGGGCCTTCTGGCATCTGCGCCACGGGCTTTCAGAAGCGCAAAAACCCGAAGGCGGCAGTATCAAACATGATATTTGCGTCCCCGTGGCTAAAATGCCTGAATTTATCGACCGGGCCAGCACCGCTGTCCGCCAATATCTCCCCGGCTGCCGCCCGGTTCCTTTCGGCCATCTGGGCGATGGCAATGTGCATTTTAACGTCACCCAGCCTGAAGGCATGGCGCGCGGGGCTTTTCTTGCCCGCTGGGAGGAAATGAACGCCATTGTGCATGCGATCGTGATGGATATGAACGGCTCCATCAGCGCCGAGCACGGCATCGGCATTCTCAAGCGCGATCTTCTGCCCGGGGTCAAATCGCCCGTTGAGCTTGATATGATGCGGCGATTGAAAACCGCGTTTGATCCGCTTGGCATTTTAAACCCCGGCAAATTGCTGCCCAAATTGCTGCCCGGCGAGGAGGATGAAGCAAAATGAAGATCCGCGCCTTGAGGGATGAGGATCTGGGCAATATTATCCGCCTGTGGCAGGCGGCGGGGCTGACCCGGCCCCATAATGACCCTGAGCGTGATATTGCCTTTGCCCGCCAATCACCGGCTTCCGATATTCTTGTCGGCGCAATTGACGGGCGCATCGCGGCAAGCTGCATGGTGGGCTATGACGGACATCGGGGCACGGTGTATTATCTTGCCGTTTCGCCGCAGGATCAGGGCAAGGGGCTGGGCAAACAGATTTTGGGTGCCGCGGAGGCGTGGCTCAAGGCGCGCGGCGTCTGGAAGCTCAATCTGATGATCCGCGCGGATAATGGAGCGGTGCGCGATTTTTATCTCGCCTCGGGCTATACCGAAGAGCCCCGCCTCGTCATGGCGCGCTGGCTGGATGAGGACGCCAAAGCTCAATCAAACAAACCGGGCTGACCTTCAGGCTCATCCGGTTCCAGCGGTTCGACCAGCTCCTTGCTGTCATTGGCAACGCAATTGACTTTGGCCGAGACGGGCCAGCTCGTTAAAAACCCCTCCGGCGCGGGTTTGAGCCGGCGGGCGGCCTCTTGCGGTCTTGTGGCTTCATCGAGCCAGAGATCATACTCGTCCGGGGCAAGAATTGCCGGCATGCGGTTGTGGATGGGCCGAATTTGCGCATTGGCCTCCACCGTGATCAATGCCGTGGTTTCAAGCTCGGCGCCGTCCTTGCTCATCCAGTGCTCCCATATCCCGGCGATGGCAAAGGGCTCGCCTGATGTTGGTGTGATGTAAAAGGGCTGTTTTGGCCCCCTGCCCTGTTTTTGCCATTCATAGAAACCGCTGGCCATGAACAGCGCCCGGCGGCGTTTCATGGCATTTTTAAATGATGCGCGCTGCAAAACCCCTTCAGCGCGCGCATTGATTAAAATGCCGTGCGCATCAATATCCCTTGCCCATGCGGGCACAAAGCCCCAGCGCAGCAGCGAAAAATGCCGCCCGCCCTTCTCTGCGCGGATGAGGGGAACAGGTTGGGAAGGAGCGATGTTGTAGCGCGGCGGGAAATTCGGGGTTTCTTCATAGCCGAACCAGCCGCGCATGGTCTCCGGATCATGGGTTATGGCATAGCGTCCACACATCTCACCCTCCATAAATATGGAATATTTATACGCCTTTCCCGCGAAAGGTAAGCATTTTGAAACATGAATATGCAATATTCCCGGGCAATACCGGAACAGGTTACAGGTAAATTATCGAGCAAGAGGGACGCGTGGGAGAATTGCCGCAACAATTTGAGGTTGACGCCGCCATAACGGCCGGGCACGGTTTGTCCGCCGCCAGCCTGGTCGAGGCCAATATCAATCCCGTTACCCTGCTGGCGACAGATTACCTCAATCACTACAATGAAGTGATCATGTTGTTCGAGATGCTTCCCGATATGCCCGATTGTCTGGAAGATGTCGAAGCCTGGACGCCGAAAACCTATGAAGACCATTTCCGCGATTCGTCCTTTCAGGGCAAGGAGCTGGCGATCGCCGCCTACAGGCACGCATCGCTGGGGGTTCGCACCCGGTTCGAGAATATCTGCGCCGAGCTGGATATCCGCATTCTGGAGACGGCCCATAATGCCCGCATCGCCTGGGAAACCCGGCAGATTGACCGCTTTGACGCAATTTGCAAGGGTGCGCATATCGCGCTCTCGCCACTGCTCGACCAGCTCAACGGAGCCATTCACGGCTCAATAAACGAGGCGCGTCACGAGACCGCCGAGGCAATGCCGGATCATGGCCAGACCCAGGCGGATATCGACGCCATGTTTGATTAATTGCATAATGGGGGCATGAGCTCGTCATCACGCCTGTATCCGTCCCGCCCGCTTGTCGGGGTCAGCGCCGCTATTGTTGACCGGGGCAAGGTTTTGCTGGTGCAGCGCGGCAATGCGCCATTGCAGGGGATGTGGAGCTTTCCCGGCGGGTTGATCAAGGCGGGTGAAAAGCTCATTGATGCGGCGCGGCGCGAGCTGCTTGAGGAAACCGGGATTACCGCCGGTCCCCTGAAGCAGATTGATGTGATTGAAATCCTTGATATCGATCAGGACCGGGCGCGTCATCATTATATCCTCATTATCTATAGCGGTGCCTACAAAAGCGGCGCGGCACAAGCGGCAAGCGATGCCTCGGCGCTGTGCTGGGCCGATTACAAGAGAGCGAAAAAGCTGGAGCTTACCAAAGGCGCCCTCGGGATTATTAAAAACCTCACGTGCTCTTGATTGGCGCGTGATCACAATTCGCGCCATTGTCATCGCATGAGATGTTTTGAGTTACCTCCCTTCTCTACCCGTCGCCGGCAATTGTATTTTGTGCCGCTTTTGCTGGCGGCGGTGTTTTTTTTAGCCGGCCCTGCTGTGTCGGCGGGACCCGATGACTGGCGGGCGCAAGGGTGGACCAAAACCGATTTCAGCAAATCCTCGATTGATTTTAACGAGATTTTCATGGGCGGCCCGCTGCGGGACGGAATTCCGCCGATTGACAAGCCGGTATATAAATCCATTTCCGAAACCCGCGACCTGAGCCCGCAGGACCCGGTGATCACCCTGGTTCTGGGCGGCGATGCGCGCGCCTACCCGCTGCAAATCATGATGTGGCATGAAATCGTCAACGATACGGTGGGCGGTATCCCGGTTACGGTGACATTCTGCCCCTTGTGCAATACCGCAATTGCCTTTTACCGCGAACTGGGCGGTAAAGTGCTGGATTTTGGCACGACAGGATTGCTGCGCAATTCCGATCTGGTCATGTATGACCGGCAAACCGAGAGCTGGTGGCAGCAATTCACCGGTGAGGCGATTGTCGGCGCGATGACCGGACAGGAACTGAAAATGATTCCCACCCGGCTTGAATCCTTCAAACGGTTTCAGGACGCACATCCCGGCGGCAAGGTTCTGCATCCCAATTCGCGCTCCCTGCGCCGTTATGGCCGCAACCCTTACGCCGGTTATGACCGGCGCGATACACCCTATGGCCTGTTCCGCGGTGCCTTGCCGAAAGGGATAAATCCCATGGCGCGGGTTGTGGCGGTGGAAACCGCAAAGGGGCCCTTTGCGGTGTCGTTGCAGCTTTTGCGCCAGAAAAAACGCATTGAAAAAAATGATGTGGTTTTAAACTGGACGCCGGGGCAGGTCTCCGCGCTTGATGCCGCAATCATATCCGAGGGCCGCGATGTGGGCAATGTCACCGCACAGCGCAAGGGGAAAGGCGGCATGGAGGATATTGTCTATCACCTCACATTCGCCTTTGCCTATTTTGCTTTCAACCCTGATCACCCCATCCAGACCCGATAGATCAGAGCGCTTCATCTTTTGATTGAATCAGCACCGGGCCGGTGCCGTTATTACGTGAAAGACTCTGGAGTTTTCCCCGCCGCGTTAACCTTTAATTCAGGTTCAGCATGACTTGGCGCGCCGGCGTGTTAAAAAGGAATGCAGATTTATTTTATCGCCGGGCGCCGCGCGGGTGACAGAGGAAGACATGAAAAGACTGGCTGCATATGACGAAGATCCTTTGATCAGAATAAAGAAGCAAGAAGCCCTGCAGTATATTCTGGACGCTTGGGAAGAGGCGCTTTCGGACGGGATCGATCCCTATCTGCTGGCGAATGCAGCGATTTTCGCCGCGCTTTCGGATATGATTACGGTGCATGGCGAGGAAGCCGTCGGCCAGATGACCGACAGCCTGTCGCAACGCATTGATCTGGGCGAGTTCACCTTGAACCGGGTGACGCAGTAACGCGCAGCCGCCTTACTCCGGCGGCGCGATGTCGATGACGATGCGGCCGCGGGTTTTTCCCTTTACGATCCGGGCAGCAACTTTTTGCACATCGTCAAAAGGCACATGGGTGGTCAAGGTGGCCAGCTTCGCCATATCCAGATCAGATGCGAGGCGGTCCCAGGCGGCGAGGCGCTTTTCGCGCGCCACAATGACGGATTCGACACCGGCGAGCGTGACCCCGCGCAGAATAAACGGCATGACATTGGCGGGCAAATCCGCCCCCTGCGCCAGCCCGCAGGCGGTGACAATACCGTGATATTTCATTTGCGAGATGAGATTGGCAAGGGTTGAGGAGCCCGCCACATCAACCGCCCCGGCCCATCTGGTTTTGCTCAGGGCGCGGGGCTTGCCGGCAAATACTCCACGGTCAATAATTTCCGCTGCGCCCAAAGCCTTGAGATACTCCGCCTCTTGCGGCCGCCCGGTCGAGGCCACGACATGAAAACCGCGTTTGGCCAGCAGCGCAACCGCCACCGAACCAACACCGCCCGCAGCGCCTGTGACCACCACTTCGCCATCACCGGGTTTCAGACCCAGCTCTTCAAGGCGCAGCACGCATAACATGGCGGTAAAGCCCGCCGTGGCGATGGTCATGGCATCGGCAGTGCTCCAGCCTTGCGGCACCGGCACCAGATATTCACCCGGCACCCTGGCGCGTTCGGCATAGCCGCCGTGATGGGTTTCGCCAATGCCCCAGCCGGTGCAGACCACCTTGTCGCCGGGCGCATAGCGCTCATCATCCGAGGTTATGACTTCTCCGGCAAAATCAATGCCGGGGATAAGCGGGTATTGGCGCAAAATGGGTGCCAGGCCGGTGATGGCAAGACCATCCTTGAAGTTGAGGGTCGAGTATTCCACCTTGACCAGAACCTCGCCTTCCATGAGATCATCATTGCTCATCTGCGTGAATTGCACGCTCTGGCCGTCCTCGGTCTTGTTGATCAGCAACGCTTTGAATGTGTCGGTCATTTTGGCCTCTTGTCTGAAGTGATTATTTTGTTATCCGTCATTCCGCCGGAATGACATGTGTGATCATGGCTGAATACCACTTTATCGCAATATTCTCATAACGCTTCCCAGAACCGCATCGGCCGCCCGCGGGCACGGCCTTGCAATTCGCCCTCCCACATGACGGGACGGCCACGAATTATTGTGCCTACCGGCCAGCCTTGCAGGATACGGCCATGAAACGGGGTCCAGCCGCAGCGGCTTTGCGACCAGTTGTCATTCATGGTATGGCGCGCCTTCATGTCCACGATGGTGAAATCAGCATCATATCCCGCCGCGATGCGCCCCTTTCCCGCTATACCGAAAATGCGGTGCGCGCCGTGGCTGGTCAGGTCTACAAAGCGCTCAAGGGTCAGGCGGCCGCGATTGACGTGATCAAGCATCACCGGAACCAAGGTCTGGACGCCGGGCATGCCGGAGGGGGATGCAGGGTAGGATTTTGCCTTTTCCTCACGGGTATGGGGGGCATGATCGGAGCCGATCACATCGACAATCCCGGCCTGCACGGCGCGCATCAGGACGGCGCGTTCATCCTCGCCGCGAATGGGCGGGTTCATCTGGGCGAAGGTTCCCAGCTCGTTATAGGCGTCAGGGGCGGCGAGAGTGAGATGCTGCGGCGTGGCCTCAACAGTGGCAATATCCTTGTTTTGTGCCAGAAATTCCATCTCGCGCCCGGTGGTGACATGCAACACATGCACGCGCTTGCGCGCCTTCCGGGCCAGATTTACCAACCGCTCGGTAGCTTTAAACGCGCTCAGCGCATCGCGCCAGAGCGGATGAGAGGCAGGGTTGCCACTCACGCGCTCACCCTCGCGGGCAATCAGGCGCTCTTCATCCTCGCAGTGAAACGCGGCGCGGCGGGTGATGGCCCCCAGCACGCGCGCGAGGGTGGCGTCATCATGCACCAGCAGCGAGCCGGTGCTGGAGCCCATGAATACTTTTATGCCGCAGCAGCCGGGGACGCGTTCCATCTCCGGCAGAAGTTCAACATTTTGCGCCGAAGCCCCGGCATAAAAGGCGTGATCGCACCACATGCGGTCTCCGGCGCGTTTGAGCTTGTCTTCAAGTGCGGCGACATCGGTGGTGGAGGGGTTTGTGTTGGGCATTTCAAACACGCCGGTAACCCCGCCCATAACCGCGGCGCGACTGCCCGATTCCAGATCTTCCTTATGGGTCGGCCCCGGCTCGCGGAAATGCACCTGGGTGTCGATGACACCGGGCAGGACATGCAGGCCCCTGACATTGATCACTTCACCGGCGACGCTTTCGTCCAGCGCCCCGATGGCGACAATCCTGCCGCCGCACACGCCGACATCGCGCACGCCGCGCCCGTCCTGATTGACAACCGTGCCGCCCTTGAGGAGAAGATCATAGGTCCTGGTCATATTTCCCGCTTTGTCTTGCAGCCGCCCTTGCCATTGCGTAAATCTAGTTTATCCACATAAAAAGGCGAGTCGTCCATTAGCATTATGTCAGCAGCAATTTTACATGACCGCAGCGTGTTGCAGATTTCCGGTGAGGATGCACAGGGCTTTTTGCAGGGGCTGGTGACGAATGACATGGCGCGGGTGCGCGCAGGCACCGCCATTTCCACCGCCCTGCTCAACCCGCAGGGGAAAATCCTGTTTGATTTTTTCATCACCGGGGCAAAAGACGGCTATCTGATTGATTGCGCCGGCGGCCAGAGGGCTGATCTCATCAAGCGCCTGAATATGTACAAGCTGCGCTCAAAGGTGGAGATTTCCGATCCGGGGGAAAGATGCGGCGTTGCCGTTTGCCGGCCGGGAGCGGACGCATTCAAGGATGCGGCAAGCTTTCGCGACCCGCGCCATGAGGCGCTGGGCGTCCGGGTGATTGCAAACCCTTCATGGCTTGAAAAAACCATTGAAAAACCGGTGGATTATCATGCTATTCGCATCGGGCTGGGCATTGCCGAGGGCGGACAGGATTTTGCTCCTTGCGAGGTGTTTCCGCATGAGGCGAATTTTGATCAGCTGAACGGGGTGAGCTTCACCAAGGGGTGCTATGTGGGGCAAGAGGTGGTCTCGCGCATGCACCACAAGACCGGTATCCGCAAACGGTTTTTGCCCGTTACCCTTAAAGGTCCCGCGCCGGAAGCGGGAAGCCCCGTTTTTGCGGGGGAGAAAAAGGCCGGAATTATGGGCTCAAGCGCCGGGAATAATGGCCTTGCCCTGCTCCGGTTTGATCGCATTGACGGCGCGGACGCCCTGAACTGCGGCGGCGCGAGGCTGGAAGTGCAGCGGCCGGACTGGGCTGACTTTGAAATCCCTGGAGTTTGAGGCCGATGATCATGGATACCAAACCGCGCTGCGCCTGGCCGGGACGCGAGCCGCAAAAAGCCAATGCGCAATATATCGCCTATCATGACACCGAGTGGGGGGTGCCGGAATTTGATGACCGGGCGCTGTATGAAAAGCTCATTCTGGACGGGTTTCAGGCCGGGCTTTCCTGGATCACGATTTTGCGCAAACGCGACAATTTCCGCCGCGCCTTTGACGGCTTTGAGCCGCGGATTATCGCCCGTTACACCGATAAGGACATCGGGCGCCTGATGGGCGATGCGGGGATTGTGCGCAACCGGGCCAAGATTATCGCCACCATTAACGGGGCGCGGGCGTGGCTGAAGATCATGGAAGGGGCAGGTTTCAGCGCTTATCTGTGGGATTTTGTTGACGGGGTTCCGATCCAGAATAATTTTAGCGAAGAACGCCAGGTCCCGGCGCAAACGCCGCTGAGCGCCGCAATCTCGAAGGATTTGAAGTCCAGAGGCTTTAATTTTTGCGGCCCGACGATCATCTATGCCTTCATGCAGGCGGTGGGTATGGTGAATGATCATGTCACGGGCTGTTTCCGCCATGTCGAGTGCGCCGCAATGGTGGTCAAGGACAGAGGCGGGAAACAGGCATGACGGGCAAAAACGCAGAGCCACGCGCCTGGCAGCGCATGTTATCGGGACGGCGGCTTGACCTTCTCGACCCCTCGCCGCTGGATGTGGAGATTGAGGACATCGCCCACGGGCTGGCACGCGAGGCGCGCTGGAACGGGCAAACTTCGGGCGATCACGTCTTTTCCGTGGCGCAGCATTCGCTGCTGGTGGAAGATCTGGTGCTGCGCATCAGGCCTGATATCGATGCAAGGTGGCGGCTGGCCGCCCTGCTGCATGATGCGGCCGAATATGTCATTGGTGATCTGATCAGCCCGTTCAAGGCGGCTGTCGGGCTGGATTATAAAATCTTCGAGCAGCGCCTGATGGCGGCGATCCATATGCGCTTCGGGCTGCCCGCCGCTGTGCCCGGGCCCGTCGAAAAACTCATCAAGCGCGCCGACAGGGCTTCGGCCTATCTGGAGGCGACAAGGCTGGCCGGGTTTGAGGAAAAGGAAGCGGCAAAATTCTTCGGACGGCCGCGCGGTTTTGTCATCACAGAGCAACTTGAAGCCGGTTTGAAACCTTTGGCCGTGCCCGAGGTGCAGAAAAGGTTTTTACACCGTTTTCAACTCCTTGGCGGGTCGTTCAAACCGGCCAGGCTACAGCAATCGGGAAATCTGTAAATCATGATTCATGTCTGCCCCCTCAATGCGGTTGATAAAATCATCGCCAGATATAAACCCAGCCATGTGCTGAGCCTGTTGACCCCTGAAATGATGATTGAAACCCCGCAAGGCATAGCGGCGGCTAATCATCTGCGGCTCAGCCTGAATGATATCGCCCGGCCGGAAGAGGGGCTGGCGGAACCGGAAACGGAACATGTGCAAAAGCTGATTGATTTTTTGCAGGAATGGCCGCAGGAGGCGCCGCTTCTGATCCATTGCTGGGCCGGGATCAGCCGCTCCACGGCGGCGGCCTTTATCGCCATGTGTCTGTTCAACCCCAAAGACCGGGAAATTGCCCTGGCCAAAATATTGCGCTTTCATGCGCCCGAAGCCTCGCCAAACCCGTTGATTGTGGCGCATGGGGACGCCATACTCGGCCGCAAGGGGCGCATGCGCAAAGCCATTGCGAATATCGGCCGGGGACAAACGGCGTTTGAAGGCTCGCATTTTACCCTTCCGGTTTATCTGTAAAAAGGACGGCGTCATGCCGCGCAGCAGCCAGAAACAGCAAGCCTCGGTCATTATCGGCCTGAGCGCGGCTATTGTTGCGGTGCGGGGCGGGGAGCCGCTGATCCTAGCGGTGCCCAGGCACGGCGATGAAAAGGCAAGAGCTGATTTCCTGCCCTTTGGCCCCTTCAACCCCATTGCGCACCGGACCATGGAAATGGGGCTGCGCGCCTGGGTGGAAGAGCAAACCGGGTTAAGGCTTGGCTATGTGGAACAGCTTTACACTTTTGGCG
This sequence comes from Alphaproteobacteria bacterium, assembly GCA_024275895.1. Lineage (GTDB taxonomy): Bacteria > Pseudomonadota > Alphaproteobacteria > Rhizobiales > BM303 > BM303. The sequence goes on along the minus strand of JAJRYE010000016.1, from coordinate 29,757 downwards.
ATCGGGGCCGCCATGCCAGGCCGGGAGATCAGGGCAGCCATGAGGTTTCGGTGGGTTATCTGGCGCTGGCGCGCGAGGCGGTGGCAACGGGGCCGGGAAAATGGCGTAAATGGTACGAGTTTTTCCCCTGGGAGGACTGGCGGGGCGGCAAACCGGCCATTCTTGGCGAGACAATCGAACCGCTGCTGCGCCAATGGGCCGCATTGCCCGAGACCAATCCGCGCAAGGCACAGGGGCTGGGACGGCTGGAACGGCTGAGGCTGTTTTTTGGCCTTGATGGCCTGACCTGGGACGAAGAGGGGGTTCTGGAGCGCTATGAGCTGCTTTATGAAGCCGGGATTGTGCCTGAGGCGCGGCGCGACGGGCGCGGCAATACCGGCCTGGCCGCTAAAAACGGCACCCTGCCGCTTCTGGGCCAGAGCATGCAGCATGATCACCGGCGGATTCTGGCCACCGCCATGGGGCGGCTGCGCGGCAAGCTGAAATACCGGCCGGTTATTTTTGAGCTCATGCCACCGGAATTTACCCTGTTTGAATTGCAGCGCGCCGTTGAAGCGATCTCCGGCGGGGCTTTGCATAAACAGAATTTCCGCCGTATGGTGAAGAATGGGCGGGTTGTCGAGCCGACAGGGAGCGTCCTGACGCGCACCGGCGGGCGGCCGGCGGCGCTGTTCCGCTTCCGGCGCGGGGTTTTGCGCGAACGCCCGGCTCCGGGCTTGCGCGTCAAGGCCATAAAAGGATAGGGACGCATAATGGAAGCCGTAATTATCGTTCTGGTTGTTCTTGGCCTCGTGATCGGCATTCCTGCCCTTCTGTTCGTCAGACTTTCACGGCTTGAGAAAAAATTCCTGCTGCTGGAGAAAAACCTGCGCCATCTCGAGGCCGGTTTTGCAACGCCGCGCGCAGAAACAGGGCCGGATACATCGCCTGAACAAGGCGCAGAGGCTTTGGAACCAGAAGCACCAAAGGCACCAGACGAGCCGGAACAGACAGATAAAGCCCGGCCAGCAGCTTCAACGGCGTGGAAAACCGCGCCGCCGCCCAAAGCGTCTTTGGAAGAAACCGTTGGCGCGAAATGGACCATCTGGCTGGGCGGTCTGGCGCTGGCGCTGGGCGGGATTTTTCTGGTGCGCTACTCGGTTGAGTACGGGCTGCTGGGACCGAAGGTGCGGCTGGTTCTGGCGGCGCTGCTGGCGCTTGTTCTGGCCGGGACGGGGGAAGTGCTGCGGCGCCGGGATGCAAAAATTCACCTTGGCGCCCTGCCCCCGGCCTATATTCCGGGGATATTAACAGCGGCGGGGATATTGACCGGTTATGCAAGCATTTACACAGCTTTTGCGCTTTACGGCTTTTTGGGCCCGCTGGCCGCTTTTGTTTTGCTGGCGCTTGTCTCCGTGGCAGGACTGGCGCTTTCGGTTTTGCACGGGCCCTCACTCGCCGCGCTGGGCATGGCGGGCAGCTATGTCACGCCCCTGCTGACGGGTTCTGATTCGCCCAATATCTGGCCGCTCTATATTTATTTGCTGTTTGTCACAGCGGCGGCCTTTTTTACCGCCTCGCTGCGCGGCTGGTTGTGGCTGGCGGTCTCGTCCGCCGCGGGCGCTGTGCTATGGGGCTTTTTGTGGAATACGAGCAACTGGACCCCGGGCGATGTTTTGCCCTCGGCGCTCTATTTTGTCACCCTTACGGTGCTGGCGCTCGTTTTCCTCAAAATCGACAAGGCGGGCGTGGACGGCAAGAACCCGACATGGCGGCATCAGGACTGGCCAGTGACCGGCGTTCTGGCCGGGATATCACTGCTGGCGGCGGCGCTGTTGCGGCTTGATGAATATTCCAATCTGTCTTTGAGCTTTTTCGCCCTGATAACGGCTGTGCATCTGGCCAGTGCCTGGCGCTGGCGGGGTTTGAGCGTATTGGCGGCGTGGGCGGCGTTGCTGTTCAGCTTTGCTTACGCAAGCTGGCATGTGCCGGCATTGCTTGATCTGATGCGCGAGTATGACCGTTTCTTCGGCTTTGCGCCGCCTGAACCTTCGGCGCTTGACCGCTTTTTGATCGCCGGAGCGGTTTTCGGACTCATTTTCGCCGCTACCGGCTTTGCGGCGGTATGGAAGCGCGGTGGGCTGGAATACTGGAGCGCGGCTTCCACCCTCACGCCGCTCGGCGCGCTCATATACGGCTATATTCAGGCAACGCAGTTTGAGCAATCAGTGCCCTTCGCACTGGCGGCGGTGGTGCTGGCGGCGATTTTTACCTTGATGGCCGAAGTGCTGGGCCGCGAAGCTGGAGCAAACAAACGGCTGGAATGGAATAGCGGGATTTACACCGCCGCCGCCTTTGCCGCCCTGGCGTTGGCGTTCACCATGGTGCTGGAAAAAGGCTGGCTCACGGTGGCGATTGCGCTTTTATGCCCGGCCATGGCCTTTGTTACGCTCAGGCGCCCGGTGCCGGTCTTGCGCAAACTGGCCGCCGCCATGGCCCTGATTGTGGTTGCACGGCTCATCATGTATCCCCTGCTCACCACCGAGCCGGGTACAATACCGGTTTTCAACTGGCTGCTTTATGCCTACGGCGTTCCGGCGCTCGCTTTTGCCGCTAGTGCGGTGATCTTTTTGCGCAAAAAAGATGACATCCATGTGCAGGTGTTCGAGGTGGCCGCCATCGCCTTTACCACCGCGTTGATTGGATTTGAGGTCCGGCATCTGCTCAATAACGGGGTTGTCACGTCCAGCCGTTTCGACTTGCAGGAAATGAGTATCCATACCCTGACCTGGGCCGGGCTTTCGCTGGGACTGAACCGGCTGGACAACTGGCGCAAACGCGTGGTTTTGTCCTATGGTTCGCTGGTTCTGGGCCTCATGGGGATAGCCGGCATCGTGCTGGTGCAACTTCTTGCCCTTAATCCACTGATGACCAATGATTCCATTGGCGCGGGGCTGATATTCAACCAGCTTATCCTAGCCTATCTGCTGCCCGCCATGCTTTATGGCCTGATCTATGTAACGGGCAATACTATTCGTCATCCGTTCTATCTTGCCGCCGCCGGAGCGGTTGCGCTGGTTCTTGCTTTTGCCTATCTGTCACTGGAAATCCGGGCGCTGTTCCAGGGTAGCGGATTGCTGGGTTTGAACCAGGAAACAAGCGACGGGGAAATGTACACTTATTCTGCTGTCTGGCTGGTTTACGGGCTGGCGCTGCTGGGAGCGGGGATACTCTCGCGCACAAGGGCGCTCAGATACGCCTCCTTCGCGGTGGTGATGCTTTCCGTGAGCAAGGTGTTCTTGTTTGATATGTCAAATCTTACCGGCATTTTCCGCGCCCTTTCCTTTATCGGGCTTGGTATGGTGCTGATCGGCATCGGTTATGTGTACCAAAGGGCGGTGTTTCCGGCCAATAAGGAAGCGCCGCCAAAAGAGGCGGTAAAAACCGGGGATGACACCGCGCCCGACACGAGTGAGAAGTAAGGGAGCTATGGAGTTGAGATCCCTGAAAACATCGCCGGGATTGAAACTGCCGGTATTGCTGGCGGTATTTTTGGTGCTGGCAGCCTGTGTGCGGCTGATACCGGCGGATTACGCCCGGATCAGCACCAAAATTACACGTCAACACATTGACTTTAAGAGCATCAACTGGTTTGCCGACAGGGCCGAGGCCGCCTATCTGCACTCGGAACAGATCAAATCCCGTTTTCCCAAAACCACCCGCATAAGCACGCCAGAGGGCACGGATGTTCAATATTTCCTTGAGGTGCATCCAAAGAAAAAACTGCAACTCGTCAGTATCCGCGGCTCGGCAAATCTGAAAAACATTATTGAGGACACAAGGACAAAAAGAATCCGCGATACAAAACTTGGTATCAGGGTTCATCACGGCTTTCATGATGTGGCGCATAAAATCTATCAGGATATTCGGCCACATCTGAGAAAAAACTACAAGGTGGCGGCGACCGGCCATTCGCTGGGGGCGGCCAGTGGCATGATTTTACTGATGTATCTGGCTAATGACGGGTTCTCCATTGCGCCGAGCGTCAATTTCGGCCAACCTAAATTTACCGATTCAGAGGGTGTTGAACGTTATGCTCATCTGCCCGTTACGCGCGTGGTTGATTCCAATGACGTGATCTCGCTTTTCCCCCCCTCTATCGCAACAAAAAGCACCAAAGTCACTTATGAACATATCGGTGCTGAAATCATTCTTCTGAAACGCAAGCATTTTGTTTTTCTTGATGAGCATGACGCCAGCCGGATTTCGGTGGGTGAATACTGGCGCAATTTCGGCCGCGCCCTGCTGGAGGATCACGCTATCGGCAAATATATCCAGAAAATCAGGGAACTGGAATCGGGCGCAACCCAGGTCTCTTACGCCGAGCGGGAAAAATATGTTGAGTGAGCCCCGCGGATCAGGTTTTTTCCGGCCTTGCCGCATTACGTGCCGGAAAACCGGTTTCCGGCTCTTCCAAAGCGCTCCGGCAGATTACGGCAGAACTTGAATTATTTTCACCACACCCTATTATAATGGCACGAGTAATGCTCAATTTTAGCATAATATCCGTGCCCGGCGCTTTGCCGGGTGTTTTGAAGTCTTGGTTATACTCATTTTGAGTATATAGGAGGCCAGTATGACCAACAGTTTTCAGACACAGGTAACACCGGGCGCCTCGCCTGCCCCCCGCCCCGACGCGGCGGCGCGGCACGGGGTTGTGGGGATGCCGCAGCTTGACTACACAGCCGGGCTGGCAAAAGAGATGGAGCCGCTTTACGAGCGGGTAAAGACGGTTATCCCGCCGGTGGAATGGCCGTTTTTCGCCCCCTATATCAAGGCGATCAACACCTTGAAAAAACAGCGCGGCGCGGTCATTCTGGCGCATAATTACATGACGCCGGAGATTTTTCACTGCGTGGCCGATTTTAAGGGCGATTCGCTGCAACTGGCGCGTGAGGCGGCCCGGTCGGATGCCGATATCATCGTGCAGGCCGGGGTTCACTTCATGGCCGAGACGGCAAAACTGCTCAATCCGGACAAGACGGTTCTCATTCCCGATTCCAATGCCGGTTGCTCGCTGGCCGAATCGATCACGGCACAGGACGTGCGCGATTTGCGCCGGAAATATCCCGGCGTACCGGTTGTGACCTATGTCAACACCAGCGCCGGGGTAAAAGCCGAATGCGATATTTGCTGCACTTCGTCCAACGCGGTGCAGGTGGTCGAATCGCTGGGTGCGCCCAGGGTTTTACTGGTGCCGGACCGGTTTTTAGCCGCCAATGTCAACAACCAGACCAATGTCGAGGTGATCCCCTATGAACCGGGGCGCTGCGAGGTGCATGAACAATTTACGGCAGGAGAGCTTGATGATTACCGCGAGATGCATCCGGGTTTGAAGATCATCGCGCACCCTGAATGCACGCCGGAGGTTCTGAAGGCCGCCGATTTTGCCGGCTCTACCTCCGGCATGATCAACTGGGTGCAGGACAACCGGCCTGAAAAGGTCATGATGGTCACGGAATGCTCCATGAGCGATAATGTGGCGGTGGAAAACCCGGATGTCGAATTTATCCGGCCATGCAATCTTTGCCCCTATATGAAGATGATCAGCCTGAAAAATATCCTTGATTCACTGGTCTATATGAAAGAGGAGGTGACTATTGATCCGGCGGTCGCCGCCCCGGCGCGCGAGGCCGTGGAGCGAATGATCCGGCTGAACGGATAACTCCATGGAAGATTCGCAGATCCTTGATCTTTCCGGCAAGGCGCATATGCAGCCGGTGCCCAATAATGTGGTGATTATCGGCGGCGGGCTGGCGGGGCTTTTCACCGCCCTCAAGCTCGCGCCGCTGCGCGTGAGCGTGATTGCCGGCGGGGCGCTCGGCACCAGCGAGGCCAGCGCCCTGGCGCAGGGCGGAATCGCGGCGGCGGTCGGGGTGAGCGATACGGTAGAGGCTCATGCCGCCGATACGATTGCCGCCGGAGACGGGCTGGTGGATGAGAAAATGGCGCATCTGCTGGCGTCCGAGGCTCCGGCGCGCATTCTTGATTTGCTCAAATACGGCGTTCCGTTCGACAAGGATACCGAAGGTGTGCTCAAGCTGAGCCGCGAGGCGGCCCACAGCGCACGGCGGGTGGTGAAAGTCGAGGGCGATATGGCTGGGGCGGTGATTATGGAGGCCCTGATCAAACAGGCGCGCAAGGCGCCCCATATCCGCATTCTCGAAGATGTCTGGGCGCAGGAGCTGGTTGTTTCGGGCCACCGGGTCACCGGGGTTGTGATCCAGCCCCGAACACCCGGCTGGGATGCCGAAACGCAAATTGTCTTTGGTGCCGCGGTGGTGCTGGCCACCGGCGGCGCGGGCGGGCTTTACGCCCTGACGACAAACCCGCGCGGCGCAATCGGCAGCGGCATTGCCATGGCGGCCGAAGCCGGGGCGATGATCGCCGATGCCGAATTCGTCCAGTTTCACCCCACCGCCATTGTGAGCGATCATGATCCGGCGCCGCTGGCCACCGAAGCGCTGCGCGGTGAAGGCGCTATCCTCATCAACAAAGCCGGAGAACGGTTCATGAAAGCGGTTCATGAAGCCGCCGAGATGGCGCCGCGCGATATTGTGGCGCGGGCGGTATTTGCCGAAAACGCCGCCGGGCGCGGTGCATTTCTGGATTGCCGCGAGGCTATCGGCGCGCGCTTTGAGGCTGAATTCCCCCAGGTTTACCGTTTGTGCAAAGAGGCCGGGATTGATCCCGTCAAAGAGCCCATTCCGGTGGCCCCGGCGGCGCATTATCATATGGGCGGGGTGTTGACCGACGCCAACGGGCGCACATCGCTTGACGGGCTGTGGGCCTGCGGCGAGGTGGCGGCGACTGGGGTTCACGGCGCCAACCGGCTGGCCAGCAACTCGCTGCTCGAAGCGGTTGTGTTTGGGGCGCGCATTGCCGATGATCTTAAACTTCTTATTCCGTCTTCGGTGATTTACACCGAAAAAATCCTTCCGCCCTCCTTGCCGGAAAAACATGAAAATGCCGGCGAGAACATCTGGAAATTGCGCAAGCTGATGAGCAAACATGTCGGAGTCGTGCGCAATGCGGCGGGGCTGCGCAGCGCGCTTGAGGAAATTTTGGCGATAGAACAGCGGGCAAGCTCCCCCTGGCTCAGGGCCATGTGCATCGCCGCGCTCTTTATCACCGCCGGCGCCTGGGCGCGGCGCGAGTCGCGCGGCGGGCATACCCGCGAGGATTTCCCGCACACCGGTTCACAGGGACAAAGGGGCCTGATGACCCTTGACACGGCACGCCGGGTTGCGCGCGAGGCGCTCCGGTAACAACGAGACTGCGGAAGGTAAGTTCCCGTGACCAAAGCACTCCTCTCCCCCCTGCCCCGCCTGCTGGTGCAAGACGCCGTGCGCGGGGCCTTGAAAGAAGATCTGGGCCGCGCCGGGGATATCACGACCAATGCCATCATCGCACCCGGTGCCCGGATCAGGGCCGTGATCGGCGCGCGGCAGGCGGGACGGATTGCCGGACTTGACCTGGCGGAAGCGGCTTTTGACATGCTGGATGAAACCATTGTCTTTGAGCGCTGTGTTGATGACGGCGAGGATATAGAGGCCGGCGGCATCGTCGCGCGGCTTGAGGGCAATACCCGCGCCATTTTATCGGCGGAACGGGTGGCGCTCAATTATCTTGGCCATATGAGCGGCATTGCCACGGCGACACAAAAGCTGGTGGCTCTGACGGCAGGCACAAAAGCGCAAATTTGCGATACGCGCAAGACCACGCCGGGCCTGCGGTTGCTGGAGAAATACGCGGTTAAAGCGGGCGGCGGCACCAATCACCGCTTCGGGCTCGATGACGCGGTTCTGATCAAGGACAACCATATTGCCGCGGCGGGCGGGGTGGCGCAGGCCATCAGCGCGGTAAAGGCAAATGTTGGGCATATGGTCAAGATCGAGGTCGAGGTGGACAATCTTGACCAGTTGCGCCTGGCGCTGGCCAGCGGCGTCGATGCGGTTTTGCTCGATAATATGAGTGCAGACATGCTGGCCGGGGCTGTCGGCATGATCGGCGAGCAGGCTCTGGCGGAAGCCTCGGGCGGGGTAAACGCGGCCACGGTAGCACAAATTGCCGCCAGCGGCGTCGATCTGATCTCGGTCGGCGCGCTTACGCATTCAGCCCCGGCGCTTGATCTGGGGCTTGATTTTTGACCGAATGACCTGAAGTCCGGAGTTGATCAGGTACTCAGTTGTCGGAGGCAATCGCCACGGGAGTCGGAGCAGGAGCCGAGGCAGATTTGAGCGATCCGAACAGCTTTGCCGGGGGGGCAATCTTGAATATCCGGTATCCGCCGCGCGCGCGGCGATTGTTGGAGGCCACCCGGACACGGTCTCCGCCCGGCGGAATTTTATAAAAAATATGGTGCCCGATTTTTGAAACCCGGATCAGGCTGCTGGCCCATTTCGGCCGGACATAATCGGCATGATAATGGGTCACGTCTTTCATGGCGCGGACGCGCTTGCCACCGACCAGGAAGGATTTGGCGACCTGCTCCGCCTGTTTCCACGGCTTGGTCTTTTTGGGCCGGTCCGAGCGCCCGTCACAGGCAAAGGAGAACTGGCAGCGGTTTTTCATGTGATCATTCTGGAAAACCACGCCGCAAATCGTATTGGGATAACTTTTACTCGCCTTGCGGTTCAAGATCACCTGGGCGACAGCTTCCTTGCCGCGTTTGGGCTCATAGGCGGATTCATAATAAATCGCCGCCGACAGACAATATTGCGCCCGTTCCTTATGTTTCAGTTTTGCCAGCATCAGGCGGTTCTTGCGCTCGGCCTTTGTTTCTTCTTCCGGTTTAACCGGGGTTTTCAGCGCCGCCTTGCCGGCGGGTTGCCCGTTCCGGGTCCTGGCGCGGGCCAGATCCTCAAGCGGATAAGGCTTGTCGGGGGCAACGGAGGCAAGGTCGAAAGATTCCTGCGGCGTGATGCGTCTGGCAATCACCTCTTTGGCGAGGATATTCAGGGCATCGCTCTTGCCCGCCTCGTTTACAAGCGGCGGCGGGATCAAGCGCGCGGTTTTCGCCGATAAAGGCCGCTCTTCGTCAACCAGACCCTCCTGCACCGGCGCGGTTGGCAGGCGGTCCGTATCAATGCGGTCTGTATCCGTTCTGGAGGTTTTGAGCGCCATGAGCCGGTCGGTCTTGCCCATCTCGCCCACGCTGGCGAGCGCATCGGTGCGAAGGATGAGTTCGCCGTTTTCAATTTCCCAGTAAAAATAGATAGCCATCCCCAACAAGCCGGCAACAGCCACCACATTGGATAAGGCGAGCATGGCGAAACGCCTGACGCTCTTTTGTTGCGATTCCATTCGAGGACCCCCTGTCCGGCGCTCATCTTCGTCGTCTTGCGCTTCGTGAAACATGGCTCTTTACCCGCAAAATCCACATGGATGCAGCTCTTGGCGGAGGTCCCTCCCGCTGTTCAGATGACTCTATACCACAAGAATACATTCAACGGCAACAGGTGTCAGTCTGTACCGGTTCGTTTAACACCCGGTTAACGTTAATGATCCGTTACCGCTTTTTCATCAGCTTTCCTCAAGCCGTGCTGTGGGTGTTTTCACCGGTTTCACACTGGGCGGCGGCCAGTCTGGCGATGGGAATGCGAAACGGCGAACACGAAACATAATCCAGCCCGACCTTGCCGCAAAAAGTGATCGACGCCGGGTCGCCGCCATGCTCGCCGCAAATGCCCATTTTCATCCCCGGTCTCGCGGCCCTTCCGCGTTCGACGCCCATCTGTACCAGCTGCCCGACGCCTTCAACGTCAAGAGTGACAAAGGGGTCGGCTTCAAGAATGCCCTTTTGCACATATTCGTTCAGGAACCGCGCCGCATCATCACGGCTCACCCCGAAGGTTGTCTGAGTCAGATCATTGGTTCCAAAGCTGAAAAATGCAGCCGTTTCGGCAATTTTACCGGCCATGAGCGCGGCGCGGGGCAGCTCGATCATGGTGCCGACCGAATATTCGATCTGGGTACCCGCCTCCTGATGCACCTCTTCGGCGACCTTGTCGATAATGCCCTTGATCATATCCAGTTCCGCTTTGGTGGCGACAAGCGGCACCATGACTTCCGGGGTCACGGTTTCGCCGCTGTTTTCATGCACCTCAAGCGCGGCTTCAAAAATGGCGCGCGCCTGCATTTCAGCCAGTTCCGGATAGGTCACCGCAAGGCGGCAGCCACGATGGCCGAGCATCGGGTTGTACTCTTCAAGCTCCAGCATGCGGGCTTTGAGCACGGCAGGTTCAACCCCCATGACTTTGGCGACGCGGGCGGTTTCCTTTTTCGTCTGGGGCAGGAATTCATGCAGGGGCGGATCAAGCAGGCGAATCGTTACCGGCAGGCCGGACATGATGGTGAAAAGCTGGACAAAATCACGGCGCTGCATGGGCAACAGCTTGTCCAGCGCCTTTCTGCGCCCCGCCTCGTCCGGGCTGAGGATCATCTCGCGCACCGCCACAATACGGTCAGCCTCGAAGAACATATGTTCGGTGCGGCAAAGGCCAATACCTTCGGCGCCAAAGGAACGGGCCATTCTGGCGTCTTCGGGGGTTTCGGCATTGGCGCGCACTTTCATTACCCGGATTTCGTCGGCCCAGCTCATGAGAGTGGCGAAATCGCCCGAAAGTTCCGGGTCGCGGGTCGCCACCTTGCCGGCCATGATCTCGCCGGCGGCCCCGTCAATGGTGATGATATCGCCCTCGGTGAAAACCCGCCCGCCAGCGGTCATGGTTTTGGCGTCGGCATCAATCCTGAGTGCGCCCGCGCCGGAGACGCAAGGGGTGCCCATGCCGCGCGCCACCACGGCGGCATGCGAGGTCATGCCGCCTCTTGCGGTCAAAATTCCCCTGGCGGCGTGCATGCCGTGAATGTCTTCCGGGCTGGTTTCCATGCGCACGAGGATGACATCATGACCGGCGGCGGTTTTGGCCTCGGCGTCATCGGCGGTAAAAGAGATTTCGCCCGAGGCGGCGCCGGGCGAGGCCGGCAGGCCGGTGGCGATAAGGTCACGCGGCGCATCGGGGTCAAGCGTCGGGTGCAGAAGCTGATCGAGCGAGGCCGGTTCGATGCGGTTCACGGCTTCTTTTTTGTCAATCAGCCCCTCGGCGGCCATATCAACGGCGATTTTGAGCGCCGCCTCGGCGGTGCGCTTGCCGTTGCGGGTTTGCAGCATCCACAGCTTGCCATCCTGGACGGTAAATTCAAGGTCCTGCATGTCCTGATAATGGGCTTCTAGCTTGTCGCAAATGGCCCTGAGTTCCCTAAACGATTGCGGCATCGCCGCTTCGAGCGAATAGCGTTTGTCGTTTGCCTTCTTGCGCGCCTCTTCGGTGATGGCGTGGGGGGTCCTTATGCCCGCGACAACGTCCTCGCCCTGGGCATTGATAAGAAACTCGCCATAAAGCTGTTTTTCGCCGGTGGCCGGATTGCGCGTGAAAGCCACCCCGGTGGCGCTGGTGTCGCCCATATTGCCGAACACCATGGCCTGGACATTGACCGCCGTGCCCCAGTCATCGGGGATGGAGTGCAAACGGCGATAGGTGATGGCGCGCGGGGTGTTCCACGAGCCAAACACCGCATTCACCGCGCCCCAGAGCTGGGTATTGACATCCTGCGGGAAGGGTTTGCCAAGCTCGCTCCCGACAAGCGCCTTGAACTGTCCGGTGATCCCGATCCAGTCCTTGGCATCAAGGTCGGTATCGAGGTGATAGCCCTTTTCCTCCTTGTACTCTTCCAGAATGGCCTCAAAAAGGTCGTGGTCCATTTCAAGCACCACATTGGCGTACATCTGGATAAAACGGCGGTAGCTGTCATAGGCAAAGCGGGCATCACCGGCGCGCTCGGCCAGCCCTTCCACGGTAACATCATTAAGGCCAAGATTGAGCACCGTATCCATCATGCCCGGCATGGAGGCCCGGGCGCCCGAGCGTACTGAGACGAGCAGCGGATTGTCGCGCTCGCCGAATTTGCCGCCGACCAGCGCGGCGATATGATCAAGAGCCTCTTTGGCCTGGGTTTCGACCTCACCGGGAAGCTGGCCGTCATTGGCGTAATAAGCAGTGCAGGCGGCGGTGGTGATGGTAAAGCCGGGCGGCACCGGCAATGCCAGATTGCACATTTCCGCAAGATTGGCGCCCTTGCCGCCCAGAAGCTCGCGCATTCCGGCTGATCCTTCAGCGGAGCCGCCGCCAAAACGATATACCCATTTTGTCATTTTACAATCCGCCTTTTGACCTGAAGTTCAGATTAGCGGCCATAGCTAATCTCAAGAGCTCTTCGACAGCAAGGTCAAAAGTCAAATGAAACCTGCACCTTTAGTCGCAAAGCACCGCCCGCAGAGGGCGCCGACAGAACTAGTTTCATGTTTTCAAAGGATTATGGTTTATTGACAGGCTGAACCAATGCGACGATGTGTAGCTGATCGCAAGAGAGGGCCGGGGCAAGAGGCGGCCGCTACATCATTTCCTCACGCACGATCTGGCGCAATTCGTCAATGGGGGCGAGCTTGCCCTTGTTGGAATAATGCCAGTAGGTCCAGCCGTTGCAGGCTTCAAGCCCCTGGACATGAGCGCCCATTTTGTGAATTGAACCGCTGGCGCTGTTACAGATGATGGTGCCATCGGCGCGCACCTTGGCGGCGTGGCGGCTCGATGAGCCGTAAAGGGTTGCGCCCGGATGCAGCAGGCCGCGCTCGACCAGCGTTCCGAAGGGCACTCTTGGCAAGGCGCGTTTGGACGGCGTGGTCTGGATAACCTCCTGATCGGCCTGCTCGATGGCAGCAATGCGCTTGCAGGCGGCCCGGGCATAATCGGCATCGCGTTCGATCCCGACCCAGTTGCGCCCCAGCCGCTTGGCGACAGCACCGGTCGTGCCGGTGCCGAAGAACGGATCGAGGATCACATCGCCCGGTCTGGACGAGGCCAGCAGGACCCGGTGCAAAAGGCTTTCGGGTTTTTGCGTCGGGTGCAGTTTTTTACCCTGCCCGTTTTTCAGCCGCTCGGAACCGCTGCATATGGGCAGCACCCAATCGGAACGCATTTGCAGATCGTCATTGAAGACTTTCAGGGCTTCGTAGTTGAATGTGTAACGGGTCGCATCGGCGTCTTTCGTCGCCCAGATCATGGTTTCATGGGCATTGGTAAAGCGGCGGCCGCGGAAATTCGGCATCGGGTTGGATTTACGCCAGACAATATCATTCAAAATCCAGAAGCCCAGATCCTGCATGATCGCACCGACCCGGAAAATATTGTGATAGGAGCCGATCACCCAGATGGTGCCGGTTTTCTTCATGACCCGCTGGCACTGGCGCAGCCATTCACGGGTGAATTCGTCATATTCGGCGAAAGAGGAAAACTTGTCCCAGTCTTCCTCGACGCCGTCCACGCGGCTGTTATTGGGGCGTTTGAGCTCACGCTGCAATTGCAGATTATAGGGCGGGTCGGCGAAAACCACATCGACGCTTTCTCCCGGCAGGGCTTTGAGCTCTTCGGCGCATTCACCGATATGGATCCGATTGGAGATAATCCCCCGTTTTGACTTTGTTGCTGTACTGTTACGCATAACCGCTCCTGCTGATACTCGACATGCAGGTGATGCTGGCGCATCAGGGTAAAGGATGACTTAGCAAACACGGTAAAGGCGGGGTTAACACCGGGGCCCGGCCTGTTTCAGCATCCGCCGGACCGGAGCAAAAGAGCGCCGGTGGTGGGGCGTCGGCCCCAGTTTTTGCAGCGCTTCGACATGCTCGCGGGTGCCATAGCCCTTGTTGCGCTCCCAGCCATAGCCGGGAAATTCGCGCGCCAGTTCGTCCATGATCTTGTCGCGAACAACCTTGGCGGCGATGGAGGCGGCGGCAATGGACAGCGAGAGCGCATCGCCCTTGACGATGGTTTTGCAAAAACAGCCAAGCTGCGGCTCCTGATTGCCATCAACAAGGGCAAGGTCGGGCCGTTGTCCGAGTTTATCCACAGCCTTGGCCATGGCCCAGAGCGTGGCCTGAAGGATGTTGTCTGCGTCAATACGTCCCACACCGGCAATGGCGACAGAGATTTCCGCCGTGCTTTGCAGCAACATGAACAGATGCTCGCGCCGGGCGGGGGAGAGCTTTTTGGAATCATCGAGCCCGGCGGGAATGCCGTGCGGGTCAAGGATAACAGCCGCCGCCACGACCGGCCCGGCCAGCGGCCCCCTTCCCGCTTCATCCACCCCGGCTACCGGAGCAAGGCCGCGGGCGATGGCAACGCGTTCAAGCGAAAAATCCGGCCTGGGAGGAAAAGAGCGGGTGGTCATCAGGCTTTTATGCGTCAGTCCGGGCACGAGCGCAAGATCACAGGGCAAAACCGGCCCGGTTTGAACCTGCCCGCCCGGGCACGCCTGCGTTTGCCGTTGCGCATATTCGGCAAGGATACAGTGCAGGACAAATATAATGTGCAATTTCCGGGTGTTATCCGGGTTTGAACCGATCCGGCCGGGGTTGAAATGCAATATTAATGCGCTTGACCTTGCCCGCATACGCCCCCTAGATTATAGCTGTTGCCGGAGTATCAACAAAAGGTGGAACACGATGGGCGATGTCGTATCCATAAAAGCTCGCGCCGGTCATGAGCCGTCGCTGGCGCAATTGCTGGCCTTGACAGCCGCGGATATGGAAAAGGTCAATGAGATTATTCTCAGCCATGCGGTATCGGACGTAAAACTGATCCCGGAACTGGCGGGGCATCTCATTAATTCAGGCGGCAAGCGACTGCGCCCCATGCTGACCCTGGCAGCGGCAAAGATGTTTGGTTATCCCGGGGGGCATCACGTTACGCTGGCCGCTTCGGTTGAGTTCATGCACACGGCGACCTTGCTGCATGATGATGTGGTCGATGATTCCGAAATGCGGCGCGGCAGCAAGGCGGCGCGGCTTTTATGGGGCAATGAGGCAAGCGTACTGGTGGGTGATTTTTTGCTCGGCCAGGCGTTTCGCATGATGGTGGATGTGGGCTCACTTGACGCCCTGCGGGTTTTGTCCAACGCGGCGGCGGTGATCGCCGAGGGTGAGGTCTGGCAACTGGCGGCGTCAAAAAACACCAATACGACCGAGGATGAATATCTCGCTGTTATCAACGCCAAAACGGCGGCGCTTTTTTCCGCCGCGGCGGAAGTGGGCGCGATTATCGCCGGGCGTCCGCACGGGGAGTGGACCGCCATGCGCTCCTACGGCAAAAATCTGGGACTTGCCTTCCAGCTCGTCGATGATGCGCTGGATTATGCCGGGGACGCCAATAATCTCGGCAAATCGGTTGGAGATGATTTCAGGGAAGGAAAAATCACCCTGCCCGTGGTGCTGGCATACCGGCGCGGCAATGAAAAAGAGCGGGCGTTCTGGGAACGGGTCTTGCGAGAGGCGAAACAAGAAGCGGGTGATCTTGATCATGCGCTTGTGCTGATGAAATCACATAATGCCATTGACGACACCATCAAACGGGCGCGCCATTACGGCGCGATTGCCCGCGACGCGCTGGCGATTTTCCCGGCTTCGGACCACCGTCTCGCCCTGAGCGAGGCGATTGATTTTTGCATCAACCGGGTTCACTGAAGCGCGCATTTTTTCAAAACCTTGCGCATCACGCCCGGCAGGGCCGTGGCAGCAATGCCGGATTGTGCCACCCATAGATATGAAGGCGGCACAATCAGTGCGCCGGTTTCAAGCCGGCCTTTATAAACGCTGAGTCTCAATTCAAAGTGGGAGAAAACATGGCGAATCTCCGCCGGCAGTTTACGCCATTTAACCCTTGCCGGGGCCTGGGCATGGGACAAAATTCGCTTCTCTTTCCAGTCGGATGAGGGAAACTCCATCATGGAGCCGAGCAGACCTTCCGGCTTGCGGCGGCGCAGCAGCACCTTGCCGTCGCCGCGTTGCAGCCAGTAGATGCGTCCATAGCGCATCGGCCTGGCTTTTTTGGCGGTGCGGACAGGGTAATGCGTTTGCTTTCCCGATTGCCGCGCCGTGCAAAAGCCCTGAACCGGGCACTCCTGGCAACGGGGCGATTTCGGGCGGCAGATTTGCGCCCCCAGATCCATCAGAGCCTGGGCATAATCGCCGCCGCGGCGCGGTGGAACAAGTCCGGCAGCGTGGGTACGCAATTCGCTTCTGGCGCACGGCAGGGGCGTTTCAACCGCATTGAGCCGCGCCATGATGCGCTCGATATTGCCGTCCACAACCACGCTTTGGCGCTCAAAGGCAATGGCGGCAATGGCGGCGGCGGTGTAGGGGCCGATGCCGGGCAGTTGCCGCAATTCAGCTTCGGTATCGGGAAAAGCACCGCCATATTAATCCACGATCTTGCGGGCGCAGGCGTGAAGATTGCGCGCCCTGGCGTAATAGCCAAGACCGTCCCACTCACGCAAAATGTCATCAAGCCCGGCTTCGGCCAGAACAAAAACCGTCGGCCAGCGGGTGCAAAAGCGGTTGAAATAGGGGATAACCGCGCTCACGGTGGTCTGCTGCAACATGATCTCGCTCAGCCAGACATGATAGGGGTCGGATTGTTGCCCCGGCAACGCCCGCCAGGGCAGGCGGCGGCAGTGTACATCATACCATTTCAGGAGGCTCAAGTGAAAAATCATATTCTGACATAGAGTTGATTGGCGCGGCGATCAGTCCCAAGTATAGTACCGGAAAAGGAAATTCCAACAGGCTCTGGTGACTTCACGATTATGACACCCGGTTTTCAACATCGCCGCGCCGCGTCCTTGCCCTCGCGGGCGATTGGCCGGATTGCGCCCGATATCCTGAAAGCCCTGTTTAAATCGCACGGCTTTGCCCAGGGGCAGATTCTGAGCGCCTGGCCCGCCATTGCCGGGGACGAGCTGGCGCGTTTTACGGCGCCGGAGAAAATCCGCTGGCCAAGACGCGGGCAAGGCGCACGGGCCGGGCAGGACGCCGCGCTTGCCACCCTCGTGCTGCGGGTCGAGGGACCGGTTGCCATCGAGGTCCAGCACAGCACGCCGCAGCTGATCGAGCGCATCAACGGCTTTTTCGGCTATGCGGCCATCGGCCGGATACAGATTGTTCAAGGCCCCCTGCCGCGGCGTCCGGCCTCGCAAAAGCGGCCATTGCGCCCTCTCTCGCGGCGGGAAGAAGACAAACTCAGGTCACATCTTGGCCATGTTGATGATGAACGGTTACGCAAGGCGCTGATGCGGCTTGGCCGCGGCGTGATGGGTTCCCGATGAAGACAGAATTTGCTTTTTCCATTCCACTTGAATATCAACCCCCAGGAACTCAGATCGAAAAAAGGTTTACTCCATGCCCAGTATTGTGAAACTCAAACTGCCTCTGGCGCTCATCCTCACCCTTGCCGCGATGGTTTTTTACCACGCCGCGCCTTCCCAGGCGCAGGAAAAAGCGCCCGCCGGGGGAGACTACTCGCTGGAAGACCTCATTGACGGCAGCCCGGATGCACCGGTCACCATATACGAATATTCATCATTCACCTGCCCGCATTGCGCCAATTTTCACAAGGAAGTCTATCCGGCCCTGAAGAAAAAATTCATCGATACCGGCAAGGTGAAAATTATTTTCCGCGCCTTCCCGCTTGATCCGCTGGCGGCGGCGGCTTCCATGCTGACGCGCTGCGTCGATCAGAAAAACTATTACCCCTTTATCGATCTGCTTTTCAAACAGCAAAAAAGCTGGGCCCAGAGCCAATCGCCTGTGGACAGTTTGAGAAAAATCTCGTTGCAGGCTGGACTTTCGTCTGAATCTTTTGACAAATGCCTGACGAATCAGAAACTCTTGGACGGAATTTTAAAAATCAAGGACAAGGCGGTCAAAGATCTTGAAATCAATTCAACTCCGTCATTTGAAGTCAATGGCGAAGTGATACGCGGCGGAATGCCCCTGAAGGAATTTGAAAAACTCATCAGGAGCAAGCTGCGCAAGTAATTTTTCAAGGATGCGGCCTTGTTGCTTGATGTACCGCTATGGCAATCGGGCTTTAAGCTTTGAAATTTATCAAACTGCGCCTTTCAGGATTTAAATCCTTCGTCGATCCGGTCGAACTTCATATCAAGCCGGGTCTGACGGGCGTTGTCGGGCCCAATGGCTGCGGCAAATCCAATCTTCTGGAGGCCTTGCGCTGGGTGATGGGCGAGGCCTCCTACAAGGCCATGCGCGGCTCGGGCATGGAAGATGTCATCTTCTCGGGCAGCGCCAACCGCCCGGCGCGCAACATGGCTGAAGTCGTGGCCTATATGGACAATTCCGACCGTAGCGCCTCGGCGGCTTTCAACAAGGACGACATGCTGGAAATCTCGCGCCGGATCGAGCGCGATGCCGGATCCGCCTACCGGATCAACGGACGTGACACGCGGGCGCGCGATGTGCAGCTGCTGTTTGCCGATGCCTCCACCGGGGCGCATTCGCCCTCGCTGGTGCAACAGGGGCAGATTTCGGAAATCATCAACGCCAAACCCCAGAAGCGGCGCAAGATACTGGAGGAAGCGGCGGGGATTTCCGGGCTGCATCAACGCCGCCATGAGGCGGAATTGCGCCTGCGTGCAGCCGAGAACAATCTGCTGCGGCTGGAAGATGTCATCAACGAGCTTGAGGCGCAATACGGGGCTTTGAAGCGCCAGGCGCGACAGGCCTCGCGCTATCGCAACCTTTCCTCGGGCATTCGCAAGGCCGAGGCCCTGCTGCTGCATCTGAAATGGCTTGAGAGCGCCAAAGCGGCGAAGAGTTGCCATGACGAGCTGGCGCGGGTGCGGACCGAGGTCGGCAAGCTGACCGGGGCCGCCGCCCGCGCAAATACCTGCCAGCTCGAGGCGGCGGAAAAGCTGCCCGGCCTGCGCGAGCGCGAGGCGATCGAGGCGGCGGTTTTAAACCGCCTCAATACCGAGTTGGCGACGCTGGAGGCGCAGGCGCGCCAGGCGGCGGAACGCAAAACCGGGCTTGAGGTTTTGCTGAAACAGATATCGGGCGATCTGGAGCGGGAAAAATCCACCCGGATCGATATGAGCGCGGCGCTTTCGCGGCTGTCCGTGGAGGAAGAAGAGCTTAAAACCGGCATGGAGTCGCGCGCCAGAACCCATGGCGAGGCAGCGCAAGCGCTGGAAGGCGCGCGGTCGGCGCTGGCGGAAATTGAAGATGAATATGAAGCCCTTGGCGCCCGGCAGGCGGCGCGGCGGGCGCAAGGCGAGGCTTTAAAAACCAGACAGGATGAAATCCGCCACAACCGCGAAAGGCTGGCCGCGCAGCTTGAAAGCAGCCGGCAAAAACTGGCCGGAGCCAGAGCCCGGCATGACGAGGCCTCGTTCGACAGGCTGGCGCATGATGCCAAAGCGGCCGAACAGGTGCTGCAAGCGGCCGAAAGCGAATCGCTTGATGCCGAGGCCGCCCGCGAGAGTGCCGACAAGGTGCAGGTCGAAAAACGCCGTGAGCTTGAGGCCGCGCGGCGCGAGGTGCAGGCGCTGCAAACCGAGGCCGACACGCTGGAGCGGATGCTGGTTTTGGAAAGCGGCGGCAAATGGCCGCTTCTGATCGAGCAACTCAAGCCCGAAGCGGGTTATGAAAAGGCTCTGGCGGCACTTTTGGGCGATGATCTTGACGGCGCGCTTGACGAGAGAGCCCCGGTTCACTGGCGCAATCTGCCGCGGCTTGATGCCCTGAACCTGCTTCCCGACGGGGTGGAATCCTTGCAAAATCACGTTGAGGCGCCCGATTCGCTCACCGCCCGGTTGCTGCAAACCGGGATTGTCGCGGCGGATCGCGGGGCGGCGCTGCAACGGCGTTTGAAACCGGGCCAGAGGCTGGTTTCCAGGGCGGGCGATCTGTGGCGCTGGGACGGGTTTGTCGCCGCCGCCGATGCGCCGACTGCGGCGGCCAAACGCATGGAAGGGCGCAACCGGCTGGAGACGCTGAGATCAAAGCTGGACAACGCCAGTCACAAGCTGAAAACCTGCAAGCTGGAGCATGACAGGGCTCTTGAAGCTTCAAAAGCGGCCCGGCAACGCGAAAAGGATGCGCGCGCGGCATGGCGGCAGGGACAGGGCAAGGCGTCGCTGGCAGCGGAACATCTTGCGAGGGCGCAGCGGCAGGCGCAGGAAACCACCCTTCAGATCAAATCGCTGGAAGAGGCCGGGCAACGGCTGGGGGCCGAAATCGGTGATCTGGACAAGGCGCTGGAAACCGTCCGGCAGGCGCTTGAAGATTTGCCGCCGCCGGAAGATGATGCCGGTAAAATCGAAAATTTGCGGCAAAAACGCGATGCGGCGCGCAGCGCTCTTGCAAGCGCCCAGGCGGCTTTTGAGGGGCTGGAGCGCGAGACCAAAGCCCGCGAGCAGCGCCTTGGCGCCATTATCCGCGAGCGCGGCGACTGGGACCGGCGGGCTCTGCGCGCCGATGAGCAGATCGCCAATCTGACCCGGCGCATCGGCGCGGCGGAGCATGAGCTTGAGCGCATCAGCGCCGTGCCGCAAGAGCTTGCCGAAAGACGCGGCAAATTGGCCGACGCGATTTCCAGGGCGCAAAACGCCCATGTCAAAGCCACCGATGCGCGCGCGGCAGGCGAGACCCTTGTTGCCGAATGCGACCGGGCGGGGCGCGATGCGGAACGGGCCCTGTCACAAATCCGCGAAAATCTCGGCCGGGCGGAAATCCGGGTCGAGGCGGCGAATGAGCGCCGCGACGAGGCCGAAGCGCGCATCCGCGAGCAGCTTGAATGCGCCCCGGAACAGGCGGTTTTCGAGGCCGGTTTCACGCCCGAAGATAACTTGCCCGAAGCGGAGCAGGCAGCGCGCAAGCTGGAGAAACTCAAAGCCGAACGCGAGCGGCTTGGCGGGGTCAATCTGCGCGCCGGGCAAGAGGCGGAGGAAATCGCCAAACGGCTTGAGGGCTTGCGCCATGAAAGCGATGACCTGGAAAAGGCCATCGCCAAGCTGCGCGGCGGCATCGGCCATCTCAACCGCGAGGGGCGCACGAGGCTGCTGGAGGCGTTTGAGGAGGTCAACGGCCATTTCAGGGATTTGTTCACCAAGCTGTTCGGCGGCGGCAAGGCGGAACTGAAGCTGACCGAATCGGATGATCCGCTTGAAGCCGGGCTTGAGATCGAGGCGCGGCCGCCGGGCAAGCGGCCGCAAACCATGTCGCTGCTCTCGGGCGGCGAGCAGGCGCTGACCGCACTTTCTCTGATTTTCGCGGTTTTTCTGACCAACCCCTCGCCGATCTGCGTGCTGGACGAGATTGACGCGCCGCTTGATGACGCCAATGTGGAACGGGTGTGCGATCTGCTCGACACCATGGCGAAAATGACCGATACTCGCTTCCTGATCATCACCCATCACCCCTACACCATGGCGCGGATGAACCGGCTGTTCGGGGTCACGATGGCGGAAAAAGGCGTGAGCCAGCTGGTCTCGGTTGACCTGGAAACCGCCGAGCGCATTCGCGATACAGGTTAGAAATCTTAAAAAAGCTTCTAATCCTTTAGCTAAACATGCCCGAAAAATACAATATTCTTTAGTAATTTCAAATAACTAGCTAAACACTTCATCTTCTTGACAGAGCCATTCACCCCCCTTATGTTGCGACAAGAATACGGGAAAATCAGGCAATCGTGCACGTTTCACCCGCTTGGCGAGAATTCGTTTGTGGCGGATAAAAATAAAAGGTCGGAAACCGGGTCAGATTCAAAAGCTGAACAGCGTTTGAAAAGCTTTGAAAACCGGCTGGACTCGCTTGATGACGAGTTGGGCCGGGTCCGCAGCCTCAAGGCGAGCGCCCGGGTGCAAAATCGGCGCGGCACGGCGATGGGCATGGCTTTCCGGCTGGTGACGGAACTGGTGGCGGGACTTGCGGTTGGCGGTTTTCTCGGATGGTGGATTGACAAATGGCTGGGGACTATGCCGCTATTCCTGTTGATCTTCTTTGCGCTGGGCGCGGCGGCGGGCATACTCAATGTCATTCGCGTCGCCAAATCGATGCAAACGGGTGTGGATGATGGTGATGATACGGCGAAGTAAGGACAAAGGTTCATTAAGATATGGCGGCTGATGCGGTAGAACATGGCGGCGGGGCGGCTTTTGACCCGATGCACCAGTTTCAGGTCAAGCGCCTGGTTTCCTTCGATGTTTTCGGTCTTGACGCTTCGTTTACCAATGCCGCCGCCTTCATGGTGCTGGCGGTTGTGGTGATCAGCGTGTTCACCATTGCCAGCATGAGCGGGCGGGCGATCGTGCCGGGGCGGATGCAGTCCATGGCCGAGTTGTCCTATGAATTTGTCGCCAGCATGATTCGCGACACGGTGGGAAATGCCGGGCAGAAATACTTCCCCTTTATTTTTTCGCTGTTCATGTTCGTACTGGTCTCCAATATGCTGGGGATGCTGCCCTATTCCTTCACCGTGACCAGCCATATCGCCGTTACCGTCGCACTGGCGCTGGTGGTGTTTATCGGCGTGACCGTCATCGGTTTTGTGAAACACGGGGTGGGGTTTTTGAAATTCTTTGTGCCTTCGGGCATCCCCAAGGCGCTGGTGCCGCTGCTGGTGGTGATTGAGGTGATTTCCTACCTTACCCGTCCCCTGAGCCTCTCGGTGCGGCTTTTCGCCAATATGATGGCGGGGCACACCATGCTCAAGGTGTTTGCCTCATTCGTTATCGGCCTTGGCATTCTGGGCGGATGGGCGCCGCTTGCCTTCATGGTGGCGTTTACCGGACTTGAAATTCTCGTGGCCTTTTTGCAGGCCTATGTTTTCGCGATCTTGACATGCATCTATCTTAACGATGCGCTTCACATGCACTGACATCCCTACAAACTGTACCCTAAAACAAGGAGATTAAACTCATGGAACCAGAAGCAGCCAAACTGATCGGCGCAGGACTTGCCGCTATCGCCCTTGCCGGCGCCGGTATCGGCATCGGCAATATTTTCGGCAGCTATCTTTCGGGCGCATTGCGCAATCCGGCAGCGGCTCCGGGGCAGTTCCCCAATCTTCTGCTCGGCTTTGCACTGGCGGAAGCCACCGGCCTGTTCGGTCTTGTGGTTTCGCTGATCCTGCTGTTCGTGGTCTGATCTTACCCCCCCCGAACATGTCCGGGTCTTGTTGAACGGCAACCTTGCGCCGCGAGGCGGGGTTGCACGGTGTGAAAGCGATTTTAAGCCATGCCCCAACTGGATTTTTCCGTCTGGCCACCGCAGCTGATCTGGCTGACGATCAGCTTTGTCGCGCTTTATATCATCATGGCGAGGGTGGCGTTGCCGCGCATCGCCGAAGTGATCGAGCACCGGCGCGACCGGATCGCCAATGATCTCGACCGGGCGCAGGAATTAAAAGACAAGTCTGAAAAAGCGCGGCAAGACTATGAAACCGCTCTCGGCAAAGCGCGAAGCCAGGCTCATAACATCGCTCAGGATACCCGCGACCGGATGGCCTCGCTGACGGAACGCCAGCGGGCCATGAGCGAGGCGGCGCTTGCCAACAAGATCGGGGAAGCCGAAGCCAGCATAGCCAGGACCAAGGCGCAGGTTCTGGCCAGACTTGACGAAATTTCGGTTGAAACCGCTTCGGAACTGGTTGAAACCCTCATCGGCAAGGGGGCCAAACCGGCCCAGATCAAAAAAGCGGTAAAAGAGGCAATCGCCGCGCAAGGGGGGGAGTAATGCCAATGGCTGATCCAACATTCTGGGTTGCGGTTTCATTTTTCCTCTTTCTGGGGCTGGTGGTTTATTTCAAGGTTCCCAAACTGGTGGCCAGGGCGCTTGACGAGCGGGCCGAAACCATCCGGGCCGAGCTTGATGAGGCCACGCGCCTGCGCGAGGAAGCCCAGGCGCTCTACGCCGAATATGAACGCCGCCAGCGCGATGCGGAAAAAGAGGCGCAGAGCATTGTCACCCAGGCCGAGGCCGAGGCCGAACGCCTCGCCGCCGAGACCAAGATCAAACTTGATGAATTGCTTGAGCGGCGCACCGCGCAGGCCGAGGACAAGATCGCACGGGCCGAAACCCTCGCCCTCGATGAAGTCCGCCTCGCCGCAGCCGCGGCGGCAATAACGGCAGCGGAAAAGGTGATCGAAAAATCCCTCACCAAAACCAAATCCGCCGCGTTGATTGATGCGAGCATCGATGAGCTGGCAATGCGGCTGAATTAGGCTCAAGCTACAAGGCAACTGACTTTCTACAAGGTAACTGACTTTCGCCAATGTCATTCCCGCCTCTTCCTTTCATCATGCCCGCGGAGGGGGAAATGATAAGGTTGACCGGTTTATTTTTGACGGGCTGAACAGTGCATTACGCTTGCGCGCCGGAACAGACCTCTGTTCAGGCCGCAACTCCTCGGCGCTTGCCGACCGGCAGGGCGAGACCGCCATAGGGGGTCTGATCGACCGGCGGCCTTGTGGCGAGGGAGGCGATGACGTGCTGGGCGAGCGCGTCGATGGCGGGGTGATCGGCGGTCTTGTTGCGTACCATGGTGACTTCGAGCATTTGCAGCGGCAAGAAGCCATCGGCTTCATTTAAAACCCGCATGCCGGGGCGCACCGAGCTCAGGGGCAAGGTTGAAACCGCAAGACCGGCCTTGACCGGGGCGACAAGGGCGGCGTGATTGCGGCCCGAATAGCATACACGGAACGAGCGCCCGGCTTCTTGCAAGGCGCGGATGGCGGAGTTTCGCCACGAGCAGCCGCGCTCGGTCAGGGCGACCGGCAGGGGCTCGCGTTCATGGATGCAATGGCGGGTCGAGGTAACCCAGACCAGTTCCTCGCGCAGCACAACCTGCCCCTCGCCGGGGAAAAGATGGCCATTGCCCACCAGCGCCAGATCAAGCTCGCCCCGGCGAAGACGCTCGCATAGAGGGTGTGAGTCCTCGGCATAGACCTCCAGTTCCACCAGGGGGTGGGTTTTGGCGAAACGGGCCAGAATATGAGGCAGGAACCGCTCCGCCAGATCATCAAAAATGCCGATGCGCGCAAGGCCGGTCATCTCCGGGGTGTGAAAGGCGGCAATGGCCTCGGCATTGAGGCTGAGGATGCGTCGCGCATAGCCCAGCAGCGCCTCACCATCGGCGGTGAGGAAGACATTGCGCCCGATACGGCGGAACAATGTGCGACCTATGGTTTCCTCCAGCCGCTTCATCTGCATGCTCACAGCCGACTGGGTACGCCCCACCCGCTCACCGGCGCGGGTGAAACTGCCGCTGTCGGCGATGGCGATAAAGGTGAGGAGAATTTCGCTGTCGAGGGTTTGGGACATGGTCTTTTTCCATCAATTGGTTGAATGCATAAGATGAAAACAATTCATTTGCTTGATGAGTATGCAATGCGCATAGTGCCGGTGCAAGTAAAATCAAGTGTTTGTCTTGACAAACTTCGTTTTTGACCCGTCACTATGGGGAGGATTGCGATATGCAAAGCAATCAACATTCCAATCTCACTCTCGGATCATTTTCAACGCTGGCCGGGAAGATCATTTTGACCGGGAAAAAGGCTATGCGTATGGCTTATAACTGGCGCGAACGCCGGCAGCTTGAATTGCTGCTGCGGTATGATCGTGCCCAGCTTGATGATCTTGGCGTCTCGCGGCGCGATATCGAGCATGTTCTGAGCCTGCCCCTCTGGCGCAATCCATCTCTTGAGCTGGAACGGCGCAGGGGCATGCACCGCCCGAGGTGATGCCTCCGGGCGCACTGGTGCGCCTGGCGCCGGGGCTGTTTGTCCTGCTGTGGGCCACCGGATTTATCGGCGCCAAATACGGCCTGCCCTATGCCGGGCCGTTCACCTTTCTTGCCCTGCGTTTTGCGATTGTCATTGCGATCCTTGCTCTTGCGGCAATTGTCATGCAGGCACCCTGGCCGCGCAGCGCAGCGGGTTATGTTCACAGCGCCGTCTCGGGCATTCTTATCCACGGGGTTTATCTTGGCGGTGTGTTCTGGGCGATCTCGCTCGGGCTGCCCGCCGGGATTTCGGCGCTTGTGGTTGGCACCCAGCCGCTGCTGAGCGCGGTGCTTTCAGGACCGCTGCTGGGCGAGCGGGTGCGGGCGCGGCACTGGGCCGGGCTTGCGATCGGCTTTGTCGGCATTTTGCTGGTGCTCTCCCCGGCGCTTGATGGCTCGAAACTGATGGCGCTGAACCCGGTCTCCCTAGCGCTGTGCATTGTGGCGCTGATTGGCATTACACTGGGGACGATCTATCAAAAAGCGTTTTCCGCCGCGGCGGATTTGCGCACCGGCGGGGTTATCCAGTACATCGCTGTATTGGTGGTTATGGGACCAGCGGCCCTGTTGCTGGAGGACAATACGATTATCTGGTCGGCGCATTTTATCGGCGCGCTGGGCTGGCTGGTCATTGTGCTCTCTCTTGGTGCAATCAGCCTGTTGATGATCATTATCCGCCATGGCGAAATCTCGAAGGTGACAACCTTGTTCTATCTGGTGCCTGCGGTAACCGCACTCATCGCCTGGGGGCTGTTTGGCGAGAACATGAACGCACTCCAACTTGGCGGCATAGCGCTGGCGGCGTTTTCGGTCTGGATGGCGGGGATGCGGTGATGAGCGAGGCGGTTGTACAGCGCCGCGGCATTGCCGGGCGGGACATGGCGCTTTATATCGCGGTTGTCATGATGTGGGGCTCAACCTGGATTGCCTTGCGCTTTCAGGTCGAGAATGTCGCCCCTGCCGTCTCGCTGCTCTACCGCTTCATGATCGCGGCGCCGTTGATGTTTTTATGGGTGATCTGGCGCAAGGGCCCCTTGCGCTTTGATGCAAAAGCGCATCTGAATTTCGCCATTCTCGGGCTTTGCCTGTTCTCGGGCAATTTTATTTGTCTTTACACCGCCGCCCAAAGCATCACCAGTGGCCTGCTGGCGGTGGTGTTTTCCACCGCCTCGCTGATGAATATCCTCAACGGGGCGCTGTGGCTCAAAACGCCGGTATCACCGCAGCAAATCTTTGGCGGCGGGTTGGGGTTTGGCGGGCTGGGACTGGTATTCTGGCCCGAAATCGCCGGGGTGGCGGACTTTGCCGCCATCCTCGGCGGTCTGGGGTTTGCGCTGCTGGGAACGTTTTTCTTCTCGTTGGGCAATATGAGTTCGGCGAGGGCGCAAGGCGCCGGGCTTCCGGTTCTTTCCACCACCGCCTGGGGCATGGCCTATGGCTGCGCCTTCCTGCTTGGCTCTGTGCTGGTGTCCGGCGCGGATATCCATTTTGATGCGCGCCCGGTTTATCTGGTTTCGCTGTTCTATCTGGCGCTGGTCGGCTCGGTCGGGGCCGCCACCGCCTATCTCACCTTGCTGGGGCGCATCGGCCCGACGGCGGCGGCCTACACCACGGTGCTCTATCCGGTGGTGGCGCTGGTCATATCGACAATTTTTGAAGCCTATGTCTGGACATGGCCGGCCATTACCGGCCTGGCGCTGGTGTTTTCAGGCAATCTGATCGTATTGCGGCGCGGCCGGGGGTGAGCCCGGCGCGCACCGCAATGTTTTTGTTTTTCCGCTATCAGCCGCCCGGAGCCAGACGGGATTCGTTCTTGCCTGATGAGGCCGATGGCAGAGGAAGGGATTTGACCGTGGTGGAGACATTGCCCTTCACCTTTTTCGTCGGGGCTTTTGCAACCGGCTTGGGCGGCAGGGCGACCGGTTTGCCGGGTTTGACACTGATTGCCTTTGCCGGGGCGCCCATGACGGGCAGCGCCTTGAAACCGGCGGTAAAACCGGTGAGGGAGACCGGTAGGCCTATACCCTTGTTGGGGGTCTCGAAAACCACGAAGGTCGCCTTTTTGCCGCTCTTGAACAGTTTGAGTATCTTTTTTTCCAGTGGCACATCAGCCAGACACCCGCTTGGCAAGCAGCGCAGGAAGGTGGTGCGGCCCAGTTTCTTGCCGTCAACCGTAAGCCCCAGTCCGCCGGGCAGAAGCACACCTAGCGGCGCCTGTACGCGCAGGATGGTCTTGTTATTCTTGTGCTTTTGTAAAATGACCGTAATGCCGATATTGGGGTTGTTTTTGGCGGTGACGCTTTGCATCAGGGCGCAGATATCAACCCCGGGGCCGGATTTGTTGTCACAGCGTATCTGCCAGGCGCCGTGGCCCGAGCGCACGACCCCCTGCGCGTTTGCCGGTTGGGCAAACCCCACCCCGGTGAGAGCAAGCGCCAGACCAAAGAGTGCCGGGTATTTCAGTTTTTTCAAGGAAAACGCCAAGATCAATCCTCCATCGTATCAAGTCGGACAAAAATTCACCTGCCAAACCCATCTTTTAGCTTCTGTATGCCTGCATGAAAAGGTAAAAACAATTCTGGCTAAAATGAGGTTTTGTGTTTTGCAGGGGTTGCGGGCATAAATCAACCCGAAACTGACCGGAGATTGAGCTTTGCATTATATCAGCACACGGGGCAGCGCCCCTGCCCTTGGATTTGAAGATGTCCTGCTGACCGGACTGGCGGTTGATGGCGGGCTTTATGTGCCACGCGAATGGCCGGTATTTACGAAGCAGAAAATCGCCGCTTTTGCCGGGCGTCCCTATGCAGATGTCGCTTTTGAGGTTATGGCGCCCTTCATGAGCGGTTTTCTGGGCGGCGATGAGCTGCGCGGCATGATCGCGGACGCCTACGGGAATTTTACCCATCCGGCGGTTACCCCCCTCAGCCAGATGGATGAAAGCACATTTTTGCTGGAATTGCACCGGGGCCCCACGCTGGCGTTCAAGGATGTGGCGATGCAGATTCTGGGGCCCGTTATGGACAAGGCGCTGGAGCGGCGCGGGACGCGCGCCACGGTAATCTGCGCTACATCGGGCGATACCGGCGGGGCGGCGATCGAGGCCTATCGCGGGCGCGGGCGCACCGATATTTTCGTTTTGCACCCCAAAGGGCAGGTCTCGGATGTGCAGCGGCGGCAAATGACCACGGTGCCCGATGCCAATGTCCATAATATCGCCATCGAAGGCTCGTTCGATGACGCTCAGGCGCTGGTCAAGGCGCTGTTCAATCACCAAAATCTGCGCTCGGAACTTGCCCTTGCCGGGGTCAATTCCATCAACTGGGCGCGGATTATTGCCCAGGTGGTGTATTATTTCACCAGCGCGGCGGCGCTGGGCGGCCCGCACCGGGCAATGAGTTTTTGCGTCCCCACCGGCAATTTCGGCGATATTTTCGCCGGATATGTGGCGCATCGCATGGGGCTGCCCATCGCGCGGCTGGTGATTGCCACCAATGAAAATGATATCCTGCACCGGGCGATGACCACCGGGCGCTATGAGGTGGGCCGCGTTCAGCCCACTACGAGCCCGAGCATGGATATTCAGGTTTCAAGCAATTTCGAGCGCTTGCTGTTTGAGCTTGGCGGGCGCGATGCGGCGGCGACGCGCGGGCTGATGCAGCAGCTTTTCCAGTCCGGCGTATTCATGATTGCCCCGGACATGCTGGAAGCGGCGCATAAACTGTTTGTCTCGGCCAGGGTGAGCGAGACGCAAGGCCGCGATACGATCCGCCGGGTTTACCGTGAAACCGGCATGCTGATCGATCCGCATACCGCCATCGGGGTTCATGCCGCCTCCGAAGCAGGGGCCGCGCCGGAGACACCGATGATTGTTCTGAGCACGGCCCATGCCGCCAAGTTTCCCGATGCGGTCGAGGCGGCGAGCGGCATTCATCCTGAACTGCCGGCGCATTTGAGCGACCTGTTCGAGCGCGAGGAACGCTACAGCGTTTTGCCGAATGATTTTGATGCCGTTGCCGGGTTT
>JAJRYE010000015.1 GCA_024275895.1 Alphaproteobacteria bacterium | reverse complement strand
GGGCGATTTTCTGCATCAGGGCATTGCCGCGCGCAGCTTTGACCGCCGCTTTGAGCTGGCGGATCATGTCAAGGTCAAGAAGGCGGAGCTGGAAAACGGCTTGCTGCATGTTGAACTGGTGCGCGAAATTCCCGAGGCGATGAAGCCCCGCACCATCGAGATTTCCGCCGTAAAATCCAAAAAGGCGAAAACCCTTGAGGGTAAAAAATCGTAATGTCCGGTTCCCGGCGTCATTGCCCGCAGTTGCCGGGCAATGACGCCGGTTTTGTCAAAGCCTTGACGCCGCGGTCGGGGATTGGCAATATGCCGCTGTTGAATTCGTGGTGATTTGGGCCGGTCGGCTTGCAAGCCACGTAAAAGAAGTTGCTAAAAGGCCGGGGTACGGAACAAACGGCCCGGCAATGAAGTGACCGGGCTTTTTAGTGTTGTGAGGGAACAAGGATATGGCGAAGAACTGGAAAAGCCGCACATTGGCGGTGCATGGCGGCACGGTGCGTTCGGATTTTGCGGAAACCTCCGAGGCGCTGTTTCTCAATTCCGGTTTTACCTATCAAAGCGCTGAAGCCGCCGAGGCGCGTTTTGCTGCTGATGATCCGGGCTTTGTTTATTCACGCTTTGCCAATCCCACCGTGCGCATGTTTGAAGAGCGTATGATGGCTATTGACGGGGCCGGGGACGCCCGAGCCACCGGCACCGGCATGGCGGCGGTGGCCGGGGCGCTGTTTTCGCAATTGCAAAGCGGTGATCATATCGTGGCGGCAAGGGCGCTGTTTGGCTCATCGCTCTATATCCTGAATACGCTCATGCCACGTTTCGGCATCAAGGTGACGCTGGTTGACGGGGTTGATCTTGAGCAATGGCGCAGCGCCATGCGGCTGCGGACAAAGCTGGTGTTTCTGGAAACTCCGACCAACCCCAAACTGGAAGTGATTGATATCGCTGCTGTTGCCGAAATCGCCCATGGAGGCGGGGCCAAACTGATCGTGGATAATGTCTTTGCCACGCCGCTGTTGCAGCGCCCGTTCGAGCTGGGGGCGGATGTGGTTGTCTATTCAGCCACCAAGCATATTGACGGGCAGGGGCGCTGTCTGGGCGGGATCATTCTGGGGGATAAGAAATATATCGCCAAGGCCTGCCATGATTACCTCAAGCATACCGGGCCTTCTTTAAGCCCGTTTAACGCCTGGGTGATGCTCAAGGGGCTCGAAACGCTGGATGTGCGGGTGCGGCAGATGCAGGAGAACGCTGCCGCCATGGCGGAGGTGCTTGACGGGCACGGCGCGGTCAAACGGGTGATCTATCCGGGGCTGGCAAACCATCCTCAGGCGGAAATTGTGAAAAGACAGATGTCCGGCGGCGGGCCGATGCTGGCGGTGGAGCTGAACGGCGGCAAGCGGGCGGCCTTTGCTTTCAGCAATGCGCTGGAGCTGATTTTGATCTCCAATAATCTGGGCGATTCCAAAAGCCTGATTACCCATCCGGCCACCACGACCCATCAGAGCGTGGACAAGAAAGAGCGTGCGAAACTGGGGATCAGCGGCGGCATGTTGCGGATTTCCGCCGGGCTTGAAGACCCTGCTGATCTGGCTGCTGATATCGCCCATGCGCTTGGAAGCGTTTAATCGCGGGTGAAATTATTGATCTTGATGCGCGGTAAATCCTCTTGCGGCTCGAGCCCGAGGATTTGGGCGTAAAAGCTGTATTCGCTTTTCAGGGCGTGGATAATGGTGTCGGCGCGGCGGAAACCGTGGGACTCGCCTTCAAACTCGATATAGCTGGTGGGAATGGCGCGGGTTTTGAGTGAATTGTGCATATCGCGCGATTGGGCCGGGGGGACAACCGGGTCGTCCGCGCCCTGAAAGAAGATCACCGGGCTGTGGATTTTACCGGCATTGTAAAGCGGCGACTTTTGCTCGAACACTTCCGCATCATCCCCCAGCAGGGTGTGAAGATAGCCGCTTTCAAATTTATGAGTGAGCGCTTGCAGTTTTTCCAGATCGCCAATGCCGTAATAACTTGCCCCGGCGGCAAAAACGGAGGAGCGGCAAAGGGCGGCAAGGACGGTGAACCCGCCGGCGCTGGAGCCGGAGATGAGAAGCCGCTCAGGATCGGCAAGGCCGGATACGATGAGGTGCCGGGCACCGTTTTCCATATCCTGCGCATCGGCCATGCCCCATTGTCCGTTGAGGCTGTCGCGGTATTCGCGGCCATAGCCGGTGGAGCCGCGGTAATCGACATCAAAGACCGCAAAGCCGCGGCTGGTCCAGTATTGGGTTTTGAGTTTTAATCCCCGGTCAGCCATGCCGGTGGGGCCGCCATGGGCAAGAAGGATTGCGGGCGGCTTTTCCGCCTCGGGCGCGGCAAAGTCCGGGTTGCGGGGCGGGTAATACAGGCCGTGGGCGTTTTGGCCGTTGCCGGTGGCAAATTTGATGATTTGGCCGATGGAGATTGCTGCGCGGGGGATTTGCAGGGCCGGTTTGCTTATGGAGGTGAGGTTTTCATCAAGGATGCAGATGGCCTGCGGCGCGGTATCGGTTATGGCGGCGGCGGCAATCCGGTTGCGACCGGCGGTGATGGTATCGATCTGGCGCGCCGGGGTTTTCAGCCTTGCCCATTCATGGCTGAACAGGGCGGGGACCAGTTCACCGTTTTTGCAAGAAAGCGCTGTGATCGTCCCGTCATCGCAAAGGGCATAAGAGGACGCGCCAAGGCCCCACAAGGGGCGGCCAAATTCATGGCCCTGCCATGGCAGGGCGGTAATTTCATTGTCCTCCCATATATGAATTGTGCCCCATCCGCTTTGATCGGATATGAAATAAAGCCGGCCCTGATCATCCCATTGCGGTTCGGTTGCGGCGCAGTTTGCCCCCCCTGCCACGGTGTGTTTTCGGGTCATCCGGCCATCTTCATTCATCGCGCCCACCCGGAGCCGTGAGGATTCCCACGGCATGGCGGGAAGGTCCCAGTCTATCCACGCCAGTTTGGTGCCGTCCCGGTTGAGGCGCGGACAGGCGTAAAAATCATGGCCCTGAAGCAGGATTTGCGGTGTTCCGGCATTTTCGCCATCAAGAGCGATGGCGAGGATGTAATTTTGCGGTCCGGTCTGGTCTTTTTTTTCCCCGATACAGATCAGGCGGTTGCGGGCGCGGTCATGCACCCCGTCCGCAAAGCGCCATTCCGGTGCGCAGGTGATGCGTTTGATATTGCCATCGTGCCCGAGATGATAAAGGTCCTGATCATCGGCGTTTGCAAAGAAAAGCCCTTCATGGCCAAGAAAAAATTCACCACCGCCATATTCATGCACTTTGGAGCGGGCGGAATAGGGCGCGGGGAGGATATCGCGGGGGGGGGCGGTGCCGCTTGCGTGGACAATAACCGTACGGCCCCCTTCCCCGGGGCGGCCCTCGCTCCAATAAAATTCATTACCGCGGCCTTTCAACATGCCGTAGCGGATAGCGCCCCTGGCGACCTGCCCGGCGGTGATGATTGATTTCCAGCTTCCAAATGGCGCGGTTTTGCGCATCCTTGCTCCCCTTGTTATTCTGCCGGGGCGCAGTATGGCAGGAACGGCCTATTCGGGCATGTATTTTTTGCGAATCAGGAAATCAGCGGAGAAAATCCCGGGGCCGCGCGCGATGATAATCAGCAATGCGATGGCCCATAACCCGTGCAGGATATAGGCCTCGGGATAGACAAAGCTCTGGATCACCGCCGTCATGACCAGCAGGGCGGCGGCGCTGAAACGCGAGGCAAGGCCAATGAAAAGCAGCACCGGGAAAACAAGTTCGGCGAAAGTGGCCATGTAAGCCGCCGTCTGCGGCGCGATGACGGGCAGGTTGTACTCATATTCAAACAGCATGAAGGTGGCGTCCCTGATGGAAAAGCCGTCGATTTTGGTCAGGGCGGATTTCCAGAACACCAGGGCAATGATCACTCTGGCGAGTGCGGATATGAAGGATTGCGGCGTTTTCTCCAGCAGCTTTATGAGCGATGCGACCAGATTGACAAAAGCGTTTGGGCTGACGCCCGAGAGCTTTGCAGGGCGTGTTTGATCACTCATTGTTCGGACCTTTTGCGGGATGGGTGTGAAATGGTAACAAATGCGCCACCGGCAATAAGATGGGCCAGGTTGAGGCTCAGATCAAAAGCGTCATTTTGCGCGCTGGCGGCTTTATGGGCGCTTGTCAGATCGGCGCCGTTTATCAGGGCGTTTATGAAGGGATGCGAGCCTTCGGGCAGGGTGTGAAGCACAACCTCGCTTTGCGGCCGCACGATGAGTACATCCTCGCCACCGGCATCAAGATCAATCTCGCCTTGCGTTGCCCCGTCCTGATTGGCCCGCCAGATGGTGGCGATGGGCCAGAAGGAGCGGAGCAGCCGGGCGGAAGGGTGCAGGGTGAGGCGGATATGGGGAATTTGCGCCGGCGCAATGGCGGCGAAATCCTGCGTTCCCAGCGGGTTTTCATCGGCCGCGTGATAAGCGCTCAGCCAGGCCCTCTCCAGCCGGGCGGTATCGGCTAGCCAGGGCATGTCTTCAAGAGGTTTGAAATTCTCCAGAAAGGCGGCAAAGCCCGCGCCATACTCCAGCAGGACCGGCGAGGCGGGCGGGTAGGCAATGATGAACTCGCGCGCCAGAGCGCGGAAATACGACGCGCCGAGCAGTCTTTCGACCACCGGAAAGCTGTCTTTGAGCGCATCGATCAGGCTGGCGAAAACATTGTTGCGGTAAACGTCAAAGCGGCTTGCGAGCGGCGGCTCACAGGCGGCGATGATCCCGGCGGGAACGGGTCCGCCGGGTTTAAGAAGCGCATCGGCAAAAGCGGCGAGCGGGGCGGTGTTTTTACTCATGAGGCTCTCATTTGCTGCTTGCTGCCCAGCATGATCTCATCGGCGCGGGCGGCTTCGGCCAGAAGTTCGCCAAGGGCGGGGATATTGTTATCACGTTCGATCAGGGTGGGAACGGGGCCGGTGCGGGCGAGGGCGTGGGCGTAGAGCGCCCAGACATCCTCAATGATATCACTGCCGTGATCATCAATCAGCAGGCGGCCGCCCGGGATCCGGATTTCTTCCAGATGCCCGGCGAGATGAATCTCGCCAACGGCCTCTACCGGGAAAGCGTCGATATAGGCGTAAGGGTCAAAGCCCTGATTGACGCCAGAGACATAGACGTTGTTGACATCGAGCAAGAGGCCGCAGCCGGTGCGTTTTGCCGCCTCGGCGAGAAACTCGGTTTCGGGGATGTAACTGTCGTCAAAGGTGACATAGGTGGAGGGGTTTTCAACCAGAATGGTGCGACCAAGCGCGCTTTGCATCTGGTCGATATGCCCGGTGAGGGTATCGAGCACCGCCTCTGTATAGGGCGCGGGCAGCAGATCGTTGTAATAAACCCCGCCCCTGCGGCACCAGGCGAGATGCTCGGAGACAAGGCCCGGCTCATAGCGCTCCACCAGAGCGCGGAAGCGGTTTAAATGGTTCTTGTCCAGCGCCTCATCGCCGCCAAGGGCCATGCCGACGCCGTGCAAAGAAAGAGGATAAAGCTCGCGAATGGCTGTTAAATACTGATGCGGCGGGCCGCCGGCGCCCATATAATTTTCCGGATGCGCCTCAAACCAGCCCAGCGGCGGGCGGGTTTCGATGATTTCAAGATAATGCTGCGCCTTGAGGCCGATCCCGGCTTGCGCCGGGACCGGATCGCTCCCGTCAGCCACTATCGGGGCAACGGAAAGGGTCATGGGTTAAATCCTCAGATTGTTGGATTTAGAGGTTTTTGGTGGCGCTCAGGGAGCCCATCATGCTGCTGGAGCCACGTTTCATCTTGGTGCAGGTTCCAGTGGGGACGAGCTTCCAGGCATTGCCCTGATAATCAACCGTTGAGGAGCCGGCACAGGTTGTGCCGGGACCGGCCTTGCAGTC
Organism: Alphaproteobacteria bacterium; assembly: GCA_024275895.1. Taxonomy (GTDB): domain Bacteria; phylum Pseudomonadota; class Alphaproteobacteria; order Rhizobiales; family BM303; genus BM303. Next base: position 39,630 of record JAJRYE010000015.1, on the reverse strand, counting down.
GTTCTTGCCGGCCTTGGCGACGCCGAAGCATTTTTCCATGCCCTTTTTCGCCGCTTTGGCTTCCGGGGCGGCGGCCATGGTCAAGGCGGCCGTCATGGCAGCGGCGAATACGAGGGCGGATGTTGTGGTCTTGTTCATTTTGTATATCTCCTGACAAGTTCTGGTTGGTGGAATGTTGCCTCACCAAAGTGCTCCGATCCGCCGATAACAAGCAAATCACGTGTGTGTCAGTGTGTTGTGATGACGGGCTTGCCTTGCGGGCCGAAATCTGTCATTTTGGGGTTTCAATAGGACAAGTATGTTGTCCTATTCGAGTCGGTGTCAGACAGACACGCCGATACGGGGCTCCGGATAAAAAAATAATATGGGGTCGCCTTAGCAGCTTTGAATCCGGGCTTTCAAGGATATGAAGGCTCCGGTTTGTGTCCTGCCAGAGGGCGTTTGCGCCGCCAATGCGACGCAATACGGATGCCCGGCGAATGCGGCACGAAAAGCCCAGCAAAAGCCGAAGGCTTTTTATACCGTGCGCTAGTTCTAGCGCGGGTTTGAGGTGACTTGAGATGATGAAAAGGTGGGATGAGATGAAAATGGCGAAGAATGCGGACGGGCCGGCAGGCGGGATTCAAATTGAGGAAAAACCCCGGCCCGAACGCAGCTCTTCAGGTCTGCCCGCCACTCAGGGGCTTTATGATCCGGCCAATGAACGCGATGCCTGCGGTATCGGCTTTATCGCCAATATCCACAATAAAAAAAGCCACAGGATCATTCTTGACGGGTTGAACATCCTGCGCAATCTGGAACACCGCGGCGCGGTGGGGGCCGACCCCAAGGCCGGGGACGGCGCCGGGCTGTTGATCCAGCTTCCCGATGCCTTCTTGCGCAAGGTGATGGACGCGCAAGGGGTGGATTTACCGCAAGAAGGGCATTACGGCGTCGGGCAACTTTTCATGCCGCGCGAGGATGATACCCGTCAGGCAATTGAAAAAATTCTGGAAATTCTGGTTGAGGAGGAAGGCCAGAAGGTGCTGGGCTGGCGCGATGTGCCGGTGGACAATTCCGATCTGGGCGAGTCGGTGCGCCCGACCGAGCCCTTGCACCGGCAGCTTTTTATCGGCCGCGGGGATAACTGCCCTGATCAGGATTGCTTTGAGCGCAAGCTGTTCGTGATCCGCAAATCCGCCTTTGCCCGGGTGCAGGCGCTACATATGGCGGGGATTGAGGATTATTATATCAGTTCCATGTCCTCGCGTACCCTGCTCTACAAGGGCATGCTGCTGGCGGATCAGGTGGGGGCCTATTATCTTGATCTCATGGATGAGGATATGGCCTCGGCCATGGCGCTGGTGCATCAGCGTTTTTCCACCAATACCTTCCCGACATGGTCGCTGGCGCACCCGTTCCGCATGATCTGCCACAATGGCGAGATCAACACGGTGCGCGGCAATATCAACTGGATGGCGGCGCGCTACGCCACGATGAAATCGGAGGTTCTGGGCGGGGATCTGGAAAAACTGTGGCCGATCATCCCGGAAGGGCGCTCGGATTCGGCCTGTTTCGACAATGCGCTGGAATTGCTGGTGCAGGGCGGTTACTCGCTGGCCCATGCCATGATGATGCTGATCCCGGAAGCCTGGGACGGCAATCCGCTGATGGATGAAAGCCGCCGCGCCTTTTATGAGCATCACGCTGCTCTGATGGAGCCGTGGGACGGCCCGGCAGCGGTGGCCTTTACCGATGGCCGCCAGATCGGCGCCACGCTCGACCGTAACGGTTTGCGCCCGGCGCGCTATCTGGAAACCGATGACGGGCATGTGATTCTGGCCTCTGAAATGGGGGTTTTGCCGGTGGATGAAGAACGCATCATCACCAAATGGCGCTTGCAGCCGGGCAAGATGCTGCTGATCGATCTTGAGCAGGGGCGCATTATTTCCGATGATGAAATCAAGGCGGATCTGGCCGGGTCGAATGATTATCAGGCCTGGCTGGACAGGACCCAGATCAAGCTGGAGGATATCAAACAGGTGCGCTCGGCGGTGGCGCATCCTGAAGACAGCCTGCTGGAGCGCCAGCAACTGTTTGGCTACTCGCAAGAAGACTTGAAATTCCTCATGATCCCCATGGCGCGCACGGGCCAGGAGGCTTTGGGCTCCATGGGCACCGATACGCCGCTTTCGGCGCTTTCGTCCCGGCCCAAGCTGCTTCATACCTATTTCAAGCAACTCTTCGCCCAGGTGACCAACCCGCCAATCGATCCCATCCGCGAAGAGCTGGTGATGTCCCTGACCTCGTTTATCGGGCCGCGGCCAAATCTGCTTGATCTTGAAGGGACCGCCAATATCAAGCGTCTGGAAGTGCGCCAGCCGATTCTGACCAATGAAGACCTGGAAAAGGTGCGGGTGATCGGCGAGATGGGCGATAACGAGTTCAACACCATCACCATTGATGCGACCTATCCGGCGCTCAAAGGCGCAGGCGGCATGAAGGATGCGGTGACGCGGATTTGCGAGCGCTCGGAAAAGCGGGTGCGCGACGGCTATAATATCATCATCCTCTCCGACCGGCTGGCGGGGGCCGAGCGCATCCCGGTTCCCTCGCTGCTGGCGACCTCGGCGGTGCATCATCATCTTATCCGCAAGGGGTTGCGCACTTCGGTCGGCATTGTGGTCGAGACCGGCGAGGCGCGTGAGACGCATCAGTTCTGCACCCTGGCCGGGTACGGCGCCGAGGCGATCAACCCCTATCTGGCCTTTGAGACGCTCAAAGAGGCGGCAAGGCGCATTGATGAAAACATGTCGCCGGAGAAAATTTACAAACGCTACATCAAGGCGCTCAACAAGGGCATGCTCAAGGTGATGTCGAAGATGGGCATTTCGACCTATCAGTCCTATTGCGGGGCGCAGATTTTTGACGCCGTGGGGCTGAGCAAGGATTTCATTGCCGCCTATTTCACCGGTACCGGCTCCAAGGTTGGCGGCGTCGGGCTGGACGAGATTGCGGCCGAGGCCGCCGAGCGGCACAAAATCGCCTTTGGCGGCTCTTTCGTACATCAGAGAATGCTCGATGTGGGCGGTGAATACGCGTTTCGCTTTCGCGGCGAGGCGCATGTCTGGTCGCCCAAAAGCGTGGCGGATTTGCAGCATGCAGTACGCGGCAACAGTCAGGAAAAATACGATGAGTTTGCCCGCGCGGTGAATGAGCAGAACCGGCAATTGATGAATTTGCGCGGGCTGTTCCGCATCAAAACAGCGCAAGATTGTGGCCGCAAGCCGGTGCCCCTCGAAGAGGTGATGCCCGCTTCTGAAATTGTCAAGCGCTTTGCCACCGGCGCCATGTCGTTTGGTTCCATATCGCGCGAGGCGCACACCACACTGGCCATTGCCATGAACCGGATGGGGGCAAAGTCCAATACCGGCGAGGGCGGCGAGGAACCGGACCGCTTCAAGGTCAAGAAGAACGGCGATCTGATGCGCTCAAGCATCAAGCAGGTGGCCTCGGGGCGCTTTGGTGTCACCACGGAATATCTGGTCAACGCCGATATGATCCAGATCAAGATGGCCCAGGGCGCAAAGCCGGGTGAGGGCGGGCAGCTTCCCGGTCACAAGGTCAATCCGGTAATCGCCAAGGTACGCCATTCGACCCCCGGCGTCGGGTTGATCTCGCCGCCGCCGCATCACGATATCTATTCCATCGAGGATCTGGCGCAGTTGATTTTCGATCTGAAAAACGCCAGTGAATTTGCCGATATTTCCGTCAAGCTTGTCTCCGAGATCGGCGTCGGCACGGTGGCGGCGGGGGTCTCCAAGGCGCGGGCCGATCATGTCACCATATCGGGCTTTGACGGCGGCACCGGGGCCAGTCCGCTGACCTCGATCAAACATGCCGGCTCCCCATGGGAGATCGGGCTGGCCGAAACCCACCAGACTCTGGTGATGAACCGTTTGCGTTCGCGTATTTGCGTGCAGGTGGACGGCGGCTTGCGCACCGGGCGCGATGTGGTCATCGGGGCGCTTTTGGGGGCGGACGAGTTTGGCTTTGCCACCGCGCCGCTGATTGCGGCGGGCTGTCTGATGATGCGCAAATGCCATCTCAACACCTGCCCCGTCGGCATTGCGACCCAGGATCCGGTCTTGCGCAAGCGCTTTACCGGCACGCCGGAGCATATCATCAATTATTTCTTCTTTGTTGCCGAGGAAGTGCGCGCCCTGATGGCGCAGATGGGTTTTCGCCATATCAACGAGATGGTCGGGCGCTCGGACCTGCTCGACAAGGATGCGGCGATTGATCACTGGAAGAGCAAGGGGCTTGATTTTTCTGATCTGTTCTTCAAACCCGAACCGGTAAAAGGCGATGCCATTTACAACACCGAGCGGCAGGAACACAAGATTGCCGATGTTCTCGACCGGATGTTGATTGAAAAGGCGAAACCCGCGCTTGAGGACAAGGATTTTGTCCGTATCGAAACCGCTATCGGCAATACGGACCGGACCACCGGCGCGCTGCTCTCGGGCGAGATTGCGCGTCGTTATGGCTATAAGGGCCTGCCGCTCGATTGTATTCATGTCAAGCTCACTGGCACGGCGGGGCAGAGCTTTGGCGCCTTTGCTGCCAATGGCCTGACTCTTGAACTGGTCGGCGAGGCCAATGACTATGTCGGCAAGGGGCTCTCGGGCGGGCGTCTCATCATCCGGCCGCCGGATGAGGCGAAAATTGTGCCCGAAAACAGTATTATTGTCGGCAATACGGTGCTTTACGGCGCGGTGACGGGCGAGTGCTATTTCCGCGGCGTGGCAGGAGAGCGCTTTGCGGTGCGCAATTCCGGCGCGGTGGCGGTTGTCGAGGGCACGGGCGATCATGGCTGTGAATATATGACCGGCGGGGTTGTGGTCGTTATCGGCCAGACCGGGCGCAACTTTGCCGCCGGCATGTCGGGCGGCATTGCCTATGTGCTTGATGAGGCCGGTGATTTCAGGCAGCGTTGCAATCTTTCCATGGTCGACCTTGAGCCGGTTCCGGCGGAGGAAGAGGCGCTGGCCAGACATGGCCACCAACTGGGCGATCTGGAAGCCCATGGTCTGATCGATGTGCATCATCACATGTCGGAGTTTGACGCCATGCGTCTGCGCCAGTTGATTGAAAACCACAAAGCCTATACCGGTTCGGCGCGGGCGGAGGAAATTCTTGCCAACTGGGACAGCTATCTGCCGCGCTTCGTGAAGGTGATGCCGATTGAATACCGCCGCGCCCTGCTCGAGATCGAGCAGATGCAGGGCAGCGGCAAGAAAATGAAGAGGAGAGCCTGATGGGCAAGGTAACGGGTTTTCTGGAAATTGACCGGCAGGAGCGCACTTACAAGCCCGCTTCGGACCGGGTGCTGAGTTTTGCCGAATTTGTCATTCCACTGGAAAAGGCGGATGTCGAGCGCCAGGCGGCGCGCTGCATGGATTGCGGCATTCCCTACTGCCATCAGGGCTGCCCGGTGAACAACCAGATTCCGGACTGGAATGATCTGATCTTTCACGGCAACTGGAACAAGGCCAGCCGCAATCTGCACTCAACCAATAACTTCCCCGAATTTACCGGGCGGGTTTGCCCGGCACCATGCGAGGCGTCGTGTACGCTCAATTTGCAGGATATCCCGGTCACCATCCGTACGGTGGAATGTGCCATTGTGGACCGGGCGTGGAAGAAGGGGCAGATTGTACCGCAAATCTGCGAGACCAAAACCGGCAAGACGGTTGCCATTGTCGGTTCGGGTCCGGCAGGGCTTGCCGCGGCGCAGCAACTGGCGCGGGTTGGCCATGAGGTGCATGTCTATGAAAAAGCCGTGCGTCCGGGCGGGCTGATGCGCTATGGCATCCCCAATTTCAAGCTGGAAAAAAAGCTTATCGACCGGCGTGTGAAGCAGATGGAGGCCGAAGGGGTTATCTTTCATTGCGGCGTTCATGTCGGCAAGGATGTTTCCGCAACCGAGCTGGAATCCTCGCATGACGCCCTGCTTCTGGCCGGGGGGGCAGAGCAGCCGCGCGACCTGCCCGTGCCGGGGCGTGAGCTTGACGGTATTCATTTTGCCATGGATTTTCTCTCGCAGCAAAACCGGCGTCTTGATGGTGATCAGCTGCGCGATGAACGGCTTATCCATGCCAATTTCAAGAATGTGGTGGTGATCGGCGGCGGTGATACCGGCTCGGATTGCATCGGTACTTCCATACGCCACGGGGCGCTGCGCGTCATTCAGCTTGAGATCATGCCGCAGCCGCCGGAAAAGGAAGACAAGCTCGCCACCTGGCCGGACTGGCCCGTCAAGCAGCGCATTTCCACTTCGCAGCAAGAGGGCGCGGAGAGCTATTACTCGATCATGACCACCGGTTTCAGCGGCGAGGCGGGACAGGTCAGCACGGTGCATGTGATCAAGGTGGATGAGAAATTCCAGCCGATTGAAGGCACCGAGGCCGAAATTGACGCCGATCTGGTGCTCCTCGCCATGGGCTTTGTGCATCCGGTGCATGAGGGGATGCTGGATGAGCTGGAAGTGGAGCGTGACCAGCGCGGTAACGTCAAAGCCGATATGGACAGCTACCGGACCTCGCGGGAAAAAGTGTTTACCGCCGGTGATATGCGCCGTGGCCAGTCGCTCGTTGTCTGGGCGATCCGGGAAGGGCGCGATGCGGCCCGCGCGATCGATATATTTTTAACGGGGGCCTCTGATTTGCCCGAGTGAGAGTGGGGCGCCGGGCCGGATACGGAACAACATGTCCGTTTCACGGGAGGCCGGATCGCGTTGTGGCGGATGGAGGCTTCCTTTTAAAAAAATTGTGAAGGATTTAAAGTTAAAATGCAACTAGTGATTGTATAGTTTAACTCTATTTATAGTTGTATAAAAGTATGCTCGTTTAATGACTTTTTTTTAATACGTATTTTCATAAATAAACCTCGTAATAAAAGATTTAGTTAACCTTATCTATACGGATAACAATTACGTTACCTCCATACGCTTTGCAAAATGTCCGATCATGGCTGGATTGTCCTTCCCTCAGAAAAAAGGATGGTAACGTAATGAAATATATCAACAATACAAAAATCTCCGTCCGTATAGCCGTTCTTTGTCTGATCCCGATGCTGGCGCTGTTGGGGCTTGGGATGAACAGGCTTGCCTCGGAACGCAGTGAGGCGGAAGATGCGGGCGCCATAGCGGATGTGATTGATATTGCACCGGTCATTTCAGGGCTTGTGCACGAGTTGCAAAAGGAGCGCGGGACATCGGCGGGATTTATCGGTTCGGGGGGGAAGAAATTCGCCGACGTTATCGGCCGGCGCCGGGCAGATACCAACAGGGCCCTGGGCAAATTCAAATCCACTCTGGCGGTGGCCGGGGATCTGATGAATTTAAAAGGGTTTAGAGATCCCTATGCCCGCGCGGCGTCGGCCTTGGATAAATTGAGCCAGAAGCGTGGCTCGGTCGACAAGATTTCAATCTCCGTCGGGCAGATGGCGGGGTATTATACGCCCCTGATCGCCAATCTGCTGGCCATGGTCGAAAGTGTTGGCGAGTTGACACAAAATGGAGCCGTAATCAACGCATTGACGGCCTATACCGCCCTTTTGCAAGGCAAGGAGCACGCCGGTCTGGAGCGGGCCATGGGGGCTGCCGGGTTTGGCTCGGGTACATTCAAACCGGCAATTTTCCGCAAGTTCATCCGCTTTGGCGCCATGCAGGATACCTATTTCAGCATCTTCAGACGCTATGCAAGCCGGGATGAGATCGCCAGTTTTGACAAGATGCTGTCCGGTGCTGTTCAGGGCGAGGTTGCCGCCATGCGCAAGCTTGCGGCGGCAGCGCCTTTTGGCGGCGATATCTCGGCTGTGAGCGGGGCTGACTGGTTTGTGGGCAGTACGCGCCGTATCGATGCCCTGAAAAAGGTTGAGGACAAAATCGCGAGCAATATTGTTGTTCAGACCAGCGCCATTGCCGCTGCGGCCAACCGGGCCTTCTGGTGGCTCGCCGCCTTGTTGCTTGGTCTTCTGGTGCTCACTTCATATGTATCCTTCATTATCGCCCGCTCAATCTCTTCTCCTATCCGGCATCTGACGCGAACGATGGGAGCGCTCGCTGAGGGAGATACATCCGTGGCGCCGCAGGGTCAGGAGCGGCGTGACGAGATCGGTCTGATGGCGCGGGCCATCGAAGTGTTCAGGGAAAACGCCATCAGAAACAAGAGGCTTGTCGCTGAACGTGAGGAGATGAAATGCCGTACAGAACAGGAAAAAGTCGCCATGATGATGACGCTGGCGGATGATTTCAGTGCCAATGTCAGCAGTGTTATCGAAACCGTGACATCGGCTTCATCAGAGTTGAAAATCACGGCCCGGTCCATGGCCGGCATCGCGGAAGAGACCAGCACCCAGTCCACCGCCGTCTCCGCGGCTTAGGAACAGGCTTCGGCCAATGTACAGACGGTGGCGGCGGCGTCCGAGGAAATGTCGTCGTCCATCTTCGAGATCAATCAGCAGATGGTTCAGGCCTCGACCGCGGCGAGACAGGCGGTGCAGGATGTGGATAAAACCGGCGCCCAGATCGAAACGCTGGCCACCATGGCGGATAAAATTGGCGAAGTGATCAAGATGATCTCCGATATTGCCGATCAGACCAATCTGCTGGCACTGAATGCGACAATTGAATCGGCCAGGGCCGGGGATGCGGGCAAGGGCTTTGCGGTTGTCGCCAACGAGGTCAAGGAACTGGCCAGCCAGACCGGCAAGGCAACCGAAGATATCATTGCCCAGGTCAACGAAATTCAAAGCGCAACCAAACGGGCGGTTGTGTCCATTTCCGGTATTGGCGATGTTATCAAGAATGTGGATAATATTTCGACCTCGATAGCGGCGGTCATGGAGGAACAGGGCGCGGCAACGCAGGAAATTGCCCGCAATGTTCAGGAGGCCGCCGCGGGCACGCAAGAGGTTTCGCGCAGCATCATCGGCGTGAATGAAGCCTCGCACAAGGCCGGGGAGGCATCAGGCCAGGTTATGGAAGCGGCCAGTGAACTTTCCCGGCAATCGGAGGTCATGAAGACGGTGGTTGACCAGTTCCTGCTTCATTTGCGCGAAGGTCCCGGAAACCGGCGCAGCGGGGGAGATTCAAGCTATAAAGGGCCTGAAAGACGCACCGGGCGCGGCAAGGGCAGCGCAAAAGACAGACGGGCGGCATGAGAATAGAACCGGAGCGGAATTCTGCCCCGGAGCTTATTCCGCTTCGGTCCGGCCATAATCGTCTTCGAGCCTGACAACATCGTCTTCGTCGAGAAATCTGCCGAACTGCACCTCGACGAAAACCAGCGGGCCGGAGCCGGTATTGTGAATCCGGTGTTTGGTGTCGCTGGGGATGAAAATATGGCGGCCCTGCTCGATATTGATGATATCACCGCCGATTGTGGCCGTGCCTCGGCCTTCGACAACCAGCCAGTGTTCCGAGCGGTGATTGTGTATCTGAAGTGAAAAACGCTGGCCCGGATCAACCTCTATGAGCTTTACCGTGTGCTGGTTTCCCGTATTGATGACCTGCCATTTTCCCCATGGCCGCTCATCACTCTCTCCAGTGAAATAAGGAGTTGATCCGGTTTTTTTAAGCATGGTTTGCTACCCGCCTTTTTTTCGTCTGGACTGTACAGGCTCTATGCCGATTGGGTAGTGATTTGCTCAATATCAATATGCTCTATTTTCGTTGAAAACTGAATACCTGTGGCCAGTTATTATCGTTGACCGGGATATGATCTGCCGGGCTTTTGGTGGTTTTTCGGCCTGCTTCATCTCCGGGGCACGGTTTGAAGTAGGTTGTCATGAGGTAAAATGAATGACGGCGCCATTTGTAGATATTCTGAAAACCGCAACTTTCAGCCATATCCTGAGTATTGGTGGTTGTGAGGGTTTTTGCCTCTTCATCCCATTCGGGCTGACCGATGCGAATATCAGCCGTCCAGTGTTTGCCGTCGGTGGTGGCAAAACTGAGTTGTGAAATGGTCGGGTCTTCGTCATCCAGAAAAGCGGCATAGGCCATCCAGTTGACCTGATCAGTGCCGATTTCGCAAGTCACAAGCACCAGCGCTATATCTTTGGCAAGCTGAACATATTCCTTAAATTCTGCGCCGCCTGGATGAGGGCCGCATTCGGGATTGTTATGGTGCCAGGCAATCACCTTGTCGAAAACGGCCTGCCGGGCGGCGGGCAGCTCCTGCGTCCTGGCTGTATTTATGATCAATAACATCAATATCATTGCGGCCAGTATTTTGTTCATGACGCAGCTTCTCCTGCTTTCGCCCTTTGCCGCAATTTGAATTTTTGCAGTTTGCCGGTCGAGGTTCGGGGCAAGGTGGTGAAAACGATATGGCGCGGGACCTTGAAACCGGCCATGTGATCGCGGCACCAGGCAATCAGATCCTCGGCTGTCGGCGGCGCGGCGCCGGTTTTCAGTTCGATAAAGGCGCAAGGGGTCTCGCCCCATTTTTCATCCGGTCTGGCGACCACGGCGGCGGCGGCGATATCTTTGTGCTTGTACAGGATATTTTCAATCTCGATGGAAGAAATGTTTTCACCGCCCGAGATGATGATATCCTTGGAGCGGTCCTTGAGCTCGATATAGCCATCTTCATGACAGACCCCCAGATCGCCGGAATGAAACCAGCCACCGGCCAGCGCCTCATCCGTGGCGGCCTGGTTTTTCAGATAGCCCTTCATGACGATATTGCCGCGGAACATTGCTTCGCCGAGGCTTTTGCCGTCCTTTGGCATTTCTTTCAGGGTTTCCGGGTCGCGGATGCTCAATCCTTCAAGGGCCGGGTAACACACGCCCTGACGGGATTTCTTGCGCGCTTGTTGCTGCGGATCGAGCGCATCCCACTCCGCATGCCACTCATTGACGACGGCGGGGCCGTAGGTTTCGGTGAGACCATAAAGATGGGTGACGCCAAAGCCGGCCCCGTCCATGGCGCGAAGGACGGATTCCGGCGGCGGGGCGGCGGCGGTTAAAAATTCCGGCGCGGTTGCAAGCCGGCGCTTTTCGTGCTCAGGGGCGGCTAAAATCGTGTTCATGACAATGGGCGCGCCGCACAGATGAGTGACGCGGTGATCCGCCAGCGCATCCCAGATTTTCTTGCCCCGCACCTGGCGCAGGCAGATGTGGGTTCCGGCCACCAGCGAGAGCGTCCAGGGAAAACACCAGCCGTTGCAATGAAACATGGGCAGGGTCCAGAGATAAACTGGATGGCGCAGCATGCCTGCGGCGAGCACATTGGCGTAGCCCATGAGATGGGCGCCGCGATGATGATAGACCACGCCTTTGGGATCGCCGGTTGTGCCGGAGGTGTAATTGAGCGAGATCGCGTCCCATTCATCCTCCGGCATTGCCCAGGCAAATTCAGGATTACCGCCGCTTGTAAACTCTTCATAATCAATTGTGCCGGGAAGGTAATTTTCATGCGGTGCTTCAGGGTCATTGTAAACAATCACCCGCGGTTTGACCTTCGCCAGCGCCAGGGCTTGTTTTATAGATTTCGAGAATTCTTGATCAACAATAAGAAGTTTTGTTTCGGCGTGATCGAGCATATAGGCGATGACCGGCGCATCAAGCCTTGTGTTCATGGCGTGCAGCACCGCGCCGCACATGGGGACGCCGTGATGCGCCTCCAGCATCGGCGGCGTGTTGGCCAGCATTACGCTCACGGTGTCGTTGTTGCCGATTCCCCCTTGCGCCAGAGCCGAAGCCAGCGCCCGGCTGCGGGCGTAAAACTGCGCATAGGTAAAACGCTGTTGGCCGTGAATAATGGCGCTCTGACGCGGAAAAACAGCGGCGGCGCGGGCAAGAAAACTCAGCGGCGTCAAGGGCTGGTAATTGGCCGGGGTTTTGTCCAGCCCGGTTGAATAGATAGAAATTGCGCTCTTCCTCCTTTAGTGTGCCGGTAAGCTTAGCCGATAGTTGGCTTGCGAAAAAGTATGCTGCGTTTAAAAAAATATGTGCAGCTACGAAATTTGGGGAGATTTTGATAATGAGCCGTTATGCGGAAGTTTACAAAGGCTGGCGGGCGGACCCGGAAGGGTTCTGGGGCAAGGCCGCGAAGGAGATTGACTGGTACAAGCCCTGGGACAAGGTGTTTGATGAAAATGCCGGGGTTTACGGACGCTGGTTCACCGGGGCGCAGTGCAATACGGCTTATAATTGCCTTGACCGGCATGTGGCGGGCGGGCGCGCAGATCAGTTGGCGCTGATTTATGACAGCCCGGTTACGGATCAGGTGAAAACCTATACTTATGCGGAGCTGACCGAAGAGGTGGCGGTTTTTGCCGCCGTCTTGCACGATCTGGGGGTTGTCAGGGGCGAGCGGGTGATCATTTATCTGCCGATGATCCCGGAAGCGGCCATCGCCATGCTGGCCTGTGCCCGCATCGGGGCGGTGCATTCGGTGGTTTTTGGCGGTTTTGCAGCCAATGAGTTGGCAACGCGCATTGATGATGCGCAGCCCAAGGTGATTGTGTCAGCCTCCTGCGGCATCGAGCCGGGGAGGATTGTCAAATACAAGCCGCTTCTTGATGAAGCGATAGAGCTTTCGTCGGCAAAGCCGGCTAATTGCGTGATTTATCAGCGCCCGATGCAAGAAGCCGCCATGGTGGAGGGGCGCGATGTGGACTGGCGCGCGGCGGTCGAGGCGGCCCGAAAAGCGGGCCAGCGGGCCGATTGCGCCGTGTTGGAGGCCACCGACCCGCTTTATATTCTCTACACTTCCGGCACCACGGGCGAGCCCAAGGGGGTCGTGCGCGACAATGGCGGCCATATGGTGGCGCTGAAATGGACCATGAAGGCGATTTATGACACCGAGCCGGGGCAGGTTTACTGGGCGGCCTCGGATGTGGGCTGGGTGGTTGGCCATTCCTATATTGTCTATGGGCCGCTGTTGCAGGGCTGCACAACGGTTCTATATGAAGGCAAGCCTGTTGGCACGCCCGATGCGGGGGCGTTCTGGCGGGTGATCGCCGATCACAAAGTGGAGACGCTGTTCACCGCTCCGACGGCGTTCCGGGCGATCAAGAAGGAAGACCCGGAGGGCAAGCTGATCGGGGATTATGATCTGTCGCATTTCCGCACGCTCTATCTGGCCGGAGAACGGGCCGATCCGGACACCTTGCAATGGGCCGAGGACAAGCTCGGCGTACCGGTGATCGACCATTGGTGGCAGACCGAGACCGCCTGGGCGATCGCGGCCAATCCGGTCGGGCTTGGCAGGTTGCCGGTGGTGCATGGCTCGCCCGCCGTGGCGATGCCCGGTTATGAAATTCATGTGCTTGATGATGCGGGCCATGAGGTGCCAGTGGGCCAAACCGGCGCCATTGTCATCAAACTGCCGCTACCGCCAGGCTGTCTGCCGACCCTGTGGCAAAAGGACGAGCGCTTTAAGGAAAGCTATCTGAGCGAGTTTCCTGGCTTTTATGAAACCTCCGATGCCGGATTTGTCGACAAGAACGGCTATATCTATGTGATGTCTCGCACCGATGATATTATCAATGTGGCCGGACATCGTCTTTCGACCGGCGGCATGGAGGAGGTTCTGGCGGCGCATCCGGATGTGGCCGAATGCGCCGTGATCGGGATTGCCGACAAGCTCAAGGGGCAATTGCCGGTGGGGCTGCTGGTTCTCAATGCCGGGGTTGAACGCGATCCGGCCGCTATTGAGAAAGAGGCCGTGTTGCTGGTGCGGGAAAAAATCGGTCCGGTGGCAGCGTTCAAGCTTGCTTTTATCATCAAGCGCCTGCCCAAAACCCGGTCCGGCAAGGTGCTGCGCGGCACCATGCGCAAGATTGCCGATGGCGAGGACTGGAAGCTTCCCGCCACGATTGATGATCCGGTTGTTCTGGATGAAATAACTGATGTATTGAAAGCGCGCGGGATTATCGGCTAGAACACATGGCGTTGCCTGTCTCTTTCGCGCCCCTTTGCAAGGGGAGGCGGGGGCGGGTTGCATCGCGGAACGGATGGTTCATTCCGCGCTCTGGTTTCGAGGGGGTGATGTCATGCCATTGTCGGGAAAAGTTGCGGTTGTCAGCGGCGCGGCCAACGGGATCGGGCTCGCCTGCGCACGGCGGCTGGCGGAAGATGGCGCCAGGGTTGTCCTTGGCGATATTGACGAGAAACAGGGCGCCGGGGCGGCGGAAGAGCTGCGCGATGCCGGGCTTGATGTTCTGTTTACGGTTTGCGATGTGACCGAGCGGCTCACGGTGCAGAATATGATCAAGCTGGCGGTTTCCAGTTATGAGCGGGTTGATATTCTGGTCAACAATGCCGGAATTGTTCATGACGCTGATTTCCTTGAGCTTACGGAAGAGGATTTTGACCGGGTTCTGAATGTCAATCTCAAGGGCTATTTTCTTTGTGGTCAGGCGGCAGCAAGGCAGATGGTCAAGCAGGTCGAGGCTGGGGATGCACCCGGTACGATCATCAATATGTCGTCAGTGAATGCGATCTTTGCCATCGGCAAACAGGTGCCCTATTCGGTCTCCAAGGGCGGGATCAACCAGTTGACCAAGGTTATGGCGCTGTCGCTGGCGCCTTATGGAATTCGGGTCAACGCCATCGGGCCGGGCTCGATCATGACCCGGATGCTGAGTTCGGTGAATGAGGATGCGGAGGCGAAGAAAACGGTTTTGGCGCGCACCCCCATGGGCCGTATCGGCAAGGCGGAAGAGGTCGCCTCAATCGCCGCCTTCCTGGCGTCGGAAGATGCCAGCTATGTGACCGGCCAGACGATTTACGCCGATGGCGGCAGGCTGGGGCTGAACTACACGGTTCCGGTCAGGGAATGAGGCTGGCGGATTACTCGTCTTCCTGTTTCATCTTGCCTTTCAGTTTGGAAAGGCCGGAGAAGACCGATTCGGCGTCATATTCCTTTTCGGCTTCCTTTTCTTCCGGTTTTTCGGAAAGATTGGCGAAGGTGGCGGCTTTTTCAGTGGTTTCCTTGTGAAGCTGCACCTCTTCGGCGGTGATGAGTTCGGCCAGCGGTGCTCCCTTGGGGGCCGTTTGTTCCACGGTTTCTTCCGTCGGCAGAAGGGTGCCGGCCTTGATGGCTTCCTTTTCTTCCTTTTTGCGCTCGCGTTCGACGCGCTCAGCCGCCTTTTTAATCACCGCGTCGAGTTCGGTTTGCAGGCAAAGCCCCAGGGTGACCGGATCGGCGGGCTGAATGGCGGCCGAGTTCCAATGGGTGCGCTCGCGGATGGCGGTAATTGTCGGTTTGGTGGTTCCCACCAGCTTGATGATTTCCGAATCGCGCAACTCGGGATGATTGCGAAGCAGCCAGGCAATGGCGGCCGGGCGGTCCTGACGGCGCGAAAGCGGTGTGTAGCGCGGCGCTCTCTTGCGTTTGATTTCAGGGATTTTAACCTTGGAGGCAGCTATTTGAAGCTTGTGGCCCGAATCCGCCTGGGCCTTTTCCAGCTCGGAGCGGGTGAGTTGACCGGAAGCTACCGGGTCCATGCCCTTGATGCCCTGGGCGACATCGCCATCGGCGATGCCCTTGACTTCCAGAACATGCAAATTGCAATAGGTAGCAATTTGCTCGAATGTCAGCGCCGTATTCTCGACCAGCCAGACGGCCGTCGCCTTGGGCATGAGCGGGGTTCTCGACATTGGCTTTTACCTCCAGACACTTCGCTTACGGGCGATGGTGGCTATTAAGATTTAAAATGAAAGGGATGAACCTCTATATAAGCACAAAGACCAAAGAAGCAAAGGATTTTGCCGCTGCGCTCAAAGACTTTTGACAGTTTTAAGGACAATCTTGCCGATGAGTGCGCCCGATTCCATGCAGGCATGGGCTTTGGCGGCCTCGGCCAGGGGAAAACTGCGGTCAATCAGCGGTTTTATCGCGCCTGCCGCCAGACGGGGCCAGATGTATTTTTCAAGCGCCCGGGCGATGGCGCCTTTATCCTCACTGGAGCGGGCGCGCAGGGTGGAGCCGGTGAGGGTGAGGCGCTTGAGCAACAGCGGCATGAAATTGACATCCGCTGATGCACCGCCCATAATACCGATCAGCGCAATGCGGCCTTCAATGGCGGCGGCGTTGAAATTACGCTCGATATAATCGCCGCCAACCATGTCCAGGATCACATCGGCGCCTTTGCCGTGCGTGCGGGCTTTGACTGCGCTGACAAAATCCTGTTTCAGATAATTAATCGCCAGATCCGCGCCCAGTTTTTTGCAGGCGGCGCATTTTTTATCCGAGCCCGCAGTGGCGAAAACCACGGCCCCCATGGCCCGCGCGATCTGGATCGCCGCCGTGCCGATGCCGCTTGCGCCGCCATGGACAAGCAGGGTTTCGCCGCGCTCCAGCCTTGCGCGGTCAAACAAATTTGACCAGACGGTAAAAAAGGTCTCGGGCAGGGCGGCGGCTTCATCCAGGTTTAAAGAGGCCGGTACGGGCAGGACACAGTTTTTATCTGCAATGGCATATTGCGCATAGCCGCCGCCAGTGAGCAGGGCACAGACCCGCTCGCCGATTCTGAACCGGCCGGTTTTGCTCCCCAACGCGGCAATTCTTCCGGCAACCTCAAGTCCCGGCCCCCTAGGTGCGCCTTCGGGGGGCGGGTAGAGCCCCATGCGTTGCAAGATATCGGGGCGGTTGACGCCGGCGGCGGCAACTTCAATGAGAACTTCATGATCGCCCGGATGCGGGCGCGGGATTTCTACAGCTTCAAGAACCTCGGGGCCTCCCGGGCGGCTGATGCAGATGGCGGTCATTGTGGAGGGGAGTGGGGGCATGACAAAGGATCCCGATTTATGACAGTCCTGACCGGAATTGGCACTTTTTTGCTTGCAGGTCCAGTACGCTTTGGGACAAGCTGGCGCAAATCATGAGGAAAATGCCATGGAAGATGAAGATTTTTTGCGAAAAACCAGCCGGACAATCACGCCGGGTGAGGATGTCTCCGCGCTTTCCATTGCCGAACTTGAGATGCGAATCCAGGTGTTGAAAGAAGAAATCGAGCGCCTTGAGGGGGAGATAAAGCATAAAAACAAATCGAAAAATGCCGCCGATTCTGTTTTTAAATTATAAATATTTAATTTACCAGTTTACCATGTGGTTATACAAGTTGCTGAATATCAAGGGTTTTATCAACAAATATTAATGCAAGATAATTTTTTGTCTCAATCAAGATAGTCTTGTTAACCCTTTGTTAAGCCTTGTTTGAAATAACTGTAGATGCGTAATCCAGTTATCTGGATCCGGAGTGGTTCCTGTCCACTCTGTTTGACGCCTCCCTGTTAGACTTCAGAGCCGCGTGTTGACGCGGCTCTTTTTTGTCCCGACTTTGCGGCTTCGTATTTTTTTAAAAGCGGCTGGCGTGGATATTGCTCATATCTGAAATTAAGAACCCGGTCACGGAGTTCTGGTAAACTGGCGTTTCCTGCCTCTGGCGGGTGAGATTTGAGGATTGGCAGTTATGGGCGATATCGTATCTTTTGGTGAAACCCCGCAGGACGGGACCGTGGATTTTGATGAAAAATTCGCAACTTCCGGCCTGTTTAAAGCGCTGTTTCGTGAGGGAATGGATCTGGTCAAGGAGACGGCGGCCTATCTTGATGGTCCCGGGCGCAGCGAATCAGCGGCGCTGGAGCGCGACGGGTCCCTGAGCTATGCGCGTGAAAGCATGCAACTGACCACCCGGCTCATGCAGATGGCGTCCTGGCTGCTTTTGCAGCGCGCTGTCGGCGAGGGCGAAATCACTTCCGAAGAATCGCGCTCCAAGGCCAATATGGTGCCGATCTCAGAAATTGACGTGAAACTTTCCGAAGAGGCCGGAATGCTCCCGGAACGCCTTGGCGATCTGATCCTGCGGGCGGCGGGCTTGCAGCAGCGTATTGCCCGGCTTGATGCGGCGCTGGTGGAAAAAGCGGCCGAGGCGAGTGCGGTATCCGATCCCCTGAATGCGCAACTGGAGCGGATTCAGTCCGCCTTTGAAAAGGACGTTTGAACAGGTTCCGCCAGCAAGGTAAAAAAACCCGGCTCCGGAATGGAAGCCGGGTCATTGTTTCGCGGTTTTGAGTCTGTCTTTTTTATATGATCCGGCACCGGCCCGGTGCCGGTTGAACACGGCAGTCTTTAGCTGAGAAAGCCTTCATATTTCTTCTTGAAGCGACTCAAACGTCCGCCACGGTCGATCAGGTGCTGGCCGCCGCCGGTCCAGGCCGGATGGGTTTTGGGATCAATGTCCAGCGGCAGGGTGTCGCCTTCAGAGCCATAGGTGGAGCGGGTCTCGAATTTGGTGCCGTCCGTCATCACCACGGTGATGGTGTGATAGTCCGGGTGGATATCTTTTTTCATGTCAGATGCCTTGGGTAAGTCAGAGCGCGGTCTGCATCATAGCGCAAAAAAGCCGAGAATGCAGTAAATTCCAGATGGGCCATATAGCGCAGTTAAGCGCGACAAACAAGAGTTTTAGCGATCTTGTTGCTGTATCGGTTCATGATTGCTATATGAACATCGAGCGCGAGCCTCATAACATGAGCAAATCATAAAATGAATGTAAGGGGATAATTTTGGCCGAAACTGCCAGAGGTTCCATCGGGGCGCAAAGCGCCTTTGATGAAGATGCCATGCGCCGCAAAAAAGGGCGCAGTTTGAAGCCGCTCATGCAATTGCTGCCCCATGTTTTGCGCTATAAGGGCATGATTGCGTTTGCGGTCTTTTCCCTGGTCATGGCGGCGATGGCGACGCTGGCGGTGCCGATCGCGGTGCGGCGCATGATCGATCATGGATTTTCGGCCGAGAACAGCCAGTTTATCGATCAGTATTTTGGCGTCATGTTCGTGGTTGTCTTCATATTGGCGCTGGCCAGCGGCGGGCGTTTTTATTTCGTCAACTGGATTGGCGAGCGGGTGGTTGCCGATCTGCGCGAGCGGGTGTTCTCGCATGTCATCGGGCTCAGCCCGTCATTTTATGAAAAAACCCGCACCGGGGAAATCCTGTCGCGCCTGACGGCGGACACCACGGCGATCAAGGCGGCGGTGGGGGCAAGCATGTCGATTGCGCTGCGCAATCTGGTGCTCAGCATCGGCGCGATTATCATGATGATCTATACCAGCGCTTATTTAAGCTCGCTGGTGCTTCTGGCCCTGCCGGTGATTGTCATTCCGATCATTGTTTTTGGCCGTATGGTGCGCAAGCTCTCACGGCGGGCGCAGGATACGCTGGCGGATACGGGGGCTTTCGCGGGCGAGTATTTTGAAGGCATTCGTACGGTTCAGGCCTATACGCAGGAACAGCGTGGCCGCTCGCGTTTTGCCCAGGCGGTGGAAACCGCGTTTGAAGCGGCCCAGTCGCGGATGAAAATGCGCGCGATCATGACGGTTCTGGTGATCTTCCTGATTTTTTCGTCCATCGTCGGCGTGTTGTGGATTGGCGCCCAGGAGGTGCTGGCAGGCAATATTTCCGGCGGCGCCCTGGGGCAGTTTGTGCTCTATGCTGCCTTTGCCGCTGGGGCGCTGGGCGAGTTTTCGCAAGTCTGGGGCGAGGTGCAGCTTGCCGCCGGGGCAGCGGAGCGCTTGACCGAACTGCTCGATATCGAGCCTGAAATTGCGCCGCCGGCAAAGCCGAAACTGCTGCCCAAACCGGTCAGGGGGGCCTTGCGGTTCAACGAAGTAAGCTTTACCTATCCCACCCGCGGCGACGAGCAGGCGCTGGAGAAACTTGATTTTTCCGTCCAGCCGGGTGAACGGGTGGCGATTGTCGGGCCTTCGGGGGCGGGCAAGTCCACGATTTTAAACCTGCTGCTGCGCTATTATGATCCGCAAGGCGGCGCGGTGACCCTTGATGATGTCAATATCCGTGATGTTTTGCCGGAGGATTTGCGCGGCCAGATCGCCATCGTGCATCAGGACCCGTTCATCTTCGCCGCCACGGTGGCGGAAAATATCCGTTTCAGCCGTCCGGCGGCCAGTGATGACGAGGTCCAGGAAGCCGCCAGAGCCGCTTTGGCGGATGATTTTATTTCCGCCATGCCGGACGGGTATGATACCGGGCTTGGCGAGCGCGGCATTACCCTTTCAGGCGGCCAGCGCCAGCGGATCGCCATCGCCAGGGCCATATTGCGTGATGCACCCATTTTGCTGCTTGATGAAGCCACCAGTGCGCTTGATGCACAGAGCGAAACCCTGGTACAGCAGGCGCTTGAGGGGTTGATGAAGGACCGCACATCCCTGGTGATCGCGCATCGTCTGGCGACGGTCAAGCATGCCGACCGCATACTGGTGCTCGATCATGGCAAGATTATCTCCACCGGCACCCATGAGGAACTGATCCGGAAAGACGGGCTTTATGCCGAGCTGGCCAAATTGCAGTTTGACGGGCAAAAAAAGGCTGAAAAATGATAATGCCTGTCACCGGGAGGTCCGATTGCCCGTGAAGGGGTGATGAATGTTGTCGTGTGAGACCGTAAAAAGCCGCTTTACCCGGCTTTTCGGCCTTTTGCAGCAATTCAGGCGCCGGTCGGATGGGGAGTAAATAAACAGGCGGTTCTTGTCCGGACGGATAATGGTCATGCGAACCGGATATTTTGCAAAGGATAAATGGTCATGGTTGAAGAAACAGCCTCTTCCGGGGAGGCGTTGCGCAGGATGTATCCGCCTGTGGAATCTTACGAAACGGGGCTGTTGGATGTGGGTGGCGGGCACCGGATTTACTGGGAGTTGTGCGGCAATCCGGCGGGAAAACCGGCGGTCTTTCTGCATGGCGGGCCGGGCGGCGGTTGCTCGCCGGAGCACCGGCGGCTGTTTGATCCGGATCGGTATAAAATCATGCTGTTTGACCAAAGGGGCTGCGGCCGCTCGGCCCCGCATGGCCGCCTTGAGGCCAATACGACCTGGCATCTGGTTGATGATATCGAGGCGCTGCGGCAAATGGCGGGGATTGATAAATGGCTTGTTTATGGCGGCTCCTGGGGGAGCACATTGGCGCTGGCCTATGCGCAGCGTTTCCCGGCGCGGGTTTCGGAGATGATCTTGCGCGGCGTCTTCACGCTGCGGCGGGCGGAATTGCTGTGGTATTATCAAGAGGGCGCCTCGTGGCTGTTTCCGGATAAATGGGAGCGGTTTGTGCGCCCGGTCCCTGTGTCTGAGCGCGGCGATATGATCAGCGCCTATCACAAGCTCCTGAACGGGGATGACAAGGCGGTGCAAATGGAGGCGGCGCGGGCCTGGAGCCTGTGGGAGGGCGAGACCATAACCTTGCTGCCCGATGAAGGGCTTGCAAAGGACTTTGCCAAGGATGAGTTCGCGCTCACCTTCGCCCGCATCGAAAACCATTATTTCATGCATGGCGGCTTTTTTGACGAGGGGCAGTTGCTGGAAAATGTGCATCTGTTGCGTTCTACCCCCTGCACCATTATTCAGGGTCGCTATGATGCGGCGACACCGGCAAAAACCGCATGGGATCTGCATAAGGTCTGGCCCGAAGCTCTCTTTCGTCTCGTACCCGATGCGGGGCATGCTTATAACGAGGCGGGGATTTTGCACCATATAATCGAGGCCACGGACCGCTATGCGGCGGGATGAACAGGCCCTGATCTTGCTTGGATCTGGTAGAGGCCGGTTATGGCTGTGATACCGTTTCACGGAGGAACATATGCCGCAAAATCTGTCCCGCCGCGGGATGCTGTTTCTTCTTGGCGCCGGTTCGGCAGGGCTTGCCATGGGCCCCGGCGCGGCGAAAGCGTCCCGAAAGGCCGGCCTGGCGGCAATTGCCAAACAGGCCGGCCTTCTCTACGGGGCCTCGGCGGGGGGTGAGATTTTTGACGATCCGGCCTACCGGCAGCTCTATGTTGATGAAACCGCGATCATAACCACCGATGTGGCGCTCAAGTTTGACTGGATACGGCCCCGGCGCGAGGTGTGGGATTTTGCCCGCGCCGACCGGTTGCTTGCCTTTGCACAAAATAATGCCCTGGCCTTGCGCGGTCATACCCTGATCTGGAATGAAAATGCACCCGGCTGGCTGAAGACGCTTTCGGCGCGTGAAATCCGGCGGGTGTTTGACCATCATATCGACAAGGTCACGACGCGCTATGCCGGTAAACTGCATTCATGGGATGTGGTCAATGAGCCGTTCTGGCCCGGACACGGCAAGCCCGGCGGATACCGTGACGGCCCGTGGTATGAAGCCATGGGGGCGGGCTATGTCGAGCGCGCTTTCGCGCGCGCGGCGGCGGCGGACCCGGCGGTCAAGCTGGTGCTCAATGAAGCCCATACCGAGCGCAATGATGCTGTGGGCAAGGCAATCCGCACCAGTATGCTGCACCTTGTCGACCAGCTTTTAGACGCTGGCGCGCCCCTGCACGCCATCGGCCTTCAGGGGCATCTGCAACCGGGTAAGCCTTATGATGACGGCGTGTTTGCCGATTTTTTGTGGCAGATCGATGCACGCGGACTGGATATTTATATCACCGAGTTTGATATCAATGACGATATTTACGCCGGCTCTCCCGCCGAACGGGACCAGCGGACCGCGCTTCGCGGCTACACTTTTTTACAGCACATACTTGCCGTTCCGGCGCTGCGCATGATTGTCAACTGGCAGCTTGCCGATCCTTATAGCTAGTATGCCGCTCAGGCGAAGGCAGGGCGGCTGCGCTCGCGCCGGGCGCCGCGGCCGCTTCCCTTTGACGCCGCCTATCGCCGCAAGCCGCTGTGGAGCGCCATGGCGCGCGCCATGGTGGAGCGCAAGCCTTAACGCTCGGTGAGCTTGAGCTCGATGCGGCGGTTCCGGGCCAGGGCTTCGGGCGTTGTGCCCTTGTCGATAGGGTGAAACTCGCCAAAACCGGCGGCGACGAGGCGGGCGGGGGGAACGCCTTTATCGATGAGAAAATGCACCACCGAGAGGGCGCGCGAGGCGGAAAGCTCCCAGTTTGATGGGAAAGCGGCGGTGTTGATGGGCTTGATATCCGTGTGGCCGTCAACGCGTAGCACCCAGTTGATCTCCTTGGGGATTTCCCTGTCGAGCTGGATCAGGGCGCCGGCCAGTTTTTCCATCTCATGGGTTCCGGCGGCGTTGATTGTAGCCGCGCCGGGATCGAAGAGCACTTCGGACTGGAAAACAAACCGGTCGCCCTCGATGCGGATATCGGAGCGATCGCCGAGAATCTTGCGCAGGCGGCCAAAGAATTCGGAGCGGTATTTTTTCAGCTCCGAAACCTTTTGCGCCAGCGCCACATTGAGGCGGCGCCCCAGATCGGCAATCTTGATATTGGCTTTTTTGTCGCGCTCTTCCGAAGCGTCAAGCAGGGCCTGAATGGACGCCATCTGCTTGCGCATGGCGGCAATCTGCTGGTTGAGAAGTTCCACCTGCGCCAGCGCCCTGGCCTTGAGCGCCTCTTCCTTGCTCAGCTTTCCCGCCAGCTTGGCCCTTGCCGCCCTGGCCTTTTCCTCTTCGGTGCGCAGATCGACAATGATTTTCTCGTTCTTCTGCGCCAGAGCGCGTGTTTTTTCCTCCCGGGAGCGAAGGTCGGCGATAATTGCCTCGTTCTTCTTTTTCTGGCTGCGCAGATCGAGAATGATCTGTTTTTGATGTTCGGCCAGCGCCCGGGTTTTTTCTTCGCGGGTGCGCAGGTCAATTACGGTAAGTTTTTGTTTTTCGCCTTTGGCGCGCTCGTCTTCAGCCTTTTTGAGTAATTGGGCGATAATGAGTTTGCGTTTTTCGGCGTCAAGTTTCGATTTTGCGATCCGGGCGCGCAGATCCGCCACTTTTTTCTTGCTGTCGCGGGTTTGGCGGCGGATTTCCTCGGCTTTCAGGGCGAGGGCTTCAAGAAGGTTTTTTTGCGTATTGGCGCGGGCGATGGCGGATTCCATATCATCACGCAGGGCGATAATGATCTGCTGTTTTTTACCTGCCTCGCTTCTGGCCTTCTTGAGGGTCTCCTGAAGACCTAAAATGACCTCACGGCGCATTCTGGCTTCGGCTTCGGCTTGCGCCGCAGTTTTCTTCAGGGACTGGATAACCTGCTTGTGCTTGCCCGCTTCGGCTTTGGCCAGTTCCATTTCATCGCGCAGGATGATGATCTGCTCTTTTTGTTTGCCCAGTTCATCAAGCGCCTTGTCCTTGACCTGCTTTTCGGCCGAAAGATTTGCGCTCAGGACGGAGAGGGAACGGCTGGCCTTTTCCGCCTCGCGCTGGAGGATAATGATTGAGCGGTTGGCCTTTTCCAGTTTGGCAACGGCGTCCTTGCGCAGCTTTGCCTCCTTGTCCAGACGGCTTTGAATGGCGATGATAGCGTTCTCGGCCGCCTTTCCCTTGGCGCTTTGCTCGCCCAGCAGGGTGACGAGGCGGCTTTTTTCATTTTCAAGCGAACTCAGGGATTCGGTCAAGGTGGCGATTTCGAGCTTGAGGGTCTTGCCGCTTTCATGCTCAAGGGCCAGCAGCTCGGTCAGTTCGGCGACCTGGGAGTTGAGTTTTTTCAGGGCCGAATCGCGCCCGGATATTTCCTGGGCGAGGAAAAACTGCGCCAGCATGAACATGGAAAGCAAAAAGATGATAACCAGAAGCAGCGTGGAGAGAGCGTCAACAAATCCGGGCCAGTAATTGGCGCCGCTATTGGGTTTGCGCCGTGATGCACGCGCCATGGATCAGGTCCCGTCATTGCCCGAAGGCGCGGATTGATCTTGTTTTTTCGCCTGTTCCGCCAGAGCGCGGATAGCCGGGGCAAGCTCGGCCTGCTGGTCGGCCTGGGCCTGGGCCCATTCGCGCACCAGCTTTTGTTCCTGGCGCATCTGGATGACCAGGTTTTCAAAGCTCTCGGCCAGCCCGTTCATGGCGGAAATATCGACCGGCGCCCCGCCCTGGCCGCCGGAGGGCGGCGCATGATGGGTCAGGGCGTCGAGAGAGGCCTGCATGTCCTGCAGGGTAAAGCGCAGCTGAGCCGGGGCAATGCCGGTTGAAATTTCGGCGGTGCCCAGTTCGGTGACCGTGGAGAGCCAGTCTTCCAACTCGGTATAAAAGCGGTTTTGCGCCTGCGAGGTTTGCAGGTCGAGAAAGCCCAGAATGAGCGAGCCGGCCAGCCCGAAGAGCGAGGAGGAAAACGCCGTGCCCATGCCTTTGAGAGGGGCGGCGAGGCCGTTTTTGAGGTCTTCGAAGATCACGCCGGTATCACTGGAGCCGGCGTTGAGGCTGGAGATGGTGTCGCCGACCGAATGAATGGTGGAAAGCAGCCCCCAGAAGGTGCCGAGCAGCCCGAGAAAAACCAGCAGGCCGATGAGGTATCTAGAGTTGTCATGGGCTTCATCGAGCCTTGTGCCGATGGAATCAAGCAATGAGCGCATCGCCTGGGCCGAAAGGGTCATGCGCCCCACCCGTGCCCCCAGCATGGTGGCCATGGGAGCCAGCAAAACCGGCGGCCGGGAGCTTTCCAGCCCCGGATCGGCAACGCGGAAATTATTGACCCATTTGATTTCGGGATAGAGCCGCAAAACCTGACGGAAAGAAAACACGATGCCAATGAACAAAACGCCGAGGATCAAACCGTTCAGCATCGGGTTGGCGCTAAAGGCGAGTGCGAACTGGGGATAAAGAATGGCCGAGATAAATCCGACAATGATCAGAAAAATAACCATGCGAAGCAGGAAAATTTGCGGCGAGCCAAGCTTGCGCCGCTCCATTTCCATTTCGTCCGATTGTTCAAATTCAGAAGACATTTTTTCCACTTGGTGATTTTTTTAGCGCAGGGGTCAGGCAATATAGGTCAGATTCGTGGCAAAAATGAAGTCTCTTGAGGTCATTTGTCATGAAATCAGCAGCTTTCGCATGTCTGAGTGCAGATTTGCATTTGCAGCGGCGATGCTGCCGGTTTTGAGCATATTCTCGCCGCCGCCCATATCGGTAATGATGCCGCCCGCCTCGCGGATCAGGACAATACCGGCGGCCATATCCCAGGGGGAGAGACCATATTCCCAAAATCCGTCAAAGCGCCCGGCGGCCAGCCAGGCGAGATCGGTGGCGGCGGAACCGGTGCGCCTTACCCCGGCGACCTGGGGCATGAGGTTGGTGAGTTCGCGGGAGAACCTGCCGTGATCGCCCCTGGCCATGTGGGGAATGCCGGTGCAGATTACCGCATCTTTCAGCCGTGTTCGGGCGGCAACGCGAATGCGCCGGTCGTTCAAAAAGGCGCCGTTGCCGCGCTCGGCGGTGAAAAGCTCATCACTTGCCGGGCAATAGACCAGCCCGGCAACGAGTTTGCCCTCGCGCTCAAGAGCGATGGAGATGGCGAATATGGGAATGGAATGGAGGAAATTGGTGGTGCCATCGAGCGGGTCGATGATCCAGCGATGGGTTTTGTCGGCCCCTTCCACAATGCCGCTTTCTTCCATCAAAAAACCATAGCCCGGCCTGGCGGCGGCAAGCTCCCGGTGCAGGACTTTTTCCGCCTGCCGGTCGGCATTGGAGACAAAATCAGCCGGGCCCTTGCGCGAAACCTGAAGCTGTTCAACTTCGCCGAAATCGCGCATCAGACCGCGCGCCGCCTTGCGCGCTGCTGCAACCATCACGTTGATTAATGCTGTTCCCGCCATCAGTCGGCCCGCTTGATGTATTTAAGCTCGTTGGTGTCAACCACGATGCGCTCACCGGTAGTGACAAAGGGCGGCACCATGACCCGCACGCCGTTATCCATCAGCGCCGGTTTATAAGACGAAGACGCGGTCTGACCCTTGATGGTAGGCTCGGTCTCGGTCACTTCCAAAACGACCTGATCGGGCAAGGAGATACCGATGGGGCGGCCCTCATGGCTTTCCACCGTCACCTGCATGCCGTCTTGCAGGAAATGCGAGCGCTCGCCGACAAAATCGGTGTGAAGCTCGATCTGCTCGTAGTTTCCGGTGTCCATAAAGACCAGCATGTCGCCCTCGGCGTAAAGGAACTGGTAGTCCTTTTGCTCAAGCCGCACCCGCTCGACGGTTTGCGATGAGCGAAAGCGCTCATTGAGCTTGGTGCCGTCGATCAGGTTTTTCAACTCGACCTGGGCAAAAGCGCCGCCCTTGCCCGGTTTGACATGGGAGGTTTTCACCGCCACCCACAAACCGCCCTTGTGCTCGATCACATTTCCGATGCGGATTTCATTGCCGTTGATTTTCATCACGAATAGGTCCTTTGATGTATTTTGATCTTTGTATTTCCGATAAGGGGCGAAAAAGCAAGGGATTTGCTCGGTTTGAGATGTGGAATGGGAGTTTTATCCCTCCGGGGGCGCGGCGGGGCAGGGTTGCAAGCTGGACAAACCCTGTATTCTGGCCCAGAAAGAAAGCTTCTCCGGTGCTTTTGGTCAGGCAGATCGGTTCACATGAAAGCCTTGCGCATTGCCATCTGTTTTATGCTGATAATGTCCGTCTCTGGCGCGCACGCGGATGAGCGCCAGTTGCGCCATGAAAAACTTGGCCATGTCTCGCACTGGTTCTATTTTCTTGATTTTGACAATGTCTGGCCGGTGGTTAACAAGATTGCCGGCTCAAGTTATGACATGGTGGTGATTGAGCCGGTTTTTACCGAGCGGGAAAACACCTCTTTCAAGGTCGCTGAAATGGTGCGGCGGCTGAAGGGGGCGCAGGGAAGGCGGCTGGTGATTGCCTATATCGATATCGGCGAGGCGGAGGAGTGGCGCTCCTACTGGAAGCGGGGCTGGCGCATCGGCAATCCGGACTGGATTGTGGCCGATGATCCAGATGGCTGGGAGGGTAACTATCCGGTGGCGTTCTGGCGTGAGGGGTGGCGCCGGATATGGCTTGGGGAGAAGGGCTATATTCAGGCGCTGAAAAAGGCCGGTTTTGACGGGATCTATCTCGATTGGGTCGAGGCGTATTCCGATGAGAATGTGATTTCAGCCGCAAGGCGCGACAAGGTTGATCCGCGCCGGGAGATGATCCGCTGGGTGAGAGATCTGGCGGCGGCGGCACGGCGGGGTGATCCTGGATTTCTGGTCATCGCGCAAAACGCCGCTGAACTGGCGGATGATCCTGAATATGTCAAAACCATTGATGCGATTGCCCAGGAGCAGGTCTGGTTTGACGGCGGGGCCGATAACAAGCCGGCGGGCGATTGCCCGCTGCCGCAATTTGAGGCGGATATCGAAAGTGCAAAATACCTCCGCAGCCTGCCGCGCCAATGCCGCAGGCAGCATGACCGCTACCCCGAGAGCACATTGCATATGAGCAGTGAGAGCTATATTTCGTCGCTGGTACCGGCGCAACAAAAGGGCCTTCACATCTTTACCGTCGATTATGCGCTCAAGAAGAAAAATATTGAAGAAATTTACCGCAGGTCCAGAAATCTGGGTTTTGTTCCGTTTGTCTCGGGGCGCGCGCTGGCAAAGTACAGACCGGTGCGGTGAGGCAAAAAGCCATCCCCCGGATTATTTTGAGGAGCGGTTGGTGTTTTCAAAATCTTTTACCCGCTTCAGGGCTTCATCAATTTCATCTTGTGTAAGCGTGTCCACAAAGCGCTGCATTTTTTTGTCGCTATTGCCGCCCTTTTTGGCCAGAAAATGCCATTTCGCCGCCTTGATCTCATCTCGCTCAACGCCGTATCCCATGGCGTAGAGGCGGGCGAGACGGTTCTGGGCAATGGCGTTGCCGTTTGCCGCTGCGCGCTGAAACCATTTGATCGCCACGGGGATATCGCGTTCAACCCCTTCGCCCTTGAAAATCATGAAGGCGTATTCAAGCTGGGCCGGGACATGCCCGGCATGGGCGGCCTTGCCGATCCATTTGGCCGCCTCGATGTTATCCTGCCTCACCCCCAGGCCCTTGCGGTAGAGCCAGCCAAGATCAAAGCTGGCCCTGATATGGTTTTGTCGCGCCGCCTTTTTGTACCATTTGAGAGCTCTGGCGTAATCCTGCCTTGTCCCCGTGCCCAGGGCATAGGCAATACCGAGATTGTATTGCGCCGCGGCAAGACCCATGGCGGCGGCCTTTTGAAAATATTCAAGCGCTTTTTTCTTGTTCTGCGGAACGCCTTCGCCGCGCATGTACAGTGCGCCCAGAAGGTGGATGGCGAGGGGGTCGGCGGTTTTGGCACCTTTTAGCGCCGCTGCAAAAGCGCCCTTGAAATCTCCCGCCTGATAGGCGTTTGAGGCGGCGGTGTCATCCGCTCTGGCTTCGGCAAGGCCGATAAGAAGGGCAAAAAGTGCGAGTATCAGCGCCTTCATGATCGGCCTGCCTCGTCGATAAGCCGGTTGAAATCAGCCACGATTGCTGCGGGCGAAGCCGGGTCGCGCCAGATCCTGGCGGACAACATGAGAAAATCAACGCCGGCGCGGATAAGCGGCGCGGCGTTTTGTGCGGTGATTTTACCTGTGGCAACGCAGGGGACGACAAACAGATCGCACCACCAGGACACCAGCTCCAGCGAAGGCGTTTCATCGCCCTCTTGCGGCGCAAAGGCAATGTAATCAACTCCGGCCTCGCCGCGGCGCATGGCGTCATCGCGGGTTTCTCCGGCCTCGGCGCCGATAAGGGCATCGCGGCCCAGTATCTGACGAGTGCGCTGAATGGCGGTGTAATCTGCATTTGCACCCAGATGCACGCCGTCAAATCCCGTCAGATCCTCACAGATACCGCCTTTCATTTTCAGGCAGGCAACACCGCGTGCCTGCGCCAGAGCAAGCGTTTCCTCGCCAAGCGGAGGAAAGCCGGGGCTTTGTTCCGCCGCCACTATGGCGGCCACATCGCCGCCACCGAGCGCCCCGGCAAGGGCGTCCGGGTCATTTGCCGTGATTTGCGCATCCGGGGCCATGAGAATCAGTCTGCATCTTATTTGCGGCATAATTATAAAATCCTGTTTGCGGTATTGCCGTGGCCGCAAAAATGCCGCCATTTGTTGCCTATGTATCATAAACCGGGCAAATTTCTACAAGGGGAAGTGCTAAAACGGTTGACGATGCGCTGACATACGAGTTTATTTTCCGCATCGATCCTGTTGATTTGATTTTGAGGATTGCATTTTGCAACCGGCACTTGGCAAAATGCAATCGGCAAGATACAGGCAGCGTGTTTGCCGGTGGAGCAAGGAGCGGGATTACGGTAGGGGAGAGACGAAATTGTGAATACGAAAGAGACTGGAATTGAGCGTTCGCTGATGCGTCTGGATGCGGCGCTTGACGCCTTTGAGGCCGCGCTGATACGGCGGAAGCAGACAAGTGAAACGGTTGAAACCCTGAACAGGGAAATTGAGACCCTGACGGAGGACCGCTCAAATCTGGCGCAGGAACTGGACAAGGTGCGCGCCTTTGCCTCGCAACTCGATAAAATTCAGGGCAAAGCCGGAAAGCGTCTTGATGTCGCGATGGAGAATATTCGCGCCGCACTGGAAAGCTCGTGAGTTTTCCAGCCGCTGGAGCGTATCTGGTTTTGATAGAATCAAAACCACGCTCTATTTCTTTGTTTTTGCCACACTTGTTATCGGAAAACCGGTTCCCACTTTTCCGGAAGTGCTCAGGAATTTATGAAAGGCCCGTGGATGGCTGAAATCAGTGTTGTTGTTAATGGCCGCAGTTACAGGCTTGCCTGTGATGATGGGGAAGAGGAGCATCTGGAGGAACTGGCCTCTTATCTCGATACCCAGGTGAAGGATATTGAAAAGCATTTCGGCAAGGTCGGGGATACGCGTCTGCTGGTCATGGCCGGGCTTACGGTTGCCGACCGGCTTTATGAATCCCTGAGCAAGATTGAAGATTTGCATGATCAGCTTAAAATCCTGCAAGATTCAAAACGCGGCGCCATGGAACGCTCACGCAGTGAGGAAAAAGAACTGGCGCTTAAACTCGATGCCGCCGCCGAGCGCCTGGAGAGGTTGGGCAAGCAGCTTGCCGGTTAAAACGGATTGCCGGGCCGGGTGGCAACCGGTTGTAAATGCCACTGGAATTCCCCGTCCGGAACGACTACATTGAGATTAGCGGTGCTGCCTGTGCGCGTGTGGGCGCATTTCCCCGGGGCCTTAAGATCCTGAAGGGAGCCGACGCTGGTTGGAACCGTGGTTCCTCTCATTTGGCGCCCACCTAGTTTACTAGGTTTCCCGGGATCAGCATAACCCCACGGCCATGGCGGCTCCGCATTTGTTTTTCTCGCTGTCCACGCTGTTGATCCTCAGGCTGCCTGTTTCATGAAAACATCCGGCGCGGAAATTGCCCTTCTCAAAAAAAAACTGCGTAAACAGGCGGCCATCAGGCGGCGCGCGGCGCATATGGCGCGCGGTGCTACGGCGGCGAAATCCGTTATTAGCCACGGATTGGCGTTTTTCAACACGCAATCTGCGGGCGTTGTGGCGGGATATTATCCGGTTGGCTCCGAGATGAGCCCTCTGGGCTTGATGGCGGCGCTTGAAGCAGCAGGATGGAGGGGGGCGCTTCCGGTTGTTGCGGCGAAAGACGCCGGACTTGAGTTTTACGCCTGGCGGCAGGGCGATAAACTCGTAAAAGGCGCGCATGATATCCCGCGCCCTGCCGCCGGGGCTGAACGGCTGGTTCCCGATATTGTCATTACCCCCTTGCTGAGCTTTGACGCTCAGGGTTACCGGCTGGGCTATGGCGGCGGCTATTACGACCGGACGCTGCAATCCTTGCGCTCTGAAGGTCCGCTGACCGCCATCGGGCTTGCCTTTGCGGCGCAAATGGTGGATGAGGTACCCCACGCATCCTTTGACCAGAGGCTGGATCTGGTGCTGGCTGAGGATGGGCTCATTACATGCGGGGCAAAAGGATCAGGGTGTTGAGGGTATTGTTTCTGGGCGATGTTGTCGGGCGGAGCGGGCGCAATCTGGTCTGCCGCGAGCTACCGCGGCTGCGCGAAAAGCTGGGGATAGATTTTGCCGTCGTCAATGGTGAAAACGCCGCGGGCGGGTTCGGCATCACCGAGAAGATTTTCAATGAGCTTCGCGATGCGGGCGCGGATGTAGTTACCAGCGGCAATCACGCCTGGAACCAGAGCGAGGCGCTGGTTTTCTGCCAGCGCGAGCCGCGTTTCCTGCGCCCGGTAAACTATCCTGCCGGGACGCCGGGCAAGGGGGCGGGGCTTTTTACCGCCGCCAACGGGGCGCAGGTGCTGGTGATCAACGCCATGGGGCGGGTGTTCATGGACCCCATGGACGATCCGTTTGCCGCGATCGGGAACGAGATTGCCGTTTGTCCGCTGGGTGAGGCGGCGGATGCGATTATTGTTGATTTTCACGGCGAGGCCAGTTCGGAGAAAATGGCCATGGGGCATTTTCTCGACGGGCGGGTGAGCGCGGTGATCGGCACTCATACCCATGTGCCGACCGCCGATGATCACATCTTGGCCGGCGGCAGCGCCTATATGACCGATGCGGGGATGTGCGGGGTTTATGATTCTGTCGTCGGCATGGACAAGGAAGAGCCGCTGCGGCGCTTTTTGACCAAGATCAATTCGCAGCGTTTTGCACCGGCCAGGGGCGAGGCGACGCTTTGCGGCGCATTCGTGGAAACCGATGATGCAAGCGGGCTTGCGCGCCGGATTTCACCGTTAAGGCTTGGCGGCAATTTGCGCGAAATCATGCCGTCCGTATAAATTCTTCATCGGCGTGCTCCGATGGTCGGGCTTACCGCCGCAATTTGGTGAGCAGGGCCGGGGTGGGGTAGGAATCGGCGGGCATGCGGTACTTGATCTGCATGGCCTTGACGGCGGCGCGGGTTTTGGCGCCGATAATCCCGTCCACCTTGCCGACATCGAAACCGCGCCGTTTCAGCAACCGTTGCAATTGCTTGGTCTGGGCGCCGCTCAAGGGCGTGACCTTGCCGTTGCCGCTATGGACCCGCGAGGCCCCGGCAAGGCGGGTGGCGAAATAGGCGGCGGTCGTGGTGTACACCAGCGATTCATTCCATTTCAGATAGATGCTGAAATTGGGATAGGCCAGAAAGGCGGGGCCGAGGCGTCCCATGGGCAAAACCAGCGAGGCGGGCAGCCGGTCGGCCCGGAGCGGGCGGCCATTGGCCTTGCGAACGCCCCATTTGGCCCATTGGGCGCGCGGATGCCGGATATCGATACCGGCCTGATCCCAGGGCATTTGCCTTGGAAGCCGCACTTCCTCAAGCCAGGGCTGGCCGCGCTTCCAGCCATGGCGCACCATCAGCGCGGCCGCCGAGGCCAGCGCATCGGGGGCGCTGCGGATAAGATCGCGCCTGCCGTCGCCGTCAAAATCAACCGCGCTTTCCATGTAATCGGAGGGAAGAAACTGCAACTGGCCAAGCTCGCCGGCCCAGGCGCCGATCATGTCCGAGGCGCGCAGATCGCCGTGATCGATAATGCGCAGGGCGTCAATGAGCTGCGGGCGGAACAGCTCCGGCCGGCGGCAGTCATAGGCCAAGGTCGCCAGCGAGGAGATGGTGCGGCTGTTGCCCATAAAGGCGCCAAAATCGGTTTCCAGCCCCCAGAAGGCGGCGATCACCGGGGCGGGGACGCCGTAATGCTTCTTGATGCGGGCGAATGTACGGGCATATTGTTTCAGTTTCCTGCGCCCGACAGTAAGGCGATTTTTCGATACCATGCGGCCGGCGAATTTTAAGAAACTCTGGGCAAAAACTCCTTGCCTGCGGTCCCTGCGGATGATTTCAGGGTCATATTTAAGACCGTTCAGGGCGGAAAGCGCCCGGCGCGAAATCCCGCTGGCCGCCGCTTCGCGCTTGACGCCGTTGAGCCATGAGGCAAAATTTCCCGTTCCGCAACTTGCCGCCATAACGGGTCCGGTGGTGATTGTAAAAAAGGCCGCGAGAACCAACCCGCCTGTGATGCCTGTTTTTCCGGTCTTGAACATCATGAATTGCCTCATTTTGAATCAAACTCCGCCAGACGGTAATGCGGTTTTGATCTGCTTGCAAACTCATTTGCAGGATTTTTTACTCCGCCGTTAAGTAGCCTTAATCTTTTCCGATTATAGTCAGACCGGGATTGGGGAATGCAACCGTTGAAAAGCCTCGTAAGTCACATTTAAAGATCAGGTTTCAAGTGGCATTCGGAGCGTGTGGGGATTGTGTGTTGATGTTGAATAACAATGGAACGAGTGATACCCATGAGTGCAATAATTCGTGTAAATCTGGTTGGCGGAACGCTTAAGCTGAAGACGTTCAGGCAACTGCGCCGCTGTGAAATGAACCACAAAGTCCCGGTGATGAGGCTGGGTTCCGTTTATGCTGTTTGGTGGTCAAATAAGGACAAACTCGAAGATCACCACTTTTTGCACCACCCTCAGTGAGATACGCTGGAGCATGTTTTGTTCCATCTGGTTTGGCACCAGCCCGCTCTGGCGCGGGGTGTTATCACCCGGAAGTGATAAGGGTTGAGTGCAGATTGCCGCTCCGGCTGCGCTATCCTTCTTCAGGAAAATTCGCAACTGGAGAAAACCATGAAATATGTTTTTGAAACCGCCCTCTTGCTTGCCCTGGTGTTTGTTCCGGGGCTTGCCGTTGCCGGCGGCGAGGGGCTGATCGTCAAGCCCAGCGCCTATAGCGTCAAGGAAACCCTGGACCGTTTTGAAGCGGTTTTGAAAAAAAAGGGCATTACTGTTTTTGCCCAGATTGATCATGCCGGCGGCGCAAAAACCGTTGGTCTGGAGTTGCTTCCCACCCGGGTGATTATCTTCGGTACACCGAAAATGGGAACGCCCCTGATGGCGGCCAACCGTAAAATCGGTATTGACCTGCCATTAAAAGCTCTCGTCTGGCGCGATGCGGGCGGTAAAGTCTGGCTTGCCTATAACGACCCGGAGACACTCAAATCCCGCTACCGAATTGCCACCCGTGACAAGGTCTTTGCCAAAATGGCCAAGGCTCTCGGCGGGCTGACCGATGCGGCGCTGAAATAACCATGCCGCGCGGCGGGTGAGGGGATTATCCGTCCGGGTCAGCGGCGAGACGAGCACCTTTGCAATATCGAGCCGCTGCGCTTCTTGCCGCGCCTTTTCGGCCTGACTCTCGCCCAGAGGGCTCAGGCGGGCGTCAAACAGCATCGGACCGTTTTGTCCGGATCATAGACAGCGTTAAACCCGGATTGCGCGTGGCGAATGAAATAAATGCGCATTACCGTGTCATCTGCATGAAAAGCTGCGGCAATTTTTCGGGCAGGCTTTCGAGCCTGTCGATGATGGCGTAACGGCCGGCGCCGAAAATCGGCCGGACATATTCATCCGCTTGTCCGTCAAGGGTGATGCAAAAGGTGGAAATGCCCTTGTTTTCAAGCTCGCCCACTGCAGCATGGGTGTCGCGGTGCAGATAAACCTCGTCGGAGACATCGATATCATGCGGCTCGCCGT
Source organism: Alphaproteobacteria bacterium (assembly GCA_024275895.1). GTDB lineage: Bacteria > Pseudomonadota > Alphaproteobacteria > Rhizobiales > BM303 > BM303. The sequence continues at coordinate 4,309 of JAJRYE010000015.1, read as the reverse complement.
CGGTGAGCAGCAGCAGCAGTTTTTTCTCTTCCTTGCGCTGCTCCAGATAGCGCCCGGCATGACGTAATGCCGCGCCCATGCGGGTGGAGTAGCCTGCTTTAATTCCGGCCAGCCTTGCTTTTGGCTCATGGCCCCATTTTTCGGCAAAGCCCTTGAAATGGCTGTAGCGCACTTCGTGGCGTGTATTGGAGGCAAATCCGGCAATGGCGAAGGGATCCCCCAGCGCATCCACCGCCCAGCCAAGCAGGGAGACCGCCTCTTGCGAGAGTTGCAAAATGCTGCCGCTTGCGCCTTCGGGCACATCGGAGATGGATTGCGAGAGATCAAGCAGCAACAGCACGGCGATATTGCGCCCGTCGCGGACATGGGACTGCATGATGCGCGTATCGGGGGTGGAGTGGGCCTTGAACTCGGTCCAGGCGCGCAGCAGGACTTCCAGGTCAAGCTCGTCGCCGTCCTCCATATAGCGCACCCGGCGGCGTTGCTGGGGTTTGAGCTGGTCGATGATTTTTTTCAGTCGCCGCGCCAGTTGCTTATGCTTGCCGAGCAGATCATCAATGAAGGCCGCATCGCCGGGGGGCTGAATATTTTCATAAACGGTCGCCCAGTCGGGGCGGTAGCTGGCGCTGGCGTAATCCCATTCCGGGTAATGCTGCGGCGGCAGCAGCCCCTCGCCTGACTGCTCTTGTCCGCTGCGGTCCATGGCGCCGTGATCGGAATGAAAATCATCATCGTCATCGGTATCTTCTAAAAACAGCCATAAATAACGGTTGTCGTCGCGGTAGGAGACGATGGTATTTTCAAACCAGACTTCCGGCTTGCGGAAGGCGTGGGTGTAGTTCTGCGCCAGCCATTTGACCCCCAGTTCAATGGCGAGTTTTTTGTCATGCGGGTTGGCGGCAAAACGCTCGTGAAACCTTGCCGTATAATCAAGAACCACCGGGTCGCTATAGGCGTGATCAGGATCAAGCATGGCTCTTGAGAGCATGGCGAGCTGGTGGCGGATACAGGAAAAATCCGGCGGGCAGGCGCCCTCGACCGGCACCGGGTGCAGGGCGCGCCACAATCTGCCGAGCCCGGGATAGCGCGCCATAGCGAGATGCTCGATGCGGGCGTCCTCGAAAGCCTCAATCGCCAGATGCTGGAAGGGGCTGAAATTATCCGCAAGTATTGGCTCGGACCACAAGGCGTGGGCGCTCAAATGCGCTGCGACGGCGTAATAGCGCGCCAGGCCGGAGATGCCGTCCAGATCGTCATAAACATCGGGGATATGAAAGCCCAGCCGGTCAAGATGCGGCACCGGCTTGCGCAACTCGTCAAAGGCAAGCGAATAGGGCTGGAAGTCTTTCTCCAGCCCCCAGAGGGCGCGCAGCCACATGGAGAGCCGGCGCTCATTATCGACAAACAGGGTGCCGCAGCGCTCGCGCTGCATCATGGCATGGGAATCGGCGCTCTGAAGCGCGAAAAAATCGCCCATGCGGTGGCGCTGGCCGGCATAGGCGCGAATGCCGTTTTCCATCCAGTTGCGCAGACCGCCTATGGAGAGCTGGTCGAGCAGGACCACAATGTTGCCTAAAAGCGGCTCCAGCCCTTCGGGGGCCTGAAGCGCCATATGCTCCACCAGTTTCAGCCAGTCACGCAGCAAGCCGGGGCTGTCGAGGCGCCTTGCCACGGCGGTGAGGGTGGAAAGGTAGGGATTGATGGCCTTGCCGCAGGCGTTACGCGAGAGAAAATGCGCCATATCGGCAATCTCGAGGATGACGCTCTCATCCGTGAGCTGCACGATGGCGGGGATTTCCTCAAGGTAAATCAGCACCAGTTCCGTGCCGCGGCCAAGGCCGCAGATCGTCGAGGCGCCCGCCAGCCAGTCTTCCACCGCCGCCGGGCTCATGACGCTCAGGGCCTCGGCAAGGCAGTCTGCAAATATATCGTCGATTTTTGCAACCGAGCAATCAAGATGTTCGCGCCAGTGCTGAACGTCATGGGTCATGAGGGCTATCCGAACACCAGCTCCACGGCGCTTTCCAGCGTTGCGCGGATGTCGCCATCATCGGTCAGGGGGCGGATGAGCGCCATGGCGCAGGCATCAGCGGGCGCCACCCCGCCCTTGATCAACTGTCCGGCATAAACCAGCAGCCGGGTTGATATGCCCTCGTCAAGCCCGTGGCCCTTGAGCGCGCGGGCGCGGTGGGCGATGGAGACCAGCTTGTCGCAGATCTCAGCCTCCACCCCGGCCTCAGCAGCGATGATGCGGGCCTCAAGCCCGGCTTCGGGATAATCGAAATCAAGCGCGGTAAAGCGCTGTTTGGTGGAGGTCTTGAGGTCCTTCATCAGGCTCTGGTAGCCGGGATTATAGGAAATCACCAGTTGGAAATCCTCGTGTGCGGTAAGCAGTTCGCCCTTTTTGTCCAGTGGTAGCACCCGGCGGTGATCGGTCAGCGGGTGGATCACCACGGTTGTGTCCTGACGCGCCTCGACCACCTCGTCCAGATAGCAGATCGCGCCGATGCGCGCCGCCACGGTAAGCGGACCATCCTGCCATTTGGTGCCTGAGGCGTCGAGCAGGAAACGTCCCACCAGATCAGAGGCGGTCATGTCTTCATTGCACGCCACGGTGACCAGCGGGCGGCCCAGTTTCCAGGCCATGTATTCGACAAAGCGCGACTTGCCGCACCCTGTCGGCCCCTTGATCATTACCGGCAGGCGGCTGGCATAGGCGGCTTCGTAAAGGGTGGTTTCATTTCCCACCGCTTCATAAAACGGTTCGTCGTGGATGTAGTACTGCTCTGCGTCGGTGTTTGGGCCTGACATTTAATTCTCCAGCAAAAAGGCAAGTTGAGCCTACAATATAGGGATACCAAGCCGGTGCGAATAGTCCTGCATGCGATTTATTACCTGGTTTTCATGTGGCGCGGCACCAGCAAATAAAGGGATGGTCTTTTCTCCATCCGGGTGAATCAGTTCAATGATGTAATAATGGTGTCTTTTCCCGTCCCGTACCGGTGCGTTTTGCTCACGCAGGCCAAGTCCGGAGAAGGTGCTGTAAGGGGCGGACCATGCTCTCTTGGTGAAAAGATGATGCTCAAGCACCTCCACTTTGTCGTGGTAAAATGTGATCCGGTCATTGCTGGCGTAATGGCGCAGCGCCGCCCAGGCAAGATACAGAACCGTCATGGTGATGGCGAAGGCTATCAAAAACGGGACCAGTTTGGAGAGCCCCTCGCGGGCGGTGATATCCTCCGTCATGGCGTAGAATATGAGCATGGGGACGCCAAAGCTCCAGGAGCTGGCAAAAACCAGCAGCCAGACAGCCGCCGCCCTGCGCCGGGGAAGCTCGATCCTGGCCGGCAAACGGCTCAGCTCGGCGCATATGCGGATGGTTTTTCCATGCGGAATGAAAAGAAGTCGGCTCATTATTCCTGCCTGTCCACAAGCCCCTGGGGCTTTCAGTTCTGATTGAATCGGTACCGGCCCGGTGCCGTTTAAACGTGAAAGACTCTAACGCCCCATGGAATAAAACTCGTCATTGGGGCGCATGTCGGAGACATTGGCAATGCGGTTCGAGAGGCCGAAAAAGGCCGAGATCGCAGCGATATCCCAGATATCATCCGGTGAAAAGCCGTGGGCTTCAAGTTCGGTGAAATCCTCCTCCCCCGTCTCATAGGCGGCATCGCAAACCAGCATGGCGAAATCAAGCATGGCTTTTTGCCTGTCCGTTATGTCCGCCTTGCGGTAGTTCACCGCCACCTGATCCGCGATCAGCGGGTTTCTGGCGCGGATGCGCAGGATGGCGCCATGGGCGATAACGCAATACTGACACTGGTTGGCGTTGGAGGTGGCAACCACAATCATCTCGCGCTCGGCCTTGGAGAGCCCTTCGGAGGATTTGTCCATCAAGGTATCATGATAGGCCATGAAGGCGCGGAACTCGTCCGGCCGCCAGGCGAGGGCAAGGAAGACATTGGGGATAAAGCCGGTCTTTTCCTGCACAAGTTCGATGCGCGCGCGGATATCCTCCGGCAGATCGGAAAATTCCGGTACCGGGAAGCGGCTGATTGCCGGAGTTTTGGTCATGTTGCAGGCCTTTGTTTTCATATGCAGCGGGTTGATGAACTATGCTAGCATATCCGCTTGGGCGGCAAAAAGGGTGAAGAGGCGGTTATTGTGAGAATTGTTTTTGGCGTTTTGTTCCTGATTTCGGGCATACCATCTGTCTCTGCCGCAGAGGCCGGGGGCAACTGGTACCGCTGCATCGTCAAGGCCGCCAGCCATACCGGGCGCTATACCTTCCGCATCGGCACAAAGCCCT
>JAJRYE010000014.1 GCA_024275895.1 Alphaproteobacteria bacterium | reverse complement strand
TCCATCAGCGTCGGGCACCGGGTTGATGTTGCGCACCGCGCCCGCCAGCGGGCTCGACATGCTTGATGACAAATCGAGAATAACCGTGGCGCGTTTTTTTGCGGCGGCGGCAGGCGGCGTGGTTGAGAGAAGGGAGGCGGCGAAGACAGGCAAAAGAAAAAAGATCGGAACGCGATATAACCCCATATCCGGAAACCGGACAGCCTTCAGCATGTGGATACTCCCGTTTTTGATCTTGATTCGCACAATTTTATGAAACTCACCCCGTAAGCGCAATCGCAAAGATATCCCTCCGGTATTCAATCTGACCTGATTGCGTTGCGGAACCAAGGTCGCACACCCCGCCACTCTCACATGGCTGAACATATATGATAACAGAAAAATGGTATTAATAGGATTTTGTCGGAAATATGTTTATTTAAAAGACGGGTCGGTGCCGTTAAGATCAAAAGGTGAAGCACTCTGGCGTGTTGGGTTCGGAGCGTGGAGAAAGAGAAGATGCAAGATATGATTGACTTTCTGCTTGAGCGCCGGTCATCGCTTGTCAAGGACATCAGGGCGCCCGGTCCCGATGCGGCGCAACTGGAAACCATCCTGAAAGTTGCTTCCCGGGTACCCGATCACGGCAAGCTGGCGCCGTGGCGCTTTATTGTTTTCCAGGGCCGGGCGCGGCTGGATTTTGGCAAAGTGCTGGCAACCGCTTATGAGAAAACAGTGGCGGAACCCGATGATGAGCACAAAGCGGCGGAACAGCGGCGCTTTGCCAGGGCCCCCGTTATCATTGCCGTTGTTTCAAGGCATATTGTTCATATCAAGATCCCCCATTGGGAACAGATACTCTCGGCCGGAGCCGTGTGCCAGAACATGCTGCTGGCGGCAAACGCCATAGGTTTTGCAGCGCAATGGACCACGGACTGGCTCTCATATAATGATGAAGTGCTGGGCGCGCTGGGACTTGAGGACGGTGAACAGATTGCGGGCTATATCTATATGGGCACGGTGGAAGAAAAACTTGAAGAGCGCCGGCGTCCAGATTTAAGGGACATCGTTACCTACTGGCGTGCAGATGAAGCGTAGCGGGCGGCGCGCCGCACCAGCTTTTGCGCCCGCACAAGGTGGGGACGGTCCAGCATTTTGCCCTCAAAGCCGATAACGCCGGCATCTCCTGCATCCGCAAAGGCCTTGATGATGGCTTTTGCCTGCCGGATATCCTCGCCTGACGGGGTAAAAACCTCGTTGATGATGCGGAGCTGCACCGGATGAATGGCCAGTTTGCCGCTGAAACCGTCACGAAGCGCTTTTTGGCATGACTGGCGCAGCCCTTCCAGATCGCCGTAATCGGTAAAAACGCCGTCAATGGGCTCAACGCCCGCGGCTCTTGCTCCGATGAGGCACAAGCTGCGGGCGAGCCGGTAGGGCGCGGTGTAGTGGCCGCTTTCGTCATAAGCGGATATGGCGCCCAGTTCGGCGCTGAGATCTTCAGCGCCCCAGCACATGGCGGCAAGGGATTTGGGGCCGGCCTGATAGGATCCAAGAGCGAACAGGGAAGCGGCGGTTTCGGTTGTGATGGCAATGATCGGCGGCGTGTAAGGCTCCATTGCCTGCAATTTTGCCTCATCCGCGATCATGCGGGCAAGGCGGTTGACATCATCGCCGCAAGTGGATTTGGGCAGCATGAAGCCGTGCGGCCGGTGCCGGGTCACGGCCCTTAAATCATCCCCGGTCAGGCCGCTATCGAGGGCGTTAACGCGAATATAGAGCGTGGCCCCGGAGTCGCGCCCAAGAGCAGCGGAGGTTGTTTCCCGCGCCGCGGATTTGTTTTGCGGCGCAACGGAATCCTCCAGATCAAGAATGACGATATCGGCCTTGCTGCCAAGGGCTTTGGCTATTTTCTTTTCACTGTCGCCGGGGACAAAGAGCCATGAACGCATAAGGTTATTCCTCCGCCGGGCGTTTGCGCATGAAGGCCTGCCGGGTGCAGATGGCGACCAGATCGTCATTCTGGTTGAAGGCCTTGTGTTCAAACTCGACAATCCCGGCATTGCCGCGTGATTTGCTGGCACGTTTTGAAACCACCTTGCTGGTAACATGCACCGTATCGCCCTGAAACAGCGGATGCGGGAACCGCACGTCGGTCATGCCCAGATTGGCGATGGTGGTGCCGAGGGTAAGGTCGTTTACCGAAATACCGATCATCAGCCCCAAAGTGAACAGGGAATTCATCAGCGGCTGGCCGAACTCGGTCTGGGTTTCGCAAAAATGCCGGTCGATATGCAGCGGCTGCGGGTTCAGCGTCATATTCGAGAACAGCATATTGTCCATTTCCGTCACGGTCCGGCGCAGGGAATGGACATAAATATGATCAATTTCAAAATCCTCGAAATACAATCCCGGCATGGCTGTTCCTTCACTGGTAAAAAGGCAAATTTATCGCGACTCACTTTACAGGAAAATATAAATTTTCACCGCGAATAACGATTACACAGCCCATGCGCGCGAACAACAATTACTTACTGACGCATTGCAACACCTTGAAAACCCATATGTATTGCAATCGTGGGCAGGTGCGGGGAGGCGTTAAGAAACCATTAACCATTGCCGGGGCAATCTTTTGTTAACGAGTATCAATTCGACATACGGGCAGGGGCTCGTATCCGGGACAAAGTAAAACATGGGTGGAATCATGAAAAGCGGCCTGATTGTCGATCCGTGCCCGTCCATGCGGGTGGCCTGCCAGACCTTGCTGGCGCATTATGATTTCGACGTGCGTGCGGTTGATAACGGGGCAGAAGCAATACGGCAATGCCGGATCAACCCGCCTGATTTTATTTTGCTCAGTTCAGTAATGCCGGATATGGGCGGGCTGGAATTTTTGTGCAATCTGCGCCAATCCGAACGCGGCAGAAGAGCTGCGGTTCTGTTTTGCTCGGCCAACCGGAGTGCCGCCGCTATGGGGCTGGCCATCTATAAAGGCGCCGGGGAATGTCTCATCAAACCCTTTGATGCGGATTTGCTGGATTTCAAGCTGCGCCAGATCGGTGCATTGCCTCCCTTTGATGCGCTGAACATGGCGGCCTGAAACCGTTTTGACAATTCGGCGTCTCTCCCGAAGCCAGGGAGATGCGCCCAGACACCAGCACCGGGATTGTTTATGGCCGCCGCTTCCTTATCCGTTATTCCTCCGCGCATAGAAACAGCGCTCAGACGCGCCGCCCGGGCGACGGGGGCTGATTTTGACTATCTGCTGAAAACCGCGCAACGTGAAAGCGCGTTCAGGCCCGGAGCAAAGGCGAAAACATCGAGCGCCGCCGGATTGTTTCAGTTTATCGAGCAGACCTGGCTTTCCACCCTGAAGGATGCAGGCCCGCGCCACGGCCTTGGAAAAGTTTCAGAGGCAATTATCCGCACGGATACAGGGAAGTACACAGTGTCTGATCCGGCGACAAAACGCGCCATATTGGCGCTGCGTTTTGACCCCAAACTCTCGGCCCTCATGGCGGGGGAGTTTACCAATAACAATGCCCGTATCCTTAACAACAGCATTGGCCGTGCCCCTAGTGACGGCGAGCTTTATATCGGTCATTTTCTCGGGGCTTCAAATGCCTCTAAACTGATCAATCTTGCCAGCAAGAACCCGGATGCGGCTGCCGCGCCCAATTTTGCCAGGGCGGCCAGGGCAAACAGGTCAATCTTTTATACCGCCTCGGGCAGTGCGCGTTCAAACCGGCAAGTTTACCAGAACCTGACCCGGCATTATGACAATCAGCTTACCCGTCTGGCCGGCAATCCGCCAAAACCGCCGATTGGCGGGGATACATATGCAAGAAGGGGGCGCAAGACCGTGGAAAGCGGCAAAATCCTCCCCCTGACGCAGGCTCTGTTCACCATCTGGCAAACGCCGCGGGACAAGGTCGAGGCCGGTTCTGGATCGGCATTTCATAATCTGTTCTCGCCCGGCAAGGCGAATTTACCTGGTGATGCGTCGGGAATTTACCGTGCAGCGCGCGGGCGCTATCTGCCGACACAGACGCAATTGCTCGCCGCTTTCGGACAAAAGTCAGTTGTTGATGAGGATAAATCCGCAGCGAATGATCCGGCCCGCAACAGGATCAGGCGGGCGCAAGAGACGCCTGAAAACGCCCGCACACGCATCAGCGATCTTTGGGGGCGAAAGGGGGCGCAGGCGGGCGGGCTTTTAAAGAGCAAAAATCCGGGCGGAATATAAAAAACGACATAAACCCTGAAAAAACACGGTAAATATTTTGTTAATCCTTGTCTGGGAAGATCGGGCACGATTCTTTTTCACGGTTTTTTTATCGCAACGGTTTTCAGGTGGTTCAGGCATGACAAGAACGCTCAAAAAAGATGTGCTTTTGCGGATTATCAAGGATCCCGCCCCCGAGATCAGAAAGAAGCTGGCCGGGGTTTTGTTCCAGGCGGTGGAGGCGGGCGATCTTGCTCCGGCGGATCAGCGTTTTGCCTCGGCCATTTTCGCCATTGCGGTGGATGACCCGGATCCGGACGTGCGTAAAAACCTCGCCCGGATCATGTGCGCTTCACCAAAAGCCCCGCGTGAGATTGTGACCACGCTGGCCTGCAGCCCGGAGGACATTGCCCTGCCGGTGCTCAAATCCTCGCCGTTGCTGGGTGAGGGCGATCTTGCCAATCTGGTGCGGGGGGGCTCGGAGCGCTGTCAAAGCGTGATTGCGGCGCGAAAAGGCATTACGCCCCATGTGAGCGGTGTTATCGTAAAATACGGCACCGGCAGGGCCTGCGCCGTTCTGGCGCGCAACCGGCACGCAAACTTGCAGACGCGCGACATGATGCGTCTTATCAAACGCTTTGGCCGCAATTCAGACATCTCGGACGCCCTGATTGAACGCGGCATGCGGCCCGCCGTTGTGTCGCGGCAGGTGATGAGCAATGTCTCCGAGACGTTGCGCAAGCTCATGATCGAGAAAAACTGGACCAGTGCGCGCCGCGCCCGATCCGTCACCATGGGGGCGCTTGAAAACGGCACTCTTGATCTTTCGCTTCGTATCTCGTCTGCCGATCTGGAAATACTGGTCGCCTCGCTGATGGCGGACGGCCAGTTGACGCCAACCCTCGTCCTGCGCGCTGTCTGCGCCGGATATATCCGTTTTGCCGAAGCCGCGTTAAGCCTGATGGCGAAACTGCCGCAGCGGCGCGTGAGCGCCATAATAAGGGGCAGGGGCGGATTTGGCTTGCGCGCCCTATACGCCAAGGCGGGGTTGCCGCTCCAGGCTTTTGCCCTGTTTAAAACCGCGATAGTCACCTATCAGGAACTGCTTGGCGAAAATGATGATGAACTCGGCCCGGCATTTCACCGCCGCATGATTGAACGCGTTCTGACCTGTTACCGGGATATTTCTGACGATGAATCCGCTCAACTCCTGCGTATGCTGGAGCATTTTGCCTCCGATATGGGCCAGGTGAAAAATACTGATGCCGGGCATGCCCTGAAGAACGCCGCCTGAGAAGGGGGGGCGGGCCCGGCGGAGGAGGCTGCTTCAGAACCCTATTTACCGGAGATTTCGTCGATGGCCTCTTCAATCAGGCGCGCAGCGCGCTTGAAGCCGTTTTTTCGGGCAAGCCATTGCAGCGGGATAAGGCTTTCGCGTAACTGTTTGCGTGCGGCTTTTTGACTAAGCTCTCCCGCAATCGCGCCCTTGTCAGGCCTTTTGATATCTCCGCTTCGTTTTTCCAATTTCTATCCTGAGGTCGCAGAAGAACGCGACATCTGAAACAACCACGATCGACATATTACAACAGATGGTATAATTTGTCATTGATTATAGTCAACGAGATATTTGCAAATTTTTTTCTGGCTGGGCCCCCGGCGGTATCCGTTTGAGGGTGCCGGTTATCCGCCGCACCAAAAAGTTGAAACAAAATTCGCGTAAAGAGCTATAACCGGTTGATGATTTGGTTATTAATCTTAACAGCATAACTTTTGAAGATTTGTAAATATGCCCGTTTAAGAATGCCGAAGAGTGTGGTAATTATGGCAAATGTTACAAAAGAGAATAATTAAAAAGGGGCTCAAGCCGACGCAGCGGGATCTGCAAAAGCTGAGGACTCATGAGCGCATCTATGATGCGGCAAAATTGCTTTTTGTCACCAAGGGATATTTTGAAACCCGTTCGAGCGATATCGCCAAACTGGCCGGGGTTTCCCATGGCAGTGTGTTTTCACATTTTAAATCCAAATCCGAAATTCTGGAGCATCTTCATAATGAATTTCTCGAATCCCAGATAAGGGAGATTGAAGCGCAATCTCTTGAAGGGGTTAGCACCAGAGGGCGCCTGATCTTTCTTCTCGATTTGTTATGGGCCAGTTCGATACAGAACATCAAACTCAGCAAGGCGATGTTTGCCCAGGGGTGGCTTTGGGATGAGGCCCGTGAAGAAACGTATCAGCAATTGACCGGCAGGCTTCGCCGTATTGGTGAGAAGATTTTGCGTGAGGGCAAGCAAAAAGGCGAGGTCAGGGGGGGGCTTGATGTTGCCGCCGCGATGAACTCATTGCAGGCGCAATACAAGGAAAGCCTCAGAATCGCGTTTCGCGGACCAAATTGCGAGGCGGAGGGCAAAAAGCAGCTTTATCAGTTTATTGATATCATCTGCTCAGGCTGAATTTTCTCCCCCTAACATCCATAGCCGATATTGAAGCGGTGTCCTTGCAATGCTATGAGGTCATTGCGCCCGTGCAGCGGCGTTGTTTTGGTTTTCTTGGCAAAAAGGACAGGTTCATGGCGGTCGATCAGGCCACGGTCCGGCGGATTGCGCATCTGGCGCGGATTGCCGTTACAGATGACGAGGTTGAGCATCTCGAAGGTGAGTTGAACGCAATTTTGCAGTGGGTGGAGCAACTCAGGCAGGTCGGGACATCGGATGTTGAGCCCATGACCAGTGTGGTGCATGTCCAGCGTGAAATGCGCCCCGACGAGGTCACCGATGGCGGGTATCCGGAAAAGATCGTTGCCAATGCGCCGCTCAGGGATGGTCACTATTTCACCGTGCCGAAAGTGGTGGAATAGGCCATGACGGATCTGACCGCCCTGACAATCGCCGCTGCCCGCAAGGGGCTCGAAGCCGGTGATTTTACCGCCCTTGAGCTTACGGACGCCTATCTTGACGCCGTGGATGATGCCGCAACGCTCAACGCCTTTATTACACCAACGCCTGAAAAGGCGCGCCAGATGGCCAAAGCCTCCGATGCGCGCCTGTCGAGGGGTGAGGCGGGGGCGCTGGAGGGCATACCCCTCGGCATCAAGGATCTGTTTTGCACATCAGGCGTCCTGACAACCGCGGGCAGCCATATTCTCGACGGGTTCACGCCGGGCTATGAATCTTTCATCACCGCCAATCTGTGGAATGCAGGCGCTGTATTGCTCGGCAAGCTCAATATGGACGAGTTTGCCATGGGCTCATCAAACGAGACCAGCTATTACGGCAATGTCATTAATCCCTGGCGGCGCAGCGGTGATGAAACGGCGCTGGTTCCGGGCGGCTCGAGCGGCGGTTCAGCGGCCGCTGTTGCCGCAAGGCTTTGCGCCGCGGCGACAGGAACCGATACCGGCGGCTCCATCCGCCAGCCAGCCTCCTTCACCGGGCTGGTGGGGCTAAAGCCCACCTATGGCCGCTGTTCGCGCTGGGGGATCGTTGCCTTTGCCTCATCGCTCGATCAGGCCGGACCGCTGACAAGAGATGTGCGCGACGCAGCCATCATGACCGGAGTCATGGCCGGGTTTGACCCGATGGATTCCACCAGCATCAACAAAGACGTGCCCGATTACGAGGCCGCGCTCAGCAGCGACATCCGCGGGCTCAAGGTGGGCATTCCGCGCGAATACCGCGTCGAGGGCATGGCGGGGGAAATCTCGCAGATGTGGCAGCGCGGCGCGGACTGGCTCAAAAGCGCCGGGGCCGAAATTATCGAGGTCTCGCTGCCCAACACCCATCTGGCCCTGCCGGCCTATTATATTGTCGCCCCGGCCGAGGCCTCGTCCAATCTGGCGCGTTATGACGGGGTCAAATACGGGCTCCGGGCGGAGGGGGAGGATATCACCTCCATGTATGAAAACACCCGCGCCGCCGGGTTTGGCGCGGAGGTCAAGCGCCGGGTGATGATCGGCACCTATGTGCTCTCCGCCGGCTATTATGACGCCTATTATCTTAAAGCCCAACAAGTCCGCACCCTGATCAAGAACGATTTCGACAAGGTGTTTGAAACCGTCGATATGCTGCTCACACCGACGACGCCCAATGCCGCTTTTGCGCCGGGCGAGATCACCGATCCGGTGACCATGTATCTCAATGATGTCTTTACCGTTACCGCCAATCTGGCCGGTCTGCCGGGGATTTCCATTCCCGCCGCGCTTTCAGGCGAGGGGCTGCCGCTCGGCTTGCAGCTTATCGGCAAACCGTTCGATGAGCAAACCCTCCTGCGCACCGCCGGCGTACTGGAAGAGGCGGCCGGATTTGACGCTGTACCGGGCAAATGGTGGGTTGAGAAGTAACGCGCGCCATGAGCCACAAGACGATCAGACACCGCGCAGCCAAATGCAACAGCATGGAGGAGGTTCGCGCCGGGATTGATGCGATTGATGTTGCGCTTGTTGATCTTCTGGCCGAGCGCGCTGCTTTTGTTGACAGGGCGTGGCGGCTGAAACAACGCGGCGGCGGGCAGGCGCTGGTGCAGTGGCGGGTGGATGAAGTGCTGGCGAAAGTGCAGGCGCAGGCGGAGGAAAAAGGGCTTCCGCCGGAGCTGGCCGAGGCGCTGTGGCGGCAGATGATGGAGTGGTTTATCCACTACGAGTCAAAAAAACTTGAAAACCACCGTAAGGGCAGGGAATAGGCAGGCAATATGTATTCGGAAAACCGTAAAACGGAAGCAAAAAACCTCTTGCCCGGTGCGACCGGCGACTGGGAGCTGGTGATCGGGCTTGAGGTTCATGCCCAGGTGATCTCAAAGGCCAAGCTGTTTTCCGGCTCGCCTGCTGATTTTGGCGGCGCGCCCAATGATCATGTCAGCTTTGTTGATGCGGCCATGCCGGGCATGCTTCCCGTTATCAACAAAAAATGTGTTGAACAGGCTATCCGCACCGGGCTGGGGCTGAAGGCAAAGATCAACTGCAAATCGGTGTTTGACCGCAAGAACTATTTTTATCCCGATCTGCCGCAGGGCTACCAGATTTCCCAGTTCAAGCAGCCGATTGTCGGCGAGGGTCAGGTTCAGCTTGATCTTGAGGATGGCTCAAGCGTTACCATCGGCATCGAGCGGCTCCATCTGGAGCAGGATGCGGGCAAATCACTTCATGACAAGGCCGACGGGCTGAGCCATGTGGACCTCAACCGCTCCGGTGTAGCGCTGATGGAGATTGTGTCTTATCCCGATATCCGCTCCATCGAGGAGGCCAAAGCCTATGTGAGCAAATTGCGCTCGATCCTGCGCTATCTGGGCACTTGCGACGGCAATATGGATCAGGGCTCCATGCGCGCCGATGTCAATGTCTCGGTGCGCCGCCCCGGCGCGCCGTTCGGCACAAGGTGCGAGATCAAGAATGTCAACTCGATCCGCTTCATGGGACAGGCGATTGCCTATGAGGCAGCGCGCCAGATTGATATTCTCGAAGATGGCGGTGAAATACTTCAGGAAACGCGCCTCTTTGACCCCAATCACGGCGAGACCCGCTCCATGCGCTCGAAAGAAGAGGCGCATGATTACCGCTATTTCCCCGATCCCGACCTGCCGCCGCTGGAGTTTGAACAAAGCTGGGTCGATGAGATTGCCGCCACATTGCCCGAATTGCCCGATGAGAAAAAGGCTAGGTTTATCAAAGAACTCGGCCTGAGTGCTTATGATGCGGATGTGCTGGTGAGCGACAGGGAAGCGGCCGATTATTATGAGGCGGTAGCCGACGGGGTCGAGGCCAAGGCGGCCGCCAACTGGGTGATTAACGAGGTTTTCGGCCGCATGAACAAAATGGGGCTTTCCTTTGCCGATATCCCGGTTCCGCCACAGGCCAATACAGCAATTTTGCGCATGGTGGCGGTAAGTGAAATCTCCGGTAAAATCGCCAAGGAGCTGTTCGATATTATCTGGAACGAGGGCGGCGATCCGGTCAAGATCGTGGATGAGCGCGGCCTGAAACAGGTCTCGGATACCGGGGCGCTGGAAAAGATCATTGATGAACTCATCGCCGCCAACCCGGACAAGGCGGCGGAAGTAAAGCAAAAGCCCAAAATGATCGGCTGGTTTGTCGGCCAGGTGATGCAGGCGTCAAAGGGCAAGGCCAACCCGCAAATGGTCAATCAGATCCTGCGCAAAAAACTGATATAACGGACGCCTTGTTGTTGCAAGGCGCCCGCTTGCGGGGAAATTACAGGGCCTGATCAAGATCGCTGATCAGATCATCTGCATTTTCTATACCGATGGAAAGCCGCACCACGTCATCGCCGGCGCCGGCAATCTCGCGTTGTTCATTGGAAAGCTGGCGGTGGGTGGTTGAGGCCGGGTGGATGATCAGGCTCCTTGTATCACCGATATTGGCGAGATGCGAGAACAGCTCCACCTTGCTGACAACCCTTACCCCCGCCTCATAGCCGCCCCTGACACCAAAAGTGAACACTGCGCCTGCGCCCCTGGGCAGGTATTTTTGTTGCAGCTCATGATAGGGGCTTTCGGCCAATCCGGCATAAGATACCCATTCCACATTGGGGTGAGCATCAAGAAACCGCGCCACTGTGAGCGCATTGGCACAATGTTTGTCCATGCGCAGGCCCAGGGTCTCGATGCCGTTCAGAATCAGGAACGAGTTGAAAGGCGAGATGCAGGGGCCAAGATCGCGCAGGCCCAGCACGCGGCAGGCGATGGCGAAGGCAAAATTGCCGAAGGTCTCATGCAGCCTGATGCCGTGATAGGAGGGGCAGGGCTCGCTCAGGACCGGATAGCGGCCGCTTTTTGACCAGTCGAAACTCCCCCCGTCGACGATGACGCCGCCAAGCGAGTTGCCATGGCCGCCCATGAATTTGGTCAGGGAATGCACGATGATGTCCGCGCCGTGCTCAAAGGGTCGGCACAGATAGGGGGTGGCGAGAGTATTGTCCACAATCAGCGGCACACCGGCGTCATGGGCGATTTTGGCAATTGCTTCGATATCGGTGATAACGCCGCCGGGATTGGCCAGTGATTCGATGAAAACCGCCTTTGTCTTGGGCGTAATGGCGTTTTTCATATCCTCAAGATCGGTGCTGTCGGCCCAGATCACCTTCCAGTTGAAATTCTTGAACGCCTGGCCGAACTGGTTGATGGAGCCGCCATAAAGCTGCCGTGCGGCGACAAACTCATCTCCGGGCTGCAAAAGGGTATGAAAGACAAGCTGCTGCGCGCCGTGGCCCGACGCCACCGCCAGCGCTGCACTGCCGCCTTCCAGCGCCGCGACGCGGCCTTCCAGCACGGCGGTCGTCGGGTTGGTGAGACGGGTATAAATATTGCCAAAGGCTTCTAGATTGAAAAGGCTGGCGGCATGATCGGCGTCTTCAAACACAAAGGCGCTGGTCTGATAAATCGGCGTCACCCGCGCACCGGTGGCCGGGTCGGGCTGTGCGCCGGCATGGACAGCCAGTGTGTCAAAGCCGGGGGCTTTATTCTCTTCGCTCATAACTGATGTCTCCCTGTTTATGAAAAACAGAGTAATGAGAAGAGAGGTTTGGGGTCAAAGGAAAAAATGTCCCCTCAGGATGATTTGTCTATCAACAGGCTTTGCATGCGGTTGCCCGAAAGCCGGCCGCGCTTGCTCGAAAGGGTTCGGGAGTTCACCCCCATCCAGCCGATTTCACCCGACAGGCGGCCGTATTCAATTTTCGGGCAGCGGTTCATGACCACGCGCAAACCGGCCGCCTCGGCCCTTGCCGCCGCTTCGTCATTGCGCACGGTGAGTTGCATCCAGATAGTTTTGGCGCCGATCTTTATCGCCTCCCCGGTAATGGGACCGGCGGCTTGCGAATTGCGGAAGATATCGACCATATCCACTTCCCGCGGGATATCGCTCAGGGAGGCATAGACCCTCTGGCCGAGAAATTCCTTCCCCGCATGGCCCGGATTGACCGGGATCACGTCAAAGCCCTTCTCCAGCAGGTATTTCAGAACAAAATAGCTTGGCCTGACCTTGTTGGAACTGGCCCCGACCATGGCAATGGTCTTGGTGGAATTGAGAATTGATGAAATATAGGCATCATCATATGAATCGTGGTTCATTTAACTCGTCCACACCGGTTTGCGCTTTTCAATAAAGGCGTTGATGCCCTCGATGGCGTCATTGGCCAGCATGTTCTGCACCATCACATCGCAGGTATGGGCATAGGCGTCGGCAAGGTTCATGTCGATTTGGCTATAAAAGGCTTCCTTGCCGAATTTGACCGTGACTTGCGATTTGCCAGCGATGATTTTGGCGATTTTCAGCGCCTCGGCTTCGGCTTCCCCGGACGGGCAGACCCGGTTGACGAGGCCGATTTGGGCGGCTTTTTCCGCCGTTATCATTTCGCCCAGAAGCAGCATTTCCATTGCGTGCTTGCGGCTGATATTGCGCGAGAGCGCCACCATGGGGGTGGAGCAGAACAGGCCGATATGAACCCCCGGCGTGCTGAATTTTGAATCCGCGCTCGCCACCGCCAGATCGCATGTGGCGACAAGCTGGCAGCCCGCCGCCGTGGCGATGCCCTCAATGCGGGCGATAACCGGCTTGGGGCAGTTGACCATGGCCATCATCATTCGGGCGCATTTGTCCATGATTTTGCTGTAATAGGCCCGGCCGCGATCCTCATTCTGCCGCGCGGCAGTCATTTCCTTCAGATCATGACCGGCGCAAAACACATGGCCCCTGGCGGCAAGAATAATGGCGCGCACATCCCCGTCGTCGCCGGCCTCAACGAAAGCCTCATGCAGGGCCTCGATCATGGCCTCGGAGAGCGAATTGCGGCGCTCGGGACAATTCAGGGTGAGGGTGAGGATATTGTCCTCAAGCCGGGAGGAAAGAAGAGTGTCGTTCACATTATTTCCTTTTCATTGCCTGTTCGATCTGCGGGATCATTTTTGTTACCACCGCGATATTTTCCGGCGGCGGCGCCATTTTCAGCGCCATGGCCATCTGCTGTTTGAACATGGCGACAAGACCGGCTTTTTGATCTTGCGGTACTTTCGGGTCGGTCTGAATCTTGTTGATCATGGCCTGCATTTCGCTTTTCATCTGCGCGGCGGATTTGCCGCTTTTGGCGAAGCCGTAGGCAATGGTTACGCTTTGCATGGTCTGGGTCCATTCCTTGATGCTGCCAAAGCCGTATTTGGCCAGCATGGCGCGCATTTTCTTCTGTAACTTATTGTCTTTGAGGTATTGCATCAGGGCGGCGTTGGGGTCCCTTGCTGCGCCTTTGGGCAATTTGTTTAACTGGTGCGCCTTGCCAAAGGCTTGCATTTCCGGCATGGATTTGATCAGTCTTTCAACCTTGTCCACACTCAGCGGCACATGGGTGATTTGTGGCAGTTTGATTTGCCCCCCCGGGGCCGGAGCCTGGGCGAAAGACACAGGTGCAAACGCCAGGAACAGCGCAAGGGTTGCGGCAAGAAGGCGGAAGATCAGCATGAGGATATCCTTGGGTTGGAGCGGTGATTGGCGAAACGCAATTCTGCAAGCTTGAAAAAATCTTACCCTGAAACGGCAAAAAGAAAAATCGTTATGAACATGTTGGAAAGAAAAATCAATAAAATCGCGTCGGGCGGAGGGCTCTCCAGTCCGGAGGCTTGCCGTGGCGGTGTTTCTTGGCTAGGTATGCGGGCATGACAATCAGCGCTTTATATCCGGGCAGCTTTGACCCGCTGACCAACGGGCATATCGACATTATCACCCGCGCGGCCGCCTTTGCCGACCGGCTGGTTGTCGCCATCGGGGCGCATCACGAGAAAAAGGCATTTTTACCCGCCGAGGCGCGCAAAACCCTGATCGAGGATGAGATCAGCAATATTGCCGGTCACATTGAAGTGATGATTTTTGATTCTCTTGTGGTTGACGCCGCGCGCGGCGCGGGGGCGGATTTGCTCATCCGGGGCTTGCGCAATGGTGCGGATTTTGATTATGAGATGCAAATGGCCGGGATGAACGGGGCGCTGGCGCCGGAGGTTGAAACCGTATTTCTGGCCGCTTCGCCGGGAATCAACTATATCTCTTCCTCGCTAGTGCGGCAGATTTCGTCCATGGGCGGCGATATATCGCCCTTCGTGCCGGCAAGAATCGCCGCTGCTATCCTTAAGGGGTAAACAGGGCTCATGAATGGAATTGCAAAAGGAATGAAACGGATGAAACGCAGCCTCCTGACGGCATTTATTCTCACCATGTTCGGGTTTCTGGCCGGGCCGTTATCGGCGGCGGCGGACCTTGAAAATACAATCTATCTGGATTTGAAATCCGGCCGGGTGGTCATTAAGCTGTTTCCCGATCTGGCGCCAAAACATGTCGAGCGCATCAAGATATTGACCCGGGAAGGGTTTTATAATGGCCACAAATTCCACCGCGTGATCGCCGGCTTCATGGCGCAGACGGGCGATCCGACCGGAACTGGCGCGGGCGGTTCGGATTACCATGATCTGAAAGCGGAATTTTCCAAAGCCAAATTCAAGCGCGGCACGCTCGGCATGGCCCGCTCGGCCAGCCCTGACAGCGCCAACAGCCAGTTTTTCATCTGTTTCAAGCCCTCGCCCTGGCTCAACGGCAAATATACCGTGATCGGTCAGGTGATCAAAGGCATGGAATATGTCGATAAAATCAAGAAGGGCGACAGCCGTTCCGGCGCCATAAAAGGCAAAGCTGACACCATCATCAAAATGCAGGTTGCTGCGGACGTGAAATAAAAATACAGGACAGGATTTATGACTGATATTAAAGACCCGGAAAACACCCTCGTCATTGATATGACCCATGGCAAGGTGGTGATTGAAATGCGACCTGACCTGGCTCCGAAACATGTTGAGCATATCAAGAAGCTGGCGCGGGAGGGGTTTTATGACGGCATTGTCTTTCACCGCGTGATCGAGGGCTTCATGGCCCAGACCGGCTGTCCGCACGGCACCGGCACCGGCGGCTCGAGCTATCCTGATCTGGAGGCGGAGTTCAATGACGAGCCGCATCTGCGCGGCGTGTGCTCCATGGCGCGGGCCCAGTCGCCAAACAGCGCCAACAGCCAGTTCTTCATCTGCCTTGATGATGCGCGCTTCCTTGACAAGCAATATACCGTCTGGGGCAAGGTCATTGAAGGCATGGAGAATGTTGACAGGATCAAGCGCGGCGAGCCGGTGCACGAGCCTGATGTGATGAATACGGTTAAGCTTGCGGCCGATATTGCCTGAGATCTGTTCCCGTCCTCCCGGCGAAATTCCGGGATCCGTTTAATGACTGAAATTTTGCTGTATTCTGCATAGATCAGGTCCGGTTTTGACGGAAGCGGCAAAACCTGAAAAAACCTGATCAACACAAATAAATCAGAGCGCGGTTTTGATTCCATCAAAACATGACGCGCTCCAGGGATTCCGGCTGTTGCCGGAATGACGGTAATCCTGCCATGCTGGTGGATGAGTTTGATTTTGATCTGCCTGAAGCGCGCATCGCCCTGCGGCCGGCGCCGGGGCGTGATCAGGCGCGGTTGCTGTATGTTCCCGCTTCGGGGAGCTTGCAGGACAAGATGATCCGCGATCTGCCCTCGCTGCTCCGACCCGGCGATGTGTTGGTCCTGAACGATACCTGCGTAATCCCGGCGGCGCTTGAGGGCACACGGACCCGCGATAGCTCCGTGGCAAGGATTTCGGTCAATCTGCACAAGCAGATCAGCCGCGCCACCTGGAAAGCTTTCGCGCGCCCGGCAAAGCGGCTTAAAATCGGCGATGAGATTGTCTTTGGCAAGGGCAAGAACGCCTGTGTGCTCGGTGCTCTGGATGCAACAGTGAAATCAAAAGGTGAGGGCGGCGAGGTGACGCTGGCTTTTGATCTTGCCGGGCTTGATCTGGAAAATGCCATTCAGGCGCGCGGCTCCATGCCGCTGCCGCCCTATATCGCGGCTCGGCGGGCGGCCGATTTGCGCGATGTGAGCGATTACCAGACCATTTACGCCCGCAAGGACGGGGCCGTGGCGGCGCCCACGGCGGG
>JAJRYE010000013.1 GCA_024275895.1 Alphaproteobacteria bacterium | reverse complement strand
TGGTAGACACGCAAGATTTAGGTTCTTGTGCCGCAAGGCGTGGGGGTTCAAGTCCCTTCGCCCGCACCATTTTTATATCTCGCGGCTATTCCTCGCTACGCTCGGGCCTCCGATGAGGCGCGCTGGCCGCGCGGCGCCCGGTTGGGCTTGTGAACACATTGTTTTCGGGGGTGCTCGTTTCACTTACACGTTGAGATAGGGAGGTCTGAGAGGTCAATAGCGTCAAGGGCGAAAAAATATTTTTTAAAATACGCGATAATTAAAGTAAAATTCATAATTAATGGTTCGCAAACAAGCGATTAACTGTGTTTTTAGCTGTTTCATGTAGTTTACCTGCCATACACCGGACAAAGTACAAGCAAAACCGGGCAGGGAAAGGCTTATGATACTCTGGCTGCATAATTTTGGGATTTATTCCCGTCTTTATTTCCTTGGCGGAATGACAGCGCTCATAGCTCTTGTTCTTGGCGGTATATATATTTATGGCGAGCATCAAAATGAAGAAGCGCTGACCCGTCAGGAAAATTTGGTTGAGGCGGCTGTAAAGCTTCACCGTGTGACAGGCGCTTTTGAAATTCTGTATCATCATCAAAAAACCTATTTTCAAAAGCCCGGTGCAAATTACCGGTTTGCATTTGAATCCAGCGCCGAAATACTGGAGACCCAGATCGGGCAGTTATCCCAGAGCTCCTTGTTTGAAGTTGCAAAGCAGCCAATCGCAAATCTGGAAACCGCGCTGCTCGGATATAAAAATGCCTTCCTTCGCAGCATTGTTTTGAAGAAAAAGACGGGTCTGGATGCAGATCACGGATTGTACGGGGCGTACCGCAATGAAGTCTTGAAGATAAAGCGCATTTTGTCCACAACGGGAATATCGCGGTTAAGGCGCGCTCTGCTTGAGCTGCGGCAAAACGAAATGGAATATCGCGCCATCGGCCAGGAGCGCTATCTCGTCGAATTTAAAAAACAATACGCGACAATTGCCGCCGATAAAATTCTCTCGGAGCTGCCCCCGCATGAACGACGCAGGATGACGTCGGCATTGCGGAATTATCAGGGCAGCTTCTTGTCATGGGCCAGGGCCGACAAGGAATTGAGAAGGGCGATAAACAAGGTCAATGCGCAAAAGGAGGCATTTACATCGGCATTAATGCAGATCAAGGATATCTCGTCACGAAAACTGCAACAAACCAATAATCTGCTGCGGCAAACACGGGAATATTCCCGCCAGGTCATTCTGGTCACACTGGTTCTGGCGGCGCTGGTTTTGCTGTTTTTAAGCTCCATGGTCGCCGCCAGCCTGTCGCGTCCGATCAAATATCTCTCCTGGGTCATGAAGGGGCTGGCAAGGGGGGAGACCTATCATGACGTGCCCTATTTTTCGCTGGATAATGAACTGGGCGAAATGGCCCGGGCGGTCAATGTGTTCAAGAACGGCATTATTGCCCGCATCAGCGCCGAGGCCGAGCTGCGCAAAACGGCGGAGCGTTATAATCTGGCCATCAAGGGGAGCAATAGCGGCATCTGGGACTGGGATGTTACCGGCCGGAAATCCCACTATTCGGAAAGCTTCATGGAAGTGCTCGGATTTGCCCTGGAGGACCGCGTCACGGACGACACCCTGCTGCTGGAAAAAATTCACCCCGCCCATAAAGAGGTTTACCTGCGCGCCATCAGGAATGACCTTCTGAAAGGGGATCACCGCATCGATCTGGAAATCAGGGTCAGGCACAATAGTGGATCATATATCTGGCTTCATGTCATCGGCTGGGCGGTTGAGGAAACCGAAGGCAGAATAACCCGCGCCGTTGGCAAGATCATTGATGTCTCCAGATTGAAAGAGACAGAACTTGAGCTCAGGGCCCATAAGGTCAATCTGGAAAAAACGGTCGCCGAGCGCACGAAAGAGCTTCAGGAGAGCCAGAATACCCTGACAGAGGCGATTAATGCCATACCCGAAGGGTTTATCCTGTCGGACACCGAAGACAGGGTTATTCTGGTTAATGATCTGATGAAGCGGTATTACCCGACGGCAGCTTCGTTCATGCAGGCCGGGGCGCATCTGCGCGATATGATCCGCGCTGCGTTCCCGCATGAAAGCGAAGCAAAAATCGATCGGCGCATGCGCGATTACTCCAGCGCCAAAAGCGGCGAAATCCGCCGCCTTGACTGCGGCATCTGGCTGTATGTGGTGCGCAAGAAAATCCCCGGCCTTGGCGTTATCGCCCTGTATAATGATGTGACCGCTTTTCGCCAACAGGAAGACGAGCTTACTGAACAGGCCGCAAAACTGGAGTTGGCTTTAAGCTCCGAGCGCGAGTTGAGCCAGTTGCAGCGCAGCTTCGTCTCCATGGCCTCGCATGAGTTCAGAACACCGCTGGCGATCATTGATGGCGTTGCCCACCGGCTCAGCCGCAAGGCCGCGCGCGGCCGGCTGCAAGCCGATGACGTGCTCACCCGCGTGACCCAAATCCGCTCTTCCGTCAAGCGCATGGTCAATCTGATGGAAAGCACGCTTTCGGCGGCGCGCATGGATTCGGGCAAGGTGAGGATCAAACCGGGCGATTGTGATTTGCGCGTCGTGATTGAAGAGGTCTGCGAGCGTCAGCGCGGCATCAGCCCGTCTCATAACATTATCACCCGGCTTGATGAGCTTCCCGCCATTCTGCGCGGCGATGGCGCGGCGCTGGAACAGGTATTTACCAATCTGCTTTCCAATGCAGTGAAATACGCGCCGGACGCCCCGGATATCGAGATCAGGGCCTGGTGGCGCGGCGAGGATACTGTCATGGTTTCCGTGCGCGATTACGGGCTCGGGATTGATGAGGAAGATCTGCCGAAAATGTTTGGCCGCTTCTTCCGCGCCAAATCCTCAACCGGTATAGCCGGGACCGGCATCGGCCTCAATTTGGTGAAGATGTTTGTCGAGGAACATGGCGGCCGCGTCACGGTTGAAAGCCGGATCGGCGAGGGCTCCACATTCACCGTGAGTCTGCCCGTTGCCGGACCCGAAATTGTGGATGAAGACGAAGAGGATAACAGGTCGGCGCAAGATAAGGCGGCCTGAGGCCATTGTAATAAAGGAGTAAGGGAAATGGCGATTGTATTGTGCATAGAAGACGAAGCGCATCTGCGCGAAATCATAGTCGAGGAGCTTGAAGACGAGGGCTATGATGTCCTTGAGGCCAATAATGGCCGTGAGGGGCTCGACATGATCTTGCGTCATCGCCCTGATATGGTCGTCTCCGATATCACCATGCCGCAAATGAACGGCCATGAGCTTCTGCTCGAATTGCGCGAAAATCACCCTAAATTCGCCGAATTGCCGTTTATTTTCCTCTCGGCGCTGGCTGATAAAAGCCAGGTGATCGAGGGGCTGGAACTGGGCGCAGATGATTATCTGACCAAGCCCATCGATTACGATATGCTTCTCGTCAAGGTGAAGGCCGGCTTGCGGCAATCCGACAGGGTGGCGCAAAAACAGCAGAATGACCAGATCAAGCTGTTCAGGGCGCTGACCAATGATGAAGCGGAAGACACCGCGCCCTTGCCCAAAATGTCACCGCGCTATGTGGCGCTGGTGGGCGCCAGCGACAAGGGGCTGTTTGATATTCAAAGGCTTCTGGAAGAGCTGGGTCACAAGGTTACCGTTTTTACCAGCGGCAGTGCCTATCTGCGCAAGGTGCGAACCGACGGCCTAAAGGCCCATCTCACCATGTTATGGGTTCAAAGCGATGACATGCAGGGGCCAATGATCGTCAGGACGACCCAGAACCGCCACGGTGCATATGTTCTGGTTATTCCCGAAAGCCTGAGCGAAAACATGCACGGCGTTCGTCCCAACGGCATAGATGACGTGATCGGATTGCCCATGAGCGAAGATGAACTCATCGCCAAAATTGCCCAATGGACGCAGCAGGAGATCAAGGCTCCGGCGGCGGCAGGATAAAATCTCCACCGCAACGGCAAACATAAAAGGGCGCTTCAACTGAGCAATTTTAAATTCGGAGCCCCGCAGCGCCAGACCGGGTACCCGCCGGTCAGGCCGCTCTGTCTTAAGGCCCGAGCGCAGCGAGGAATAGCCGCGAGATATATCAAATAACGCCAATTCGGGATATGGAATTGCTAACGATTTGATTTTTCGTCATTCCTGCCTATGCAGGAATGACAGTTGGCGTCTTTCACAATTAAATATGAAAAACGCTAACCCGCTGGAAACAAAAAAGGGGATGCCAGAAAAAGCGCCCCCTTTTTGCGTGCAATAAACCCGAGGATCAGGCGCTTGCCTCTTCCTCTTCCGGGCGGTCGGCGTAGATTTGCAGCGGCCGGGCGCTGCCCTCAACGACTTCGCCGGAAATCACAACTTCCTCAACCCCCTCGAAGGAGGGCAGGTCAAACATGGTATCGAGCAAAATGCTTTCCAGGATAGAGCGCAGACCGCGCGCGCCGGTCTTGCGCGTGATCGCCTTTTTGGCAATGCCGCGCAAGGCGTCCTCGGTAAAAGTCAGTTGCACCTCCTCCATCTCGAACAGACGCTGATACTGTTTCATCAGGGCGTTTTTCGGTTCGGTAAGGATTTCCACCAAGGCATCTTCGTCAAGGTCTTCCAGCGTTGCCAGAACCGGCACACGGCCGACAAATTCCGGGATCAGACCATATTTGAGCAAATCTTCCGGCTCCAACTCCTTTAAAAGCTCGCCCGTCATGCGCTCGTCTTCCGCCTCGACCGTGGCGCCAAAGCCGATCGATGTGCTGCGGCCACGCTCCGAGATCACCTTGTCGAGGCCGGCAAAGGCGCCGCCGCAGATGAACAGGATATTGGTGGTATCCACCTGCAGGAATTCCTGCTGCGGATGCTTGCGCCCACCCTGGGGTGGCACCGAGGCGACCGTGCCTTCCATGATCTTCAGCAAAGCCTGCTGCACCCCTTCGCCCGAGACATCGCGGGTAATGGAGGGGTTGTCCGCCTTGCGGGATATTTTATCGACCTCGTCGATATAGACAATGCCGCGCTGGGCGCGCTCGACATTGTAATCGGCGGCCTGAAGCAGTTTCAGGATGATGTTTTCCACATCCTCACCGACATAACCCGCCTCGGTCAGCGTGGTGGCGTCCGCCATGGTGAAGGGCACATCAAGAATGCGCGCCATGGTCTGGGCCAGCAGAGTCTTGCCGCAGCCGGTGGGGCCGAGCAACAGGATATTGGATTTCGCCAGTTCCACATCGTCATTCTTGGCGGCGTGGTTGAGGCGTTTGTAATGGTTGTGCACCGCCACCGACAACACGCGCTTGGCATGGCCCTGACCGATCACATAGGCATTGAGCACATCGCAAATTTCCTGTGGTGTGGGGACGCCCTCGGAGGTCTTGACCATTGAGCTTTTGTTTTCCTCACGGATGATATCCATGCAAAGCTCAACGCATTCATCGCAAATGAACACGGTCGGTCCGGCAATCAGCTTGCGCACTTCATGCTGGCTCTTGCCGCAGAAGGAACAATAAAGGGTGCTTTTGCCGTCGCCTGTGCCGCTACTGCTCACCTTGCTCATAAAAACTCCTTAAACTTTCTATCGCCGGACAAAGGCTTGTCAGCCCCAGGGTTTTCCGGTTGTTTAAAATCTCACATTCTCCCGCCCGATATCCCCGATGACTGTCTTTACACCAAATCAGGCCGATATGTCAGCATGGTATCGAGGCAAGATACAAAAATTGATTAACGCCGCAGCGGGAAAAGCAAACAAAACGCATTCCCGCCGCCGCAAAGACTGCCCTATCGCTGTATCATATAAGAACCCCCGCTTGCGAAAAACAACCCTATCAGGCAAAATTGAGTAAAAGATGAACATTCCCGGCAAGGCAAGGTGATGAATTGACAAAAAACGCGGCCTCCCTGCCACAAGTGGTTTTTATTCATGGAATGTGGTGTAACCATGAAGCCTGGTATTATTTTCAGCCGGCTTTTGAAGCGGCCGGATTCAGGACCCATGCCCCGTCTCTGCGCTATCATGACATGGAGCCGGGTGCGGTCCCGCCACGGGCTTTGGGGGCAACCAGCCTTTCCGGTTATATCAGTGACTTGACGGCTTTTATTGAATCGCTGCATGAAAAACCGGTGCTGGTCGGGCATTCCATGGGTGGTCTGCTGGCGCAGATTCTGGCCTCCCGGGGGCTGGCCAAAGCCGCCATTTTGCTCGCCCCCGCGGCGCCGGCGGGAATATTCGCCATCCGGCCCGGTGTAATCCGCATTTTCGCCCCTGTAATGCTCAAATGGGGGTTCTGGCGCAAACCGGTCTTTCCGGCCTACAAGGCGGTGCGCTACGGCATTTTAAACGAGGTGCCGGAAGACGAGGCAAGGCTGCTCTACGCCCTCATGGTGCCCGAATCAGGCCGTGCCATCTGCGAGATCGCCTTCTGGCCGCTTGATCCTCAAAAAGCCGCCGCCGCGCCGGTGGAAAAGGTGAATTGCCCGCTGCTGGTGATCGCCGGCGCCAAAGACCGCATCACCCCCGTCGCCATCTGCCGCAAAGTGGCGCGGCGCTATGGCGATCTGGTGCGCTACGAGGAGCTTCCCGGCCACGCCCACTGGCTTCCCGGCGAGCCGGGCTGGGAAAAAATCGCGCAAAGATGCATGGAATGGGTGCGGGAAAAAGCCGCCTGATCAGTTTTTCTTCTTGTCCTCATCCTCGCCTGCCGCCGGGCGTTCGGCAATGACGTTGTCAACGAGGCCGAAATCCCTGGCCGCTTCGGCGGTCATGAAATTGTCGCGCTCGAGCGCGGCGGCGATTTTCTTCACCGGCTGGCCGGTATGTTTGGCGTAAATCTCGTTCAGGCGCGCGCGCAGCGAGAGGATTTCTTCGGCGTGAAGGGCGATATCCGTCGCCTGACCCTGAAAGCCTCCCGAAGGCTGATGCACCATGATGCGGGCATTGGGCAGGGCATAGCGCATTCCCGGCTCACCCGCCGTGAGCAACAGCGAGCCCATGGAGGCTGCCTGTCCGATGCAAAGAGTGGAAACCGGCGGTTTGATGAAATTCATGGTGTCATAAATTCCCATCCCCGAGGTCACGACCCCGCCGGGGGAATTGATATAAAGCGAAATTTCTTTCTTGGGATTTTCCGATTCCAGAAACAGAAGCTGGGCTGTAATCAGCGAGGCCATGGCGTCCTCAACCGGACCGGTGAGGAAAATAATGCGTTCTTTCAGCAGCCGTGAGAAAATATCATAGGACCGCTCACCCCGATTGGTCTGCTCAACCACCATGGGAACCAGGTTCATATAGGTTTCAATCGGGTCATTCATGGGTGTCATTCCTTATATCTTGGCCCTTGCGGGAATTCGGCAAGCTTCTACAAGGCTATCCAAATAGCCTGATTCGGTAAACGATCCGTGGATGAGGCGAGAATTTGCCGCCCATGCCCGCCATCCCGGCGAAAACCGGGATCCATTACAATCCCTGCAAGCGCCATGGAACCACGCGCGAATCCCGGTTTTCACCGGAATGATGTATGTGACAGGGCAGGCCTGAAAAACCCTATTTATCTTTTGCCTTCGCCTTGGCTTTCTTTTTTTTCGCCGGTTTTTTCTTTGGCTCTTCCGCCTCATCCCCGGCGTCCGGGTCCTTGAAAAGCTCGTCGCGGCTCACCTTCTTGTCTTGCGTCTTCACCAGTTCAAGAATGTAGTCGACGACTTTTTCCTCGAAAATAGGCGCGCGTAGCGAAGCCAGCGCCTGCGGATTCTTCTTGTAATATTCGTAAACCTGCTGTTCCTGACCGGGGAAATTGCGCAGATGCTCGGAAAGCGCTGCGTTCATTTCCTCCTCGGACACCTCGATTTTCTTCTCGTCCCCGATGGCGGAAATGACGAGGCCAAGGCGCACCCGGCGTTCGGAAATCTGCATATAATCCTTGCGTGCTTCCTCCTCGGTGGTGTCTTCATCCTCGAAAGTCTTCTTGGCCTTTTCCATGTCTTCGCGGAGTTGGTTCCAGATGCCTTCAAACTCGCGCTCGACAAGGGTGGGGGGCAACTCAAAATCATAAGCCTCGTCCATAACATCAAGCAGATCGCGTTTCATGCGGGTGCGCGAGACCTTGGCGAAATCCTTCTCCAGCTGCTCACGGATAATGCCTTCAATGGTGGCCAGATCGTCAAACCCCATCTCCTTGGCCATCTCTTCATTGACTTCCGGTGTCCTGGCGATCTCGACCTTGTTGACCTTGACATCAAACTCGGCGTCCTTTCCCGCTAGATCCTTGGCCTGATATTCTTCCGGGAACGTGACCTTGACCACCACCTCATCACCGGCCTTTACGCCGACAAGCTGATCTTCAAAGCCGGGAATAAACGCCTTGTCGCCCAGAACCAGCGGCGTGTCCTTGGCGCTGCCGTTTTCGAACGGCTCGCCATCAATCTTGCCAGTGAAATCGATCATCACCCGGTCGCCCATCTCCGCCTTGCCGTCTTTTTCCTCGAACTGGCGGTTCTGCTCGGCAAAGGCTTCCAGCGCCTTGCGCACATCCTCATCATCAACCTCGGCGATCTGTTTGGTCAAGGTGACCTTGCTGAAATCGGTAATTTCAAATTCCGGCATGACCTCGTATTTCATGTTGAAAACCAGATCGGCCTCGCCGCTTAAAATACCCTCGACCTCTTTTTGCTCTTCCGGCAGGGTGATCTCGGGCTGAAAGGCAGGTTTTTCACCGCGTTCGTCCAGCGCGTTGCGGGTTACTTCATTGACATTCTGCTCAATGATTTCCGTCATCACATTGCGGCCGTGAATCTTGCGCAGATGCGAAACCGGCACCTTGCCCGGACGAAACCCCTTGATCTGGACCTGGCCTTTCAGGGTTTCCAGCCGCTCGGTGAGCTTTTTTTCAAGCTCGGAGGCGTCAATTGTAATCTGAAGTTCGCGTTTCAAGCCTTCATTTGCGGTTTCGTTTACCTGCATGATCGATCATTCCTGTGTAGCAAAATCAAAATGCCCCGCCCTGATTTTCAGGCAAGGGTCCTCATGTCATTCCCGATGACGAAAAATCCTTAAGGCGGCTGTTACGTTGTTTATGCGGTTTTTTCAAGCCTTCTTGATAAAAATTACGCAGCTTTATGCCCCGTAACCCGGACCGCAAACCCGCCCGTTATCCCGATCCCTCCAAATTGCGTATGGCGAAAGCGCCAAACCCGATTATAGTCGCAGCCAAATCGAAGCCTTGAATATTCATCATGCAGGAGACAGCCATGTCGAACTCTGAAGATCCGATTGTCATCACCGGCGGGGCGCGTACCCCCATGGGCAGTTTTCAGGGGGTGCTTTCAGATGTCGCCGCGCCGCAGCTTGGCGGGACGGCGATTAAAGCTGCCATGGAGCAATCGGGTGTTGCTCCCAATGAAGTGGACGAGGTGCTGATGGGCTGCGTGCTCCCGGCCGGGATCGGGCAGGCTCCGGCGCGTCAGGCCGCTTTTGCCGCCGGTCTTCCCATCGGCGCGCCGTGCACAACGGTGAACAAGATGTGCGGTTCGGGCATGAAAACCATCATGCAGACCTATGACGCCCTCACAGCCGGCACGAACGCCATCGCGGTGGCGGGCGGTATGGAGAGCATGACCAACGCGCCTTATCTGCTCCCCAAGGCCAGAGGAGGCATGCGGCTCGGCCACGGGCGGGTAATGGACCATATGTTTCTCGACGGGCTCGAAGATGCCTATGAGCCGGGCAAGCTGATGGGGGTCTATGCCGAGGAAACGGCGCAGAAATACCAGTTTACCCGCGAGGTGATGGATGATTTCGCCATTGAATCGCTCAAGAGAGCCAAGCAGGCCAGTGAAGACGGCAGTTTTGACGCGGAAACCGTCCCGGTGAAATTCACCACCCGGCGCGGCGAACAGGTGGTTGAGCGTGACGAGCAGCCCTTCAGCGCAAAACCGGAGAAAATCCCCCATCTGCGTCCGGCATTTACGAAAGACGGCACGGTGACGGCGGCCAATTCCAGCTCAATCTCCGATGGCGCGG
The DNA here is from genome assembly GCA_024275895.1 of Alphaproteobacteria bacterium. GTDB lineage: Bacteria > Pseudomonadota > Alphaproteobacteria > Rhizobiales > BM303 > BM303. Next base: position 100,328 of record JAJRYE010000013.1, on the reverse strand, counting down.
CGGCTGTCATCATGATGCGCCAGTCGCTGGCCGAAAAACGCGGCGCGCCCATCCGTCTGCGCGTTCTGGCCCATGCCTCCCATGCCCGGGAACCGGCCTGGTTCACCATCGCCCCCATTGACGCCATGCGCAAGGTTATGGACAAGGTCGGCTGGTCAGTTGCGGATGTGGATTTGTTCGAGATCAACGAGGCTTTCGCGGTGGTCTCGCTCGCCGCCATGCGCGATCTCGATATCCCGCATGACAAAACCAATATCCATGGCGGCGCCTGCGCCCTTGGCCACCCGGTGGGGGCCTCCGGCACACGCATTGTTGTCACTTTGATGAATGCGCTGGAAAAATATGATCTCAAGCGCGGCATCGCCTCGCTTTGCATCGGCGGCGGCGAGGCGGTTGCGGTTGCGGTTGAACGGGTGGGCTGAAATGTCCGGTTTGCTTCTGGTCACGGGAAATAAAAACTACTCGTCATGGTCGCTGCGGCCGTGGATCGCCATGCGCAATGCCGGGATTGAATTCGAGGACAAGGCGGTTACGCTCGATTTCCCGAGTGACAACTCCCACCTGCTGGAGTTTTCTCCCTCCAAACGGGTGCCGATGCTGATTGACGGCGAGTTGCGCGTCTGGGACTCCATGGCGATCCTTGAGTATATTGCCGAAAAATACCCCGGGGCCGGTTTGTGGCCGCAGGACCAAAGCGCCCGCGCCCATGCCCGCGCCATATCGATGGAAATGCATGCGGGCTTTGCCGCCTTGCGGGGTGCGTTGCACATGAACATGCGCCGCGAGCCCGCCCCCACGGACACAACTCTTCGTCATTCCGGTGAAAGCCGGAATCCAAACCGGGTTTTCCGCCCGGTGGGTTGCCCTTGCGGGATTCGCGCCTTTGCGGGAATAATGCCGGGGGCTGGGTTTGCGTCCAGGCCGGGCCGTTTGCACCTCATGCCCAAATGAACATGCCTGCAACCAACCACCGCAAGGGGCTGCTGCTCTGCCTCTCCGGCGGTTTGCTGATCTCGTTTGATGTCCCCCTGCTGCGCCTTGCGCGGACCGACGCCTGGACGGCGATGGTCTGGCGCGGAGCCATGATCTTTGCGGTGATTTTTCTCTACTGGCTGATTATGCGCGTGCTCAAACGGCCGGTGGCTCCGTTTATAAACGGCTGGCCGGGCCTGCTTGTCTCGGCGATATATGCTCTGGGCAGTGTTTTGTTCATGCTCGCGGTGCATAAAACAACAACTGCCAATCTGGTGTTTATCCTCGCCTTCATCCCCATGTTCGCGGCGCTTTTTTCCCGGGTGTTTCTGGCCGAGAAAATCAGCCGCTCAACCCTGATCGCTTTCATTGCCGCGCTTGGCGGTATTTTGATAATCGTCCGGGGCGGCATGGGCAGTGGAAACCTGCCGGGGGATCTGATGGCTCTGGCGGTCGCCATCTGCATGGCGGCAGCGCTCACCCTGACGCGCTGGAGCGGCAGGGATTTATCGCTCTCGCCCGCGATCGGGCAATTCATCTCCAGCGCCTTTGCCCTGATCATCGCGGTTCCGGCGGCGCTCTACACATTTGATATCGGCTGGCTGGCTCTCAATGGCATGTTGGTGGTGCCGCTGGCGCTGGTGTTTCTGGCACTGGGGCCGCGTTATCTTCCCGCCCCGGAAGTGGCGATGTTTTTCCTGCTTGAATCGGTGCTGGCCCCTGTCTGGGTCTGGATGCTGCTTGACGAGCAAACCTCAACCGCCAGCCTCATCGGCGGCGCAATTGTCATCACCGCCATTCTGGCGCATAGTTTGTGGCAGCTCGGCCATGGTCCCAAAACGGAATATTGAAATCTCAATGACAATTCTAACCACCAAGATCGCCTCAACAACCGAAGACTTCGCCCGGAACGCCAAAGCCATGCAGGCGCTGGTCGATGATTTAAATGCCAAACGCGCCGCCGCCGCCGTGGGAGGAAGCGAAAAATCCCGCGCCCGGCACATCGCCCGTGGCAAGCTGTTGCCAAGAGAGCGGGTGATGCGGCTGATTGATCCCGGCTCGCCCTTTCTGGAGCTGTCGCAGCTTGCCGCCTATGGCATGTATGGCGGTGATATTCATGGCGCCGGGCTGATCACCGGCATCGGCCGGGTATCGGGAACCGAATGCATGATTATCGCCAATGACGCCACCATAAAGGGCGGTACTTACCTGCCGATGACGGTTAAAAAACATGTGCGGGCGCAGGAGATTGCAAAGGCGAACCGGCTGCCCTGCATCTATCTGGTGGATTCGGGCGGCGCCAATCTGCCGCTTCAGGACGAGGTTTTTCCCGACAAGGAGCATTTCGGCCGCATATTTTACAATCAGGCCCGAATGTCGGCGGCCGGGATTGCCCAGATTTCCGCCGTTATGGGCTCGTGCACCGCAGGGGGAGCCTATGTTCCGGCCATGTCGGACGAATCGGTGATCGTGCGCAATCAGGGCACGATTTTTCTCGCCGGTCCGCCGCTGGTCAAGGCGGCAACGGGCGAGGATGTCAGCGCCGAGGAGCTTGGCGGCGCCGATGTGCATGCGCGGCGCTCCGGGGTGGTGGACCATTACGCCCAGAACGATGCCCACGCCATCGCCATCGTCCGTGATATCGTCGGCAATCTCAACCTTGTCAAGACACCCGATATTGCGTTAAAGGACGCCGCTGAGCCGCTTTATGGCGATATTGACGGCGTTGTGCCGGTCTCGCTCGCCAAGCAATATGACGCCCGCGAGGTAATCGCGCGGCTGGTGGACGGCTCGAAATTCAGTGAGTTCAAGGCGCTTTACGCCACAACACTTGTTACCGGCTTCGCCCATATCATGGGAATCCCCGTCGGGATCATCGCCAATAACGGCATATTGTTCTCCCAAAGCGCCTTAAAGGCGGCGCATTTCGTCGAGCTGTGCTCCCAGCGCCGCATTCCGTTGCTGTTCATGCAGAATATCTCCGGTTTCATGGTCGGGGCGCAATATGAGGCTGGCGGCATCGCCCGCGACGGCGCCAAGATGGTCACCGCCGTGGCCTGCGCCAATGTGCCCAAAATCACCCTGATCACCGGCGGTTCCTTCGGGGCGGGGAATTATGGCATGTGCGGGCGCGCCTATGATCCACGCTTTTTGTTCATGTGGCCCAATGCCCGCATTTCCGTCATGGGCGGCGAGCAGGCCGCCAGCGTTCTGGCCACTGTCAAACGCGACAATATCGAGAGCGCCGGCGAAACATGGCCCGAAGAAGAAGAGCAGGCCTTTAAAGCCCCGATCCGAGAGAAATACGAAACCGAAGGCCACCCCTATCACGCCACGGCGCGGCTCTGGGATGACGGCATTATCACACCGCAAGAGACCCGCCGCACCCTGGGGCTGGCCTTTTCCGCCTGTCTCAATGCCCCGGTGGAAGACACAAAATTTGGAATTTTCAGAATGTAAATCAGCTTGAGGACAGGCCTGCCGCGATTTCGCGGTTGATGCTGATCAGGCTGGTGAGTTTTTCCGGTGCCGGATTGGCCTGAAAGCTCAATGTCTGGCTGAAGATAAACCCGGCCAGATTGGCGATATTGTTCTTGATTTCAAGCGGCAGCGGATTGTCGTCACGGGTAACCGAGGTGACGAAAATGGTCCACAATTTGCGGTTGAACATCAGCGCCGCGCCGGCGTCATCTGACTGCTCGTCCCAATTGTCCTTGATGCCCTGAAGCCGGGATGCGGATTTGATCAGTAAAGATGATTCCATCTCGCGCGGATCACGTGTGAATTTCGCTGTCTGGTTGTACGCCATCGCCGCGTTTTGCATGGTTTAAAAGCTCCCCTTCATAAGCAATCAGTAATTTTGCTTCTCTCAGGGCTTTATAGAAGGAACTGGTTAATATCTTATTATTCATGCGTTCGATATAGGGGATGGTGCTTGGCGCGGCGGTCTGGATTTCCTGCACCATTTGAAAATACTGCTCATTGAACGCGGCCGGATCTTCGCTGAGATACATCAATTGCACCGTGAGATAGAGTTTCTTACACGGCGTATCGGCGGTTTCCGGCGTCAGGATGTCCTTTTCTCGCAATACCGGCGCATTGCCTTCAATAAGCAACTGTCCACGATGTTTGCCGTTTGTGATGACGCTATCGCCCAGAATAAATCGCTCACCCGGTTTCAGCTCAACTTTCAGCGCCATTTCTCATTCTCCCGTTGCTTACGCGACTCAATTCTTCTTAATCGCACTGTATCATAAAAAAAGGGCGGAACATGCGTTCCGCCCCTTGCTTTTGCAAGTATTTGCGCCGGTTAGAACAGCCTGAGCACGCTCTGATCGGCCTGGTTGGCCATGGAAAGCGCAACCGTGGAGAGCTGCTGGCGGGTCTGCAAGGCCAGCATATTAGCGCCTTCTTCATTGGTGTCGGCAAGGGTCAGCTTGCCGGCGGCGTTCTGTAACGTCCCGACAAGGCTCTTGGTAAAGCTCTGGCGGGTTTCCACGATCGACATCTTGGAGCCGAAAGTTGAAGCCTGATCACGCAAGGTGGTCAGGGATGCCGCCAGTTCCGTTTTCTTGCTGGCAAGCTCAGAATCCGCCTGAAAATCACCAACGGCCGTGGTGATGTTCAAACCGGAGGCATCAAAATCAACACCGGAAATTGACATCGAAGACGTTGAATCTTCATTGAAAATCACCTTCAATGCATCACTTTGCAGCAGATTGATACCGTTAAAGGTCGCATCTGAGGCCAACTGGTCAATCTGGGTGCGGATGGCGTCAAACTCGCTCGCAAGATTGGTGCGGGTTGAGTTCTTGGTGCTGGCCGCCGTCGTGCCGGCGGTGATGCCAAAAGCCGTGAGCGGCGTATTGGTGCCGTTCGCCGTGACCAGGGTTTCACCATTGGTGGCCTCGATCTTGAGATAACCGTCCGAAGTCAGTGAACCGTCAACATTATCGATGGCGTCAAGCTTCGCGAGAAGCTCGGTGATGCCGTCGCCATTCTCGATCGTGATCGTGGTGGCCGCAGCGTCTCCGACCTTGACCGTGAAGGTGTCACCATCGGCGACACCGGTCACATTGGCGCCGATATCGGTTTCACCGGACAGATCCACACTGCCTGTCTGGGCCGCCAGCGTCACCGTTGACGCGGAGTTTTGCGCCTGGGTCACATTGGCCTGAGCGGTTTCGACCAGTTTGATGATGGCATTCAGGGCATTATCGGCGGCTTTGAGTGTTTCCACCGCGGTGCCGACATTGTCGAGAATGTTATTAAGGTCGCTGGCGCGGTTGTCCATCGTCGCCGCCGTGAAGAAGGCGGTCGGATCGTCAAGCGCGGAATTGACCTTTTTGCCTGTTGCCAGACGGTTTTGCGTCATGGTCATCAGATCTGTTGTCGATTGAAGTGACATCAGGTTCTGACGAACACCTGCTGAAATAGAGATTCCCATGATTACTCCTTTCCTGGGGTAAATTGCATCGCTTTTCCTAAGCGATGGTGTTTCTCCTTACGTCTAGAATAACCGCAACACGCTCTGGTCAGCCTGGTTGGCCATCGAAAGCGCGGTTGTGGAGAGCTGCTGACGAGTTTGCAGTGCCAACATATTGGCGCCTTCCTCGTTGGTGTCCGCAAGCGTCAGCTTGCCAGCGGCATTTTGCAAGGTTCCCACAAGGCTTTTGGTAAAGCTCTGGCGGGTTTCCACGATCGACATTTTGGAGCCGAACGTCGAAGCCTGATCACGCAAGGTGGTCAAGGCTGTTGCAAGTTCGGTTTTGGCATCCGCCAGATCCTTGTCGGTCTGGAAGTTGGATACCGCCGCCGAAACGTTCAGGCCCGAGGCATCAAAATCGACACCGGAGACGGAGAGAGAGGATGTGGAATCTTCATTGAAGACCACTTTCAGCGCATCCGATTGCAGCAAATTGATGCCGTTGAAGGTGGCATCGGAAGCCAACTGGTCGATCTGGGTGCGGATGGCGTCATACTCGGAGGCGAGTTTGGTGCGTGTCGAATTTTCTGAACCGGTCGTGGTACCAATTGTCAGGCCGAGGGCAGCGCCGGCCGTGCCGGTCGTATCGGCGATGACCAGAGTGCCGTTGTCATTGGCTTCAACCTTGAGATAACCGTCAGACGTCAAGGTTGCAGTCACATCGGAAATGGCGTTGATCTTGGTGAGAAGTTCATCCACACCGTCACCATCGGCAATCGTAACCCCTGTGCCGTTAATCGTGATCACGTCATTATCGTCAACGCCGGTTGTATTGGCGCCAAGGTCGGTTTCGCCTTTAATGGAGACATTGCCCGTCGAGGTCGCGGCCGTAGAGGCGGAGTTTTGCGCCTGGGAAACATTGGCCTGGGCGGTTTCGACCAGTTTGATGATGGCATTCAGGGCATTGTCGGCGGCTTTGAGTGTTTCCACCGCGGTGCCGACATCGTCGAGAATGTTATTAAGATCGCTGGCGCGGTTGTCCATCGTCGCCGCCGTGAAAAAAGCGGTCGGATCGTCAAGCGCGGAATTGACCTTTTTGCCTGTTGCCAGACGGTTCTGGGTCATGGTCATCAGATCTGTTGTCGATTGAAGTGACATCAGGTTCTGACGAACACCAGCTGAAATAGAGATACCCATGGTTTTTCCTTTCCTTTCCTGGGAAGTTGATAGTCATCTGCGCCGATCCTGGCCCAGACATGGAGCATCGTCGGATGATCGCCCTAAGAAGCGGTTAATATTGGAGAATTTGAAAAACTAGGTTAATGTTTCCTTGCCGGGTTCTTCTAATATTGTGTAGGAGTCCAACCTGAAACTATTTGTGTGTTTTCAAGCCCTTGGGATTTTAGAATGAGGAAAGTCAATGAATTTTGCCAGTGACAATGTTTTCGGCGTTGATCCCAGAATTATGAAAGCCATGGTTTTGGCCAATGAAGGCACGGCGGTCTCCTATGCAGGGGATGATATCACCAGACGCATCGAGGCCCGCTTTAACGCGGTTTTTGAACGCGAGGTTCAGGTTTTTCTGGTCGCAACCGGAACGGCGGCCAACGCCCTCATCCTCTCGGCCATGACGCCGCCATACGGGGCCGTTTTTGCTCATTCCCATGCGCATGTGATGCTGGATGAGTGCGGTGCGCCGGAGTTTTTCACCGGCGGCGCCAAAATGATCGGCCTGGAAGGGGTGGGCGGCAAGATCACCCCCGCCATGGTCGCGGATAAAATCAGCGGCTTTATCCGCGGCGAGCATGATCCAAGGCCCGCAGCCATCTCCATCACCCAATCCACCGAACTGGGCAGTGTGTATTCGCTGGAGGAAATTGCTGCTTTTGGCGCCTTTGCCGGATCAAGGGGGCTGAAACTGCATATGGACGGCGCCCGTTTTGCCAATGCGCTGGTGGCGTTGGGCTGCAGCCCGGCGCAGATGAGCTGGAAATGCGGCGTCGATGCGCTTTCCTTCGGGGTGACAAAGAATGGCGCCATGGGCGTCGAGGCGGTTGTATTTTTTGATGCCGGGCTTGCCGGAGATTTTGCATACCGGCGCATGCGGGCCGGGCAATTATTGTCAAAGAACCGCTTTCTGGCGGCCCAGCTTGAGGCCTATTTTGCGGATGATCTCTGGCTTGAAAATGCCCGGCGCGCCAACCGGCTGGCGCGAGCCCTGGCGCAGGGTCTGGGCGCCATTGGCGCTGTCCGGCTGGCCGTGCCATGCGAGGCCAATGCGGTATTCGCCGTCATGCCGTGTTCAATGGTTGAAAATCTGCGGGAGAGGGGGGCTGTATTCCACGACTGGATAGCCGGGGCAGCGGACGCACAGCCTCCGGCTGAGGGGGAAGTCATGGTCAGGCTGGTTACGTCTTTTGCAACATCCGCCCGGGATGTGGAGCAATTTTTGCAAATCGCTGGCGCTTGAATGCTGGCGCTTGAATGCTGGCGCCTGAACGCGGGAGCTTGAAATTGGCCGCAGTTTTTCAGGCTTCCTTGTTGACCAGAAGTCCCTTGCCCATATTCAGGGATTTGGCAAGCTGGATCATTTCTTCCGAAGGGACCTGACGGATCACCTCACCGGTCTTTTTAACAACGGTTTTAAAAATAACCCGGCCCGTATCATCGTCCCGGTCAACTTTCAGTTTTGTGCCCTTGTCAAACGAATTAGAGACAATTTCAATCAGGGAGTCTTCATCCTGTTGGCTCGAGGTGCTGTTAACATCATCAAACTTGCTCTTTTCATCGGAAGCGAATCGGGAGGTTTTGGTATCCTTTGAAGGGTGCCGGGCGTCCCCGCCCGGTGAAAATTTGTGTTCAGCAGCACGAGACGAGCGCTCGGGAGCCTTGACCGGAGTGACAGGCTTGGCGCTTGCAGGGGCTGGCTGTGCGGTTGCGCTGCTGATACCAGATAAAACCGTGGTATCCATTTTACTATCCTCGCTGCGTTGGGTCCTTTCTGGGAACCAGGCCAAAAAGAGTTCTGACCCGACCGTGATTTTACCCATGAGGAGTGAATCGCCGGTAAAGAGGAGTGGTAAAACTTTGGTTAACAGCCGTATTTAAATTTTACTGTCAAAAGCTATCGCGGCGGCGGCATGGGCGCTGACCCGCACCGGCGCGGCTCCGGCGCCGTAAGTTGTTGGCCCCGCGGTCATTTGCGCCGCTTTTTGCGCAATTCTTCTGGTGACCGATTCGGCCACTGCGAGTTCGGCTTCAAGCGAGCGGGCGTTCTCGGCAATGATCTGGTCAAGCCCTTCCAGATCCCGGCGCAGACGGGTGAGCGGCACCGGGGTCAGGCGACTGAGGGTCATGGCTTCATTGCGCAATAAAACAATATCGCTCTGGAAGGTCTGGCTCAGCCGCGTTTTGTCGCCCTGCAACTGGGAGATCTCTTTCAAATTGTGTTTCCTGACCAAAGCGGTTTCTTTTTCCAGCACCGATTTGAGCCCACGTATGGTCCCGGCCATGCGGCTGCAAAATTTCTCGGCCCGTTCCGGATCATCGAGGTTGTGTTTGGATAGCTTGCTCATTGGGCCTCCTGAAGGGTAAGGATTTCGCGGTAAACATGATCGGCCAGTCCGATCCCGCCTGAATTCGACATCTGGGTAGAATATTCATTCAAAAGCATGGAGCGGAAAATCGCCTCGCCGGTGCCGCCGCCGAACGGGGCCTCGGTCTTAAGGCCGGAAAACATCTGCTCCAGATAGGTGGTCAAAAACACCTGCTCGAATTCCTGCGCGGTTTTTCGCGCTGCCTGTTTGTCGGCGGTCATGGCCGGTTGCGCCGTAATGGCTTTTGAAGCGGGCAGGGCGATATCAAGCGGTGTCATTACATGGTCTCCACTTCAGCCTGCAAGGCGCCGGCAGCCTTGATCGCCTGCAATATGGCGATCATGTCGCGCGGCCCGACACCAAGGGCGTTGAGTCCGTCAACCAGCTTTTGCAATGAGACGCCGCGACGCAAAACCGCCAGTTTCCTGCCGTTTTCATCATCGACCTGAACCGTTGTCCTGGGAACCACAACCGTGGCGCCGCGGCTGAAGGGGGCAGGCTGGCTCGGGATCGGGGTTTCGGTCACCGAAACCGTAAGATTACCCTGCGCGATGGCAACCTCGCTCACGCGCACCCGGCTGCCGATTACGATAATGCCGGAGTTTTCATCAATCACCACTTTGGCGACCTGATCCGGTTCGATGCGCAATTGTTCAATATCCGTCAGCAGATTGACGATATTCTTGCGGTATCCGCGCGGTATGCGCAAATGAACGGTTTTGGGATCGGAAACCCTTGCCGCCTTTTGTCCCAAAAATGTGTTGATGGATATGGCCACCCGTCGGGCCGTGGTCAGGTCGGGATTACGCAGCGAAAGCCGCAGGGATTTCATTTTCGCCAGGGAGAATTTGACCTCCCGCTCGATCAGGGCGCCATTGGAAATGCGCCCCACGGTCGGCACCCCGCGGGTGATCGAGGCGGCCGCGCCGGCGGCGGTAAAACCGCCCACGGCAACCGAGCCTTGTGCAACCGAATACACCTCGCCATCGGCCCCCATCAGCGGCGTGACCAGCAAGGTGCCGCCCTGAAGGCTTTTGGAATCGCCCAGCGCGCTTACCGTCACATCCATGCGCGTGCCCTGGGTGGCAAAGGGCGGCAGGTTTCCCGTCACCATCACCGCCGCGACATTTGCCGTGCTGAGTTTGGCGTCGCGGGTGTTCACCCCCATGCGTTCAAGCATGGATTGCAGGCTCTGCAGCGTAAAGGGCGATTTTCCCAGCGTGTCGCCGGTGCCGTTCAGGCCGACAACCAGCCCCTAGCCGACCAGCTGGTTTTCGCGAATGCCTTCAAAATCGGCCAGATCCTTGATGCGCGAGGTCGCCCCGGCTGTGCCAAACCAGAACAGGCTTGCCAGGGCCAGACAAAAAATTGATAATTTTCTTGGCGCCAGATTGGGCATTTCACATTTCCTGTTTAATCGGCGGTTTTTTCATGTTCAACCGTTTGTTGCAAAAGACGCGCCAGTTGCGTCAAAGCCTAACCTGCTGAAAAACAAGAAAAAAATATTTCACCAGGTTTTAAATTACGGCCCTCTTCGGGGGCTTTTTGCCGCGATGGGCAATTCTTGCCCGGCTTAACGCGGTGTTAACCATAAACGCGCAAGCTTGGTGTGGTTATGAATGCAACTCCTTGAAGGGCTTTGACCTTAATATGCGTGTCACTGGGTCATCTGCGGGCGGTCGGATATCGGGCAGCGGAAAGAGCAAACGCGGCGCCGGCCGGACATCGGGATTTGCTCTTGATTCCGCCGCCGGAAACGCGGCGCCAAAGCCGGCCGTTGAAATCGCCGGGCCGGGCAGCGTCAACGGCATTGACGCCCTGCTGGCCCTGCAGGCGGTGCCCGATCCCGTGGCAAAGCGAAAAAAAGCCGTGCGCCGCGCCGGTGAAATGCTGGATATTCTTGAAGATATACGCATTGGCCTGCTTGACGGGCGCGTTTCCGAAACGCGGTTGTTGCAATTGTCTTCTCTGGCCGCAAAACAGCATGGCCTGGCCGGTGATACAAAACTGGGCGATCTTCTCGATGGCATCGAGCTTCGCGTCCGGGTCGAACTGGCCAAGCTTGGCCGCTATTGATTTCATGATTGAAGCGCTCTGCAATCAGGGCTTGCGCAATCGCAATCTGGTTAAAATTCCAGAATATTCGCTTGGTATTGCGAATGAGGCAAACAGGGCTTATAAAGCCTCAAAATGACTCGGAAGGCAGATCGCGAGCAAAGGTTATGAGCACAAACAATTTGAACGATAACAAGGCGATAATCCTGAATCAGGATGAGCCTTTCATGAGTGACAAGCAAAAAAACTATTTCCGTGACAAGTTGATTGCCTGGAAAGAGGATATTTTGCGCGAAAGCCGCGATACCCTGCAACATCTGCAGGAAAGACGCGGCAATCATCCCGATATGGCCGACCGGGCAACGTCCGAAACCGCCCGTTCGCTGGAGTTGCGCACCCGGGACCGCCAGCGCAAACTGATCGCCAAAATCGACGCCGCCATCCGCCGTATCGATGAAGGCACCTATGGCTATTGCGAGGAAACCGGCGAACCGATCAACCTGAAACGCCTCGACGCCCGTCCCATCGCCACTTTAAGCATCGAAGCCCAGGAGCGCCACGAACGCCGCGAGAGGGTTTACCGCTCCGACTAAGCGTCACACACCTCCCTTGCCTTTGCCGGACGGTGTATATTACCTCGTCTGGTACAGCTCGATAATTCAAAACCTTCCGGACCGGGCTACAACCCCGGACTGGCGGGGATTTTGAGCGGCCCTTCCTTTGATATCCTCTAAAACGGCAGCAGGATATCAAGCACCTGCTGGCCATATCTTGGCTGCTGCACATCGGTGATCTGGCCGCGGCCGCCATAGGAGATACGCGCTTCGGCGATCTTGGAGCTCTCGATCGTGTTGCTGGCGGAAATATCTTCCGGCCGCACGACGCCGGCGACGATCAGCTCGCGCACCTCGAAATTGACCCGGACCTCCTGTTTGCCCTCGATCACCAGATTGCCGTTGGGCAGCACCTGGGTGACAACCGCCGCCATGGTCACGGTCAGGGTTTCCTTGCGGTCAACCTTGCCCTCGCCTTCTGATTTTGAAGAAGAATCGGTTTTGGCCAGCGGATCAAGCGTGGCGCCGTTGGGCAGGAGTTTTAATGCCAGTTTGCCAAAACCGGCCAGGGCCGTTATGCCGGAATTCTCGGCATTATTGCGCGTGCGGGTGGTCTTGTTGTCGATCTTGGCGTTATCCGTGATGCGCACATTAACCGTCAGGATATCACCAATGCGCCGCGCCCGCTGATCCTTGAAAAACGCCCTTGCGCCGGAGCGCCACAGCGAGTTCGGTTCATGCACCGAGCCGGTTATGACCGGCATGGGCATGCGCACCGGTTTATAGCCCGGTTTCTCCTTCGGGCTCTCAATTGCCGAAAGGGCGGGGGGGCGTCCGATATTTTCCAGTCTTTCCAGTGACCCGCATGCGGAAAGCGCCGTGAGCGGGATAAGCGCCAGGGCAATTCCGGCCTGTTTCTTACTCATATGAACTTCCGCCTTTATATCGTTTTGCCGCCATTGCCGTGCGTCCGATGAAAACAGCCGTGTCAGCGACCGGCGACACAGTGTTTTTGGCAATAACCGTGACCTGGATGATTCGTTTGGAGCGGACATTGAGAACGTCGATCACGTCCCCCAGCGCCCCGCTCGCCAGCGCCTTGCCCTTGGTGGTCAGCGCCAGCCCCGGGGTTTTGAATATAATGCGCACCAGCGCGTTGCGCCTGACGATTCGCGGCGGCTCGATATCGCGTTTAAAGATAACCGTATTGGCGCGGATATTGCGTTTTACCGCCATTCCGACCATCTCCGAGACATGCCGCAAGGGCGCCCGGTTGAGATTCCTCAAAGGGATGTCCATGGTTGTTATATCCTCGGCGCCGATGACACTGCCGCGATCCAGAGGATGGCTCAGAACCGGAACTTTCAGGGTCCGGATCGCAGTCCCGGAATAATAAATTCGCTTTACGGGCCGGCCATCCGCGCCGGTGGCGTTGAGCACGGCGGTGAAACGTCCGCTATTGGCATCATAGTTTACATTGCCAACATCAAAGTCGGCCGAACTGTCGAGCGGCAGATGTATCGGGCCGGGAGACTTTGAAAACCGCAGGTTAAGAGAGCCTTCATCGTCTTGTATGGCCGAGGTTTCGATCAGCTTTTTTCGTATCGAAGCGGTGATATCCTCAGGTGATATGACACGGCTCTGGCGGGCGATATTGATCCGGGGCAGGGCGTCGGGGTTGTCCCATTCCAGACCGTGCTTCCTGGCGGCCTCCATGAGCCGCCCGGCGCGGATATATCCGGTTTTACCCGGCGCGGGGGCGCGAAACACGGCGATTTCCGATTTTGCGCCGGCATTTTCAAACAAATCCCCGAGCGTCACCAGAACGCTGGAGACCTGAACATTGGGGCGTGCGATCAGCCGCGCCTCGCCGGAACGCTCCGCGGCCTGGATTATCTGCGGCAGAACCAGGATGAGCAGGCTTGCCAGCAGGGCGAATGTGAGTGGTTTAATGGTCATGCCGGATTATCCCGTCAACGTTTCAGATTGGCGGTTGTGGACATCATCTCGTCGGAAACCGTGATTACCTTGGTGTTCATCTCATAAGCGCGCTGCGCCATGATCAGATCGGAAATTTCCGACACCGCATTGACATTGGACTGCTCCAGAAACCCTTGCAGGATATTGCCGAAACCCGGATCCCCGGCGGCGCCGGTCGAGGGCGAGCCGCTCGACGGCGTCTCCAGAAACATATTATCGCCAATCGCTTCAAGCCCGGCGCTGTTGGCAAAGCGGGCCAGCTCGATCTGTCCGGCATTTGTCGGCGTTGTCTGGTTGTCCAGCAGCACCTCGACACTGCCCTCCGAACTGATTGAAATGGAACGGGCATTTGCCGGGATGGTGATAGTCGGCCTGACGGTGTAGCCGTCAATTGTCACCAATGTGCCGCTGGCGTTGCGCGCAAAGGAGCCGTCGCGCGTATAGGCGGTGCGGCCATCGGGAAGGTCAATCTGGAAATAGCCCTCGCCGCGCAGGGCAACATCAAGCTTTTTGTCGGTGCGGATAGGCGTTCCCTGGCTCATGATCCGGTAGGTTGCGCCGGTTTTGACGCCACCGCCGATCTGCACCCCCGAAGGCACGATGGTGCCGCTTTCCGATGAGCTTGAGCCCACCCGGCGAAGGTTCTGGTACAAAAGGTCCTGAAATTCGGCCCGCTGCTTCTTGAACCCAGTGGTGCGCATATTGGCGATATTATTGGATATCACTTCGACATTGAGCTGCTGCGCCATCATGCCCGTGGCGGCGATATTGAGTGATTGCATCTGTTTCTTCTCCCTCGGTCAGGCGTGGTCTAGTTCGGCGCACGGCCCAGTTTGTTGATGGTGTCGCGCATCAGCTCATGCTCTTTATCCAGCATGGAACTGGCGCGGGTATAGGCGCGCTGCACCTCGATCATGCGGGTCATTTCCATGACCGGGTTCACATTTGAATTCTCAAGCATGCCCTGAAACAGGCTGATATTTTCAGCGGCCACCGGGGCCTCGGGGCTTGAAAGCAGACTGTTGCCTTCTTTTTGCAATTTGTGTTCGTTCTCAAACTGGACAATCCGCAGACGGCCCTTCTGGCCCGCATTGGTGCTCACCATGCCGTCCTTTGTGATGGAGAAATCGGTTTCCTCGGGGCCAAAAGTGATCAGACCGCCTTCAAGCAGAACCGGATCGCCCGAGGAGGTGGTGAGATTGCCCTTTGTATCAATGCTGAAATGCCCGTTTCTGGTGTATTGCTCGCCGTTTTTGGTCTGGACGACAAACCATCCCTTGCCGTTTATCGCCACATCAAACGGATTATCGGTGCGCTTCATGCGCCCGGGTTCAAAATTGCGCAATATGGCGCCGTCCTGAACATAAGACAGCCGGTTTGATCCGGCGCGCCAGTTATTGTCCCGCGCCACCGGCATGACATATTCCTCAAACAGCAATCTCTCGCTCTTGAACCCGGACGTGTTCATATTCGCCAGATTATTGGCAATCACGTTCATCTGCCGCCGCAATGCGGCTTGCTGCGAGAGACCGATGAGCAGTGCATTTTCCATCGTTAAGACTTCCTGATCTGGCCCCAACGGGCAAAATTCATCTTCGGGTTTTATTAAGCATGTTCCGTGCCAAGAAAAATAATCAGTAAAAACAAAGAGAAAGCATAAAATACAGGAGGGAAGAGGGGAGAAGCGGAAAAAAATGCCGGGAAAAAAATGCCGGGTATTTAGCCGTTTCCTAAGGTTTCGTTAACCATGAAGGCTTTAGGTTTACAAGATGTTCGCCGCCTTGTGCGGCAGGTACGCCGGTTTATCACAGCAAAAGCAGTTTCCCATGGTTGATGAAGCAAAAGATATCAAAGACGACGAGCTTGATGGTGAAGATTCCGAAGATAGCGACGAGAAAAAAAACCGCCTTCCGAGCAAGAAGATCATGATAATGGCGGCCGGCGCCCTGCTGCTTCTGGCTGGCGGCGGCGGCGGGGCCTGGTATTTCGGCCTGTTTGACAGTTCAGGCAAAACGGAAGGAGCGGCGGTCAAAAAGGTCGTCAAATCGGGGTATTACGATCTGCCCGAGATGGTTGTGAATCTGGCTTCGGAAAAAGGCAAGTCGCATTTCCTGAAGGTCAGGGTCACGCTCCAAATGCCCAACAAGGTTTCGGTTGCCTATATGAAGCCCTATGAACCGGCGGTTCTGGATATCTTTCAGGTCTATTTGAGAGAGTTGCGGCGCGACGATCTGGAAGGTTCCGCCGGTTTGTTCCGGTTGAAGTCCGAATTGCTCAAACGGGTGAATTCAAAAGTTCATCCGGTAAAGGTGAGCGCGGTTCTCTTCAAGGAAATCATTGTCCAGTAAGGGTTAGGTCTCAAACATGATTATTGATGACGACGATGTTGATCAAGACGCCATGGCCGCAGCCTGGGGCGCCGAGACAGATGACGATTCCGGCGGCGATGATCCCAATGACGCCATGGCCGATGAATGGGGCGCCATGCTTGAAGGTGACGAGGATGGCGGCGGCGATCAGGACGATCTGGCGGCGGAATGGGCCTCCATGGGCGATGACGCCGAAGAGGATGTCGCCGCCCAGGGCAATACCGAACGGATTCTGAACCAGGAAGAGATTGACAGTCTTCTGGGTTTTAATCTTGACGATGAAGATTCCCAGAACCGAAGCGGCATCCGCTCAATCATCAACTCGACCCTCGTCTCCTATGAGCGTCTTCCGATGCTTGAGATTGTCTTTGACCGGCTGGTGCGGTTGATGACGACGAGTTTGCGTAACTTCACCTCTGACAATGTTGAGGTCTCGCTTGACAATATCAGTTCAATCCGCTTTGGCGATTATCTCAACTCGATCCCCCTGCCGGCCATGCTGGCGGTGTTCAAGGCGGTGGAGTGGGACAGTTTCGGCCTGATTACGGTCGAGTCCAATCTGATTTATTCAATCGTTGATGTGTTGCTCGGCGGGCGGCAGGGGACCAAGGTCACCCGGGTCGAGGGGCGCCCCTATACGACGATTGAAACTTCGCTGATCGAACGTTTGATCGAAGTCGTGATGGTTGATGTCGAAGCCGCCTTTGAACCGCTGACCCCGGTCAGCTTTGTGCTTGACCGTCTGGAGACAAATCCGCGTTTTGCCGCCATCGCCCGTTCGGCCAATGCCGCCATTCTGGTCAAGATGCGGGTGGATATGGAAGACCGCGGCGGCAATGTCGAGTTTATGATCCCCTATGCCACCTTCGAGCCGATCCGCGAGCTGCTTCTGCAAGGTTTCATGGGCGAAAAATTTGGCCGCGATTCCATGTGGGAGGAACATCTGGCCTCTGAAATCTGGGCGACAAAGGTCCAGCTGGAGGCGGTCCTTGAAGAGCGCTATATGCCGCTTGGCAAGGTAATGAATCTTCAGGTCGGGCAGACGGTGATGCTGGAATGCACGCCTGAATCCCCGGTGAGCCTGCGCTGCGGCGGGATTGCCCTGACAACCGGCCGAATGGGGCAAAAGGAAGACAAGATCGCCGTTCGCGTCGATCAGGAGTTCGCCGAACGGCGCAAGGCGCTAGTATCAGCGCATTATACAGAAAATAACGATGCACACAGCACCAAAATGGAGGAGGCCTTATGATGGAAATCGCGGAACTGGTTCTCAATGTTATTGTCGCCGGCCTTCTGGTGGCCACCATTGTTTATTGCATGGTGCTGGACCGGCGGATCAGGACCTTCAAGGCGGAACAAAAAACCTTGTCCGGTCTCGTGGGTGATCTGAACAACGCCACCCGGAATGCCGAAGATGCAGTTGCCGGGCTCAAGGTGACGACAAAGGCCGCCCAGGGCGATCTGGGAGGCAAGTTGAGCAAGGCCCGTTCGCTTTCCGATGAGTTGGCGTTCATGGTTGAATCAGGAAACAGCATCGCCACGAAGCTGAGTGACCCTTCCGCCCGCGCCGGCCATGTCAAACCGCCCGAATTGCATCGTGAGCCGGCCGATAATGTTGCCGTGCTTGATGTCCGCAAGGCGCGCCGGGAAAAAGTTGAGCCCGCATTCTCGCGCCCGGCGCCACGCTTTGTCTCGCAAGCCGAAGACGGGCACGGGGCGCAACCGGCTTCTCTGGCGCAAATCCTGCGTAGCGCAAGGTAGCCGGATGCGAAAAAAATACTTAGAGGATTGATATCATGAGAATATATCTCTTTCCTGCGGTTTTGTTTTTCGCCACCGGGCTGCTTTGCGTAAAGCTTGTCGCCCTGTTTTCGGATGTTGTTGTACCCATGGTCAGCGTTGGCACCGCCGTCGCCCAGGATGCAACGGCGGCAGCGGGACGTTTGCGCGAGCAAAGAATGAAAATGCGCGATGATATGGAAAAGGCCGCGAAGGAAAACAAGGAACTGAGCCGGAAGGAACTGCGGAAAAAAGAGATAAAGGGACAAGATGAAACCGACAAACTGTTCAGGGGCGAGGATTTCACCGACCGGCAGGACAAGGGTATGCCCAGCAAATCCGATATTGCGCTTTTGAAGGGGTTGGCCGAACGCAGAAGGAGCCTTGAAGAGCGTGAGACGGGACTGGTTCTGCGTGAAAGCCTGATCACGGCGGCGGAAAAAAAGCTGGAAAGGCGCATTCGGGAACTGAAAAAGCTCGAAGCCCGCGTAACAAAACTGACCGAGACGAATATTGCTGAAAATTCCAACCGGTTTCAAAAACTGGTCGGTATGTATGAGAAAATGAAGCCCAAGGAGGCCGCCAGAATTTTCAACTCACTGCATATCAGCGTGCTTGTCGGCGTTGCCGAGCGTATGAAAGAACGCAAAATTGCCGCGATCATGGCCAAAATGGACGTAAAATCCGCCAAGCGCCTGACAATGGAAATAGCGCGACGCGAAATCCAGAAAACAGTGGTCGCCGATACCGTCTTGCCAAAGGTGAGCGAGGACTAAACTCCGGCTCCGGAGCCGGACAGGCACTGTATCTTGTTTGAATATCGTACTTAACAGGGCTTTAACCTGACGCGGCTAGTATTTCCCGCAATATCGGGCGGCCGGTTTGTCCCCGCCCCAATGGTGTACGGGAAAGTGCGTAGAGTAATGTTTCTGATAAGGCGCATATTCGCTGGTTTCAGGCAAGGGACAAAGGTGCCCGTCTCCTGGTTTGCCGTTTTTTTCATTGCATTTTCGGTGTTGTTTTTCAGCGCCCCGCGCCTCCTTCACGCCGCAGAACCGGTTCAGGTCAGCGCCTCGACGGAAAACGGCTATGGCCGTCTGGTGTTTTCGTTCAAAAAAATGCCCGTATTCAAGGCGCAGATAAAGAGCGGCGTACTGGTTCTTTCCTTCAACAAGCCGATCGAAGCCAGTCTGGAAAAAGTCAATGTGCGTTTGCCCGAATACGTCCTGATCGCGCGGCTTGACCCGGACGGCAAGGCAATTCGTTTTGCCCTGGCGCAGAAGATCAGGGTCAATACCATCAAGGCGGGTGAGAAGCTCTTCGTTGATCTGCTGCCCTCCGACTGGTCCGGCCTCCCTCCCGGCTTGCCGCCTGAAACCGTGGCGGAGCTGGCAGCGCTGGCGGCGCAGGCCGAAGAGGCCAGAAAACGCGCCGAGGCCTTGAGGAAAGCCAATGCCAAAGCCCCCAGGCTTATTCTGCATATTGGCCGGATGCCGACTTTCAGCCGTCTGGTCTTTGACTGGAATGTGCCGGTGGCGACCAGCATGACCCGTAAAAAGAATATCATTTCGCTGGAATTTGATCAATTGGCCGCCATCGATCTCACCCGGCTGAATTCCAATCCGCCACGATTTGTACGATCGGCGAAAAACATACCCGTCGGGCGCGGAACACGGGTGGATGTGACAATTGACGAGACCGCGAATGTCCGCGGGTTTCGCGAGGGCATCGACTACGTTCTGGATGTCACGGGAGAACCCGAAGTCGAAGAACCCGACCCGATTGTGAAAATCAGGGAAAATCAGCGCGATCCGCTGTTTCCGAAAGTACCGATGGGCGCCGAGGTCGTTTACGCGCTGGGCGAGCCCTCCGACAAACCGCCGCGCAAAAAATCAGTGCCGAAAGAGCAAAATGCCCCCCCAGCGGTGGAAAAACCGGTCGCGGAAAAGCCTGCCGCTACGGAGCCGGAGCCACAAAAGCCTCCGCAAGTGGAAGACAAGAAAACGAAAGCTGCCGCCGCAAGGGAAAAACCAGCAGCCGGATCCGACGCGCCGCCGGAAATCAAAATTGTGAAGGCCCGTTCCGCAAGGCCACTTGCGGTCAAACAGGAGGCTATGGTTCCTGTCAAGGCTGAGCGAATAGGCTCTTCGGTTAAACTGACATTCAAATTTTCCAAGGAGGTGCCATCGGCAATATTTCTGCGCTCGGGCGTGTTGTGGACGGTTTTTGACAGTGATAAAAAACTTGATCTGGGCAAAATCGCGCAAGTCCTGAAAGACAAGGTTGATGATATCGAGCTCAGCAGCAATGCCAGGGTTCAGATTGCCAGATTTTTACTCAAGGACAAGCAGCTTGTCTCTACCGCCCGCGAGGCTTCAAGCTGGATTGTGATCATTGGCGATATTCTTCTCAACCCCGCCAAACCCTTGCTGCTCAAGCGCGGCTTGCGGGAGGATGGCTATTCCAAGATTACGGTCAAACTGCCCTTTGCCGGTCATGTCCACTGGCTTGAAGATGCCGGGCTTGACGAGCGTCTGGCGGTTGTAACGGCGCATGCGCCTGCACGCGGTATGATCAAAAAGCAGGAATTTGTTGAATTTGCTGCGCTCAAAACCGCCAATGGCATAGTTGTACGCCCCTATGCGGAT
Organism: Alphaproteobacteria bacterium; assembly: GCA_024275895.1. Classification (GTDB taxonomy): domain Bacteria; phylum Pseudomonadota; class Alphaproteobacteria; order Rhizobiales; family BM303; genus BM303. Next base: position 79,949 of record JAJRYE010000013.1, on the reverse strand, counting down.
GATTTAAGTGTAAGGCTCAACCATGATGAGCTTGTTATATCGCGTCCTCTGGGATTGACAATTTCCAGCGGCGGCGCGCGGCAATACGAGGCCGGCCGCAAGGCCGTGCGTGAGGGAAGCGAGCCGGGTTTTCTTGATCTGGCCAAATGGAGCGATCTGGGGCCACGGCAATTCAACGCGCGTCTTGATGACCTCACCTTGCTTTCAGGCGATGACGACAAGGACAAACGGGTTCAGGCAAGGCTTGAAATGGCGCGTTTGTATCTTGGCCGCATGTGGGGTGTCGAAGCTCTGGCGAATCTGGATATCGCGCTTGAAACGGATCCCGGCCTGAAAGGCGACCCTGTCTTTAACGCCATGCGCGGTGTTGCCGCCATTCTGGCCAACCGGCTTGATATTGCCAACAAAAACCTTCGGGTGCATGCTCTTGCCGGAGACATGGACGCCAAGCTCTGGCGCGGCCTGATGGCGGTAAAGCGTCAGAAATGGGATGACGCCTGGCGCTTTTTCAATGAAGCGGTAACCGCGATTCCCAAATACCCCTTCCATGTCCAGATGGAATTTCGTCTTGCCGCCATGGAGGCCTCGATAGAGACCGGCGATGTGACTTCGGCGGGGGCTGAGCTTGACGCCATGCCCGCCGGTTTGAAAGGTGACCTTGCGGTGCGGACAGAGTATCTCAAGGGGCGGCTCTACGAGGCGCTGGGACGGACCGAGGAAGCCTATGAAGCGTATCTCAACGCCAGCCGCAGCAATTTGCGCAAGACCGAAGTTGCCGCAAGATACCACCTGACGGATTTGAAATTGCGTAACGACAAGATCAGCATGATCGAGGCCATAGAAGAGCTTGAAAGCCTCGCCTTTATGTGGCGCGGCGATGATACCGAACTCAAGGTCCTGCACCTGCTGGGAACCTTGTACCGCAAGAGCAATGCTTACCGGCGGGCCCTGGAAACCATGAAAATGGCGGTCAAGAGCTTCTCCGACCGCCCTGAATCCAGAGTTATCCAGAGCGAGATGGAAGGCCTCTTCAAAGAGCTTTTTTTGCGCAATATGGCAGAAAAAATGGAGCCGTTGAAAGCCCTGAGCCTGTTTTACGATTATGCCGCCCTGACGCCGCCGGGGCGTCTTGGCGATGACATGATCCGCAAGCTGGCCGACCGGCTTGTCAGTGTTGATCTTTTACCCCAGGCGGAAGAAATTCTTGAACATCAGGTCTCCACCCGTCTGCACGGCGCGGCGCGGGCGCAGGTGGCCGCCAAACTCGCCTATATCTATCTGCTGGACCGCAAGCCGGAACAGGCGCTGCGGGTTATCCGCCAGTCGCAACAATCGGTAATGCCCAAATCCATCACCCGGCGCCGCGATATCCTCGAATCGCGTGCGCTTGCCGAGTTGGGGCAGGTCGAGCAGGCCATGGAACTGCTGAGCGTCATGAAGGGCGAGGATGTGGAGCGCCTGAAGGCCGAAGCCTTGTGGACGGGGCGAAACTGGCAAAGCGCCGGTGAGCAGATCGAGCGCATTCTCGATCCGGTCTGGAAAAGCGACCGGGCGCTTACCGACAAGGAGCGTCTGGATGTGCTGCGCGCCGGCATTTCCTTTGCGCTGGCCGATGACCGGCTCGGACTTGACAGGTTGCGCGAGAAATTCATCGACAAAATGGCCAAAAGTCCTGACGCCGCCGCATTCTCGCTGGTCACCGAAACCACCAAAACATCTGGCGTGGCGTTTAGCGATCTTGCCCGCAAGATCGCCTCTCTCGATACATTGAGCGCTTTTTTAAAGGATTACCGTAAACGCTATGTCGAGAAAGGCGAGGCAAACGCGCCGAAGAGTTAAGATCAGCAATCTTTTGGGTTTATTCGGCACCGGCCCGGTGCCGATTCAATCAAAGATAAAGTACTCTAAAAGCTCTTGATCAATGACCCGGCCACCAGATGCCAGCCATCCACCAGAACAAAGAAGATCAGCTTGAACGGCAATGAGATAATGATTGGTGGCAGCATCATCATGCCCATGGACATCAGAACCGATGCCACCACCAGATCAATGACGATAAAGGGCACAAAGAGCAAAAAGCCGATTTCAAAGGCGCGCCTCAGTTCACTGATCATGAAGGCCGGAATCAATATCTGCAATTTGACATCCTGAGGCGTTGCCGGTTTTTCGCTTTCCGACAGCTCGATAAACAGGGCAAGGTCCTTTTCCCGCACATGTTTGAGCATAAAGCCGTGCACGGGCTTGCTGGCTTTGTCAAAGGCTTCCGCCATCTCGATTTTTTCGTCCATGAGGGGCTTGATGCCGTCCTCCCAGCTTTTTTGCAAAACCGGCGACATGACAAAGGCGGTCAGAAACAGCGCCAGCGAGATGATAACCGAATTGGGCGGCGATTGCTGCACTCCGATGGCGGTGCGCAGCAGGGAAAGCACGATCACAATCCGGGTGAAGGAGGTCACCATCACCAGAATTGACGGGGCAAGGCTCAAAACCGTGACCAGGGCCACCAGTTGCAGGGCGCGTCCGGTCAGACCGCCGCCTTGCGGCAGATCAAGCGTAATTGCCTGCGCCGATGCCGTATCCGCGCCTGTGAGGCAATAAAACGCCAGCAGCAACCCGAACGGCAAAAGGGCGGGAAATTTGCCGGCCCGGTTCATGTTCCGTCTTTGCTTTTTGACAATCTGTCGAGAAGCGCCTTGCTTTTGGCCAGTTCATCATCGCGTGATGAGGCCGGCTCGGAAGACCCGGCTGTAAAAGAAGGCTCAATATGGTCTGTTTCTTCCGCGGCCGGATAGGGGGCGGGCGGCGAAGCCGGTTTTGGGTGCGGCACTGTAATGCCCGATTCAATCACCAGATCGGAAGCACCGCCGATGAGCAGCAAATGCTCGACATTGTCGCGCCGGATAAGAATAAGCCGGTGACGCCCGCCAAGCGAGGCGCCCTCCGAAACCCTCAACCGGCGCAGGCGGCGTGAAAACGGCGCCTGACCACCGCCGCCGATGCCGGTAAAACGGCGCAACACCAGGGACAGAAGAAAGATCAGCCCCAGCACAAAAATCAGCACCACGGCATATTGCGCATATTCGGGAAGGTTGAAACCCAAGGACCATCTCCAGTTTGTGTTCACACGGAAGTGTTAATTAGCACCAGGTAAAATTTGCCCGGTTTACCCCTAACAAAGCGTTAACAAACGCCGCCGAGTTGAAAAAATATGGTTAGCAAAGATTTAAGAATTTAATCACCTGTTAATATCCAGGCGGCAAAATCTGCCCATTCAAGGTGGTTTTGGCGCTTGATTCTCCGGGCCATGCCGGCCCCGGTGCTTTGGAAGGTTTGAAAATGGCTATCGGCGATATTCCGGTACTGGCTCTGTTAAGGTCAAAGATGAAGTGGCATCAGGCACGCCAGAAAGTGCTGGCGCAAAATGTCGCCAATGCCAATACGCCCGGTTATATGGCCAAAGACCTCAAAGCCATGGATGTTGGCAGCACCGGCAAGGGGCGGGCGCCCTTTGCGGTCACACTGGCGCGCACCAATGCGGCGCATATCTCGGCGCCCGGAGACGGCAACGCAAACTACGAAACGCAAAAGGAGCAAGGCTGGGAGATTTCCCAGTCCGGCAACTCGGTCGTGCTTGAAGAGCAGATGATGAAGGTCACTGAAAACCAGATGGATTTCCGCACCGCGTCAGCCCTTTATGCCCGTTCCCTGGCCCTGTTGCGCACTGCAATCGGCAATTAACGGAGGTTATCATGGATTTGATAAGTGCAATTAAAGTCGCCGCGTCGGGCCTTCGGGCCCAGGGCGGACGGATGCGGATCATTGCCGAGAATCTGGCCAATGCCAAATCATTGGCCACAACGCCGGGCGGTGACCCCTACCGCCGCCGCATCCCCATGGTGGAGAACCGTTTTGACGATGTCTTGCAGGCCTATACGGTGCGAAACGGACGCTACAAGCTTGATACGCGCCCCTTCGGTCTCAAATACGATCCCGGTCACCCGGCGGCGAATGACAAGGGTTATGTGAAAATCAGCAATGTCAATTCGCTGATTGAGTCGGTTGACATGCGTGAGGCCCAGCGCTCCTACGAGGCCAATCTGAACGTGATTACCTCGTCGCGCCAGATGCTGGCCAAAACCCTGGAAATCCTGAAAGCCTGACAAAAGCATAAAGGCAAAAAATCATGACCATTAGTCCGACACTGGCCGCCAAGGCCTATGCCGCCGCCATGGGCCAGATGACTAGGGCGGCCGGGGAAACAAAACCGGCCGGCGCCGGCCAGAGTGACTTTAGCGCCGTTTTGCAAGAAAGCCTGAATGCAACGGCAACCGCGGGAAGCAAGGCTGAAACGGCTATCGTTTCACAGGTTGCCGGCAAGAGCGATGTGGTCGATGTTGTCAGCGCCGTGGCCGAAGCCGAGATCGCCATGAAAACCCTGGTTAGCGTCCGCGACCGGATGATCAATGCCTATCAGGACATTATGAAGATGCCGGTCTGATTGGCAGGGGGTGATTGATGACAGGTGCGGAGGTTCTCGATGTCGCCAATGACGGCATCTATACATTGCTGAAAATATCGGCGCCGCTTATGATTGTGGCGCTTGTCGTCGGCCTTTTGATCGCGCTTTTTCAGGCCCTGACCCAGATTCAGGAAATGACCATCGTCTTCGTCCCCAAGATCCTGGCGATCTTTTTAACCCTCATCCTGACCCTGCCGTTCATTGCCGCGACCCTTGCCGGTTTGATGGGTCGCATTGTCGTTCATATCGCCGGGGGCTGAGGATGACCATCAGCTATCTGCCCCAGGCGGCCTTTCTCTTCATCATGCTTTTTGCCCGCATCGGCACGATCATCATGCTGCTCCCCGGTTTTGGCGACGCCAATGTTCCGCCGCGCATCCGCCTGATGATCGGCCTGGTCTTCAGCTTCGTCATGTTTCCGCTCGCCGAGGGCTATTACGGCCCGTCTCCGGCAGGGCTTGGCGGCCTTTTCCCGCTGCTGGGCGGTGAGGTCATTATCGGCCTGCTGATCGGCGGCATCGCCCGCCTGATGATGAGCGCGCTTCAGATAGCCGGAACCGCAATGTCCTTCCAGATGGGGTTGTCCTACGCCCAGAGCTTCGATCCGACCCAGGGCGTGCAGAGCGCCATTCTCGGATCATTCCTCTCGGTGATTGCCATCACCCTGATCATGGTCACCGACATGCACCATATGTTTCTGGTTGCGATCAAGGACAGCTACACCCTTTTCAAACCGGGCAATCTGCCCGCCCTTGGCGATTTTTCCCAACTGGCGCTCAATACGGTCGCCGGTTCATTTAAAGTCGGCGTTCAGATCACGGCGCCTTTTCTGGTTTTCGGGCTGATTTTTTATCTCGGCATCGGCATCTTGTCGCGCCTCATGCCGCAGGTGCAGATTTTCTTTGTCGCCATGCCGGCCAATATTTTCCTCGGGCTGACCTTGATGCTGCTGCTCCTGTCTGCGCTGATGATGTGGTTTCTTGGCTACCTCAAGGCCGCCTTTGCGGTTTTTCTGCTGTGATCGGGGAAGGGCATGTCTGAAAAACCGGACGAAACAGAAAAAACTGAGGAACCAACCCAGCGCAAGCTCGAAGAAGCCCATAAAAAGGGTGATGTCGCCAAATCGCAGGAAGTCACCATGTGGTTCGCCCTGCTGGCAATGACTATGATTGTGTTGCTTTTTTCCGGTGCGATGGTCTCCTCTCTCACCCAGGTTTTGAGAGTTTTCATGGGCAATATCCATGAATATTCCATGGACGGCCCGGCGCTCATCGCCCTGTTTTCCGTACTGGGCAGCAAGGTTGCGGTTATTTTGCTGATTCCCATGGGCGTTTTGTTGCTGGCGGCGCTTGCGGGCAATCTCGTTCAGCACAAACCTCTCTTCACCGCCGAGCGGATGAAGCCGAAATTTGAGAAAATCTCATTGCTTGCGGGCACCAAACGGCTGTTTTCCCCCACCTCTCTGGTCAATTTCGCCAAGGGCATTATCAAGCTGATTGTCGTCTCCATCATCATGTTCATGGCCGTCTGGCCGGACCGCGCCCGCTTTGCCGATATTATCAGCTTTGACCCTTCCATGTTGCTGCCCTTTGTGCGCATCTATGCCATCAAGCTGCTTTTGGGTGCTTTGGCGGTCATGACCATTATCGCCGGGCTTGATATCATGTTCCAGCGTTTCACCTGGCTCAAGAAACAGCGCATGACCATGAAGGAGTTGCGCGATGAGCACAAACAGATGGAGGGCGACCCGGCGATCAAGGCCAAGCTGAAGCAGATACGCATGGAGCGCGGCCGCAAACGCATGATGGCTCAGGTCCCCCAGGCCACCGTGGTGATCACCAACCCGACCCATTACGCCGTGGCGCTGAAATACGAGCCGGGCATGCCGGCGCCGCTCTGTCTTGCCAAGGGCGCGGATGATATCGCCCTCAATATCAGGGAACTGGCCAAAGAACACCATATCCCCATCGTCGAGAACAAACCCCTGGCGCGCGCTCTTCATGCCAGCGTGGAAGTCGATGAAGAGGTCCCCGAAGAGCATTATAAAGCCGTCGCGCAGGTCATTAGTTACGTAATGCGTCTTGAGAATAAACTGGGACGGAGGCAATAATACTGCAAATGATTCGTCTGGCGGTTTGTCCGGTTGGGACAAGCGGACGGGTTTGCATCTTCAATAACCAGGCAATGCGTTGAGTTCAGGTTACCGGGTTGATTTACCATAAAAGCAAAAGAGCCAAAATATGAGCGACACGAATATTGCAAGCGCCAAGGCAGGGAAGAAAACCGGACAGGGCGCAAACGGGCAAGGGGCGCCGCGCGGGCGAATCTGGCCCATTTTGCTTCTGGCTCTGGTTCTGGCGCTGACGGCGGTTGGCCTTGCGGTGGCGGCGCGTGATCAGGCCGAGCCTGTCGTACTGGGCATTTTGGCATTGCTTGCGGTTATCGGTCTGCTGGCGCTGTTTGGCGGCGCAGCCGGAGTTTTGCATCTGGGCATGAGCGCGCGGCGCGACAATCTGCTCAAAATTGTCGCCGATACCGCGCCGGGCGGCTTGCTGATAACAGACCGGAACAACCGGATTTTATACTCGAACGCGGCCTATGCCGCCATTACCGGGGCAGGCACCCCTGATGAAATCCGCCCTGTTGAACGCGCCTTTGCGTCTCATCCGGAAATTTCCGATGCCATTTACCGCATCAGCCGCGCCGCGCGCGACGGCCTCGCCTGGCAAGAAGACGTGCGCCTGCTCCGCAAGGGCGAAGGCGAGGCGGAACCGGCCTGGCTGCGCATTTCGGTCCGTAACATGGCCATGGCGAAGAACAAGTCCTGCCGCGTCTGGCATCTGCATGATGTCACCGCCGAAAGTGAACGCCAGGAAAATGTTTTCCGGGAATTGCAGACCATCATCGATTACCTTGATCATGCTCCCTCGGGGTTTTTCTCGGCCGATGGCGAGGGACGCTTGCAATATCTCAACGCCACCCTGGCCGAATGGCTCGGCATTGATCTGGCCCGCACCACGGGGGGAAGCCTCAGGCTGGAGGACATCGTCGCCGGTGACGGCGTGCATCTTCTCACCGGCTCCAAACCCGATGGCGGCGGCATGTCATCCACCAGTTTTGATATCGATTTCATCCGCGCCGATGGCTCTTACCGTCCGGTGCGGGTGCTGCACAAGGTTGTCTTTGATGAATATGGCAAGGCGCTGCCCTCGCGCTCGCTGGTGCTTGACCGGCGCGCCGGTATTGGCAGTGAGGAAATCCAGCAGGCGGCCGAGGCGCGCTTCTCGCGCTTTTTCAACTCGGCCCCCATCGGCATCACCACCCTTGACGGCGCCGGGCGCGTTGACATGGCCAATGGCGCCTTTGCCCGCATTTTCGAGGGGCAGACCATCTCCAACCGCCCCCTGACCGATCTGGTGGCACCCGAAAGCCGCAAACGCCTGCGCGAAATCCTTAATCAGGCCCGTAGCGGCATAAGCGGTCTTGCGCCCGTGGATGTCAGTATCGGCGGTGAAAACGGCTCCACTGCCAAGATGATCATCTCCCAATCGGCCGAACATGGCAGCGGCGATAGCGGATTGATCGTTTTTGCCATTGATACCACCGAGCAGCGCATGCTTGAGATGCAGTTTACCCAGAGCCAGAAAATGCAGGCCATCGGCCAGCTTGCCGGCGGTGTTGCGCATGATTTCAACAATGTCCTGACCGTGATTATCGGCTTTTCCGATCTGCTTCTGGTCAACCACAAACCGACCGATCCTTCCTTCAAGGACATTATCAATATCAAGCAAAACGCCAATCGCGCCGCCGCTCTCGTGCGCCAGTTGCTCGCCTTTTCACGGCGTCAGACCCTGCGGCCCGAAGTCATCCAGCTTACCGATGTCATCACCGATCTGACCATGATGCTGGGGCGTCTGCTCGGCGACAAGGTCGAGCTTAAACTCGTCCATGGCCGCGATCTGGGGCTGGTGAAGATTGATCTGCACCAGTTTGAGCAGGTGATCGTCAATCTGGCCGTGAACGCCCGCGACGCCATGCACCCCGATGGCGGCGTCCTCACCCTGAAAACCCGCAATATTTCAAGGGAAGAGGCCCGCGAGCTTGATTTAAAACCCATGCCAGGGGATGATTATGTCTGCGTCGAGGTGATTGATACCGGATCGGGCATGAGCAAAGAGGTCATGGCCAAGATCTTCGAGCCCTTCTACACCACCAAGGATGTGGGTGAGGGCACGGGCTTGGGGCTGGCCACCGTTTATGGCATTATCAAGCAGACCGGCGGCTTTATCTTCCCTGAGAGCGAGGAGGGGGCCGGAACGACGTTCCGCATCTTCCTGCCGCGCCATTTCAGGGATGCGCAGGAGGCGGCGCCCAAAGCGGTTGAGGAAAAGGCCACCCACAAGGATTTGACCGGCACCGAGACCATTCTTCTGGTCGAGGACGAGGATCCCGTGCGCGCCTTTGCCTCCCGGGCCCTGTCGGCGCGCGGTTATACCGTGCTCGAAGCCATAAACGGCGAAAGCGCGCTGGAGCTTGTCGGCGAGGGAAATATAGATATCGATCTCGTGATTTCCGATGTCATGATGCCGGAAATGGACGGCCCGACCCTGCTGCGTGAGCTGCGTAAACGCCTCAGCGGATTCAAGGTCATTTTCATCTCCGGTTATGCCGAAGACGCGTTTGATAAAAACCTCGACGAAAAGGAAACCTTCACCTTCCTGCCCAAACCCTTCAACCTCAAAAAACTGGCCGAGACGGTAAAAGACGTGCTGGCGGAATAAACCGGACTGAACTCACAACCGCCGCTCGCCGCGGAAATAGACCCTTGAGGGGGGGAAGGCGGCGGGTTCGGTAAAGGATGTCCGTCAGCCGCCTTGCCGTCACCCGGCGGTTGCGGCGTTCTTCATAGGGGACAGGAATTTTCAGGTAACGCTCGCCATAGCCTTGCGCCGTCATGGCGCGGTAAGGCACACCGTAGCGGCGCGCCAGCACCCGCACCACATTCCAGGCCCGGCGCTCGGACAGCCGACGGTTATAGGCGGCTGAGCCCACCGCATCGGTATGCCCCTCGATCAGGAACATTTCATATGGATTGCGCCGCAGCAGAAGGTGGAAGGCATCGGCCAGATCGGCCAGTTTCCACGCCTCGGACGGGTCCACAACGGCCGAATTGAAGCGAAAATTGATGCTGTCGATATCCACCCCGCGTAAAAACCGCCGCAAATCATGCCGCCGCTTGATGGTGTGAAGCGAAAATCTCTTTGCCCGCAGCGCCGGCGGCGGCGCGACCGAAAGGGTTCGGGCCATCGCCCTGGCTTTGGAAGAGTACGCCTGTGCCGGGGGCATGGCCAGAAAAGCAAAAGAAAGACAGGTGGCCAGCGCGGGAACAAGCAAATATCTCATGAGAGTCTCCTGAAAAAACAGGACGGGGACTAACGGCAAAACGTGACCTCAAAAAGGCGAAACAGACAACACCTCAACGCCGTTTTTTACAATAACGATAGCTCTTGTATTCAACGCATTTGTTTTTCTTCTCAACGCAAAGAGGGTAGGAATCCCAGCTGATGCATTTACGCGTGTAAAAATTTGTGCCGTCATAACGATTGCATTTTTTAACAGTCTTCGATTTCACGCAAACCCGTTTGCGCATAAGACACTTCTTTCGGGTTGCCCAAATCTCGCAAGAGCGATTTATGCGGCGGCCCGCCGTTTCCGTATGCTGCCGGACCGGGCGTGATGTTCTGATGCGGTGGTGTGAAATTCCGGGAGGCTTGCGGGCGATTTTGGCTTTCAGCCGTTTTTGTCGCTCAAGCAGGGCCACTTTTTCTTCCTCTGGCAGCACGGCGTACAAATCCACCCCGGTATCTTGCGCCAGCTTTTCCAGCTTCCGGACCAGTTCGCCGCCATTCCGGCTCGTCAGGGCATGCGCCCACATGACAGCGGCATATATATGCACTTCGTTCTGATACTTGCCGTCAAAGGCATAGCGCGCAAGAAAATAGGCCGGATTTTTGCCGTTATAATAAACATTTCGGCCATATTTATCATCTATGTCGGAAATCGTACGACCATAATTCAGCCCGGCATGTTGCGCGTTCATAAGCCCAAGAAAATGGCGGGCGTTTGCCTTGCGGCGGATAATGGAGGCGCTGTTTCTGGTCAGGTGTTCAAGCTGCGAAGGCGCAAAGCGTTTGCCCGCGAGCAGCCCCTCGGCAAAGATGGCCGGAGCCCTTAAATTGCCCTTCACCACATACCATTTTTGCCGCGCGGCATCCCAGATAAAATCACGTTTGTCACTCGTTTGCAGATTCTCGAACACAAAATTTGACGTTGCCGGAACCAGGGTCAGGGTATTGCCGCCGGGGACCTGTTGCACCAGCTTGATATAGCGAGGGTCATCAAGATTTTGCCCCGTCCCGACGCCGATAATGCCCTGTTTATGAATTTCGGCCATTTTCACCGCCAGTTTATCCGTGGCGTTCAGCATGCCGCCGGTAATTGTACCTAGATCTGACAGAGCCTCTCCCAGAAGCGGAATTTTGCCGCCATATTCCGCCATGACATCGGCAAGGACCGAAAGCTGCCCCGCCAGCGGGCCGCCCCTGCGTCCTGCCGCCCGGTCGCGGATATCGATCACCTTGTCATAAAGATCAAAGGCTGAACCAACATGCCCGGCGCTCTTGCTGAACAGCTTCAGGCCGCCATTGTATTTTTTAGCCGCTTCCCTGATCCGGCGGATTTTTTGCAACGCCTTTTGAAGCTTTGCCCATCTTGGATCGCCCTTGTCGAGAAGGCTCAATACATTCATTGCAACCTTTTCCGATGTGGAAAGTTTGATGATAACAATGTCGAGTTCTTTGGTTGTCTGATCGACACTGCCAACAAAAGTATGAAAATCAGCCTCAACACCGCTCAGGGCTTTTTCGGCATCCCCGGCGGCATCCGACAGAACCGGAGAGGTTACGGCAAAGGTCTGGAGAAAGAGGCTGAACAGCACAAGGCCGAATATCTGTTTCATGGTGCTCTCCTCTGACGGTAAAGAGAAAACCCTAAAAAACACACACGGTCATTATGGCCCTCTATACCGGAAGTTCAACCTCTGTTTCTTCCTGCGCATAGGGTATAAAGCCGCATTTCTGATAAAGGGTGAGGGCGGCGGGATGATCTAGGGTGCAGGTATGGACAAACAGCCGTTTTATCGGCCTTTCCCATGCCAGCTCGATGGCCTGCGCCAGCATGAATTTGCCCAGCCCGCGGCCGGTAAATTCCGGCATCAGGCCGAAATAGGCCAGTTCCGCTTCCCGCGCCGGGCGAAAATCAAGCTCGATATAGCCCGCCGGCGCGCCGTCCGCATACATGACATATATCTCGACCGCCTCATCATGAATGATCGCCGCCAAGCCTTCATCGCTCAGGCGCAGGCGGTCCACCCAGATATAATCGCGCCCCACTGTTCCATATAAATAGCGGTAATAATGCAGCGGCGGCGATTTCACCGCCATGAGCGCATAATGCCCCACCGGGCGCGGCACATGCACATGCGGGTTTTCATGCATTTCCAGCCAGGTCGTGATGGTGGTTGTCTTTTGCATCTCAGGCCGGACCCATGGCGACAGGATAATCATTGTCCTCACAGCCCCACGCCGCCCATGAGCCATCATACATGGCGGTTTTTTCCACCCCGAGTTCGGCCAGAATAATATTCATAACCGCCGCCGTGACGCCTGATCCGCAGGTGGTGACAATCGGTTTTGTCAAATCAAGCGGGATGTTGCGCAGCCGTTTTTTCACCTCATCAAGAGGCTTAAGCGAACCGTCAAATTCAAGGAAATCCTTAAAGAATATATTGATGCTGCCGGGAATATGGCCAAAGCGCAGACAGGCGCGCGGTTCCGGCAACTCGCCGATAAAACGCGCCGGAGAGCGCGCATCCAGGATTTGCGCCGATTTGTCGTTCATGATGTCAACAACCTGCTCCGTGGCGTAAATCCGCGCTTCGTCCAGTCTGGCATTAAACAGACGCGGTACGCCGGGCTTTGGTTCGCCCTCTTCAACCGGACCGTCTTCGTCCAGCCATTTGGGCATGCCGCCATTCAGCACCTTGACGTTTTTGGCTCCCATGATGTGGAACATCCACCACACCCGCGCTGCGGCGCAATAAAAGCCGTAAGTATCGTAAACCACGACCGTGGTGTCATTGCCGATTCCCATTTCGCCGACAAGCCGGGCGAATTTTTCCGCACCCGGCATCATATGGGGCAGTTTGCTCTTCGTATCGGAGACCACATCGATATCAAAAAACAATGCGCCGGGAATATGCTCTTCTTTGTACTCCGCCCACGCATCGCCCGCATCGGGAAAATGCCAGGAGCAATCCAGTATGACCAGATCAGGATCGGCAAGATGCTTTTTCAGCCAACCGGTTTCAACGAAATGCTTTAAAGCCTGTTCGCTCATCTTCAATTCCTGATTCTATTTTAAAATTATTTGGCGAAAGCTATGCGGACACGGCGGTTTTTGCCACCTTTTTTCTCAATTTTTGGCACGGTCAGTCTGCCAATCTCGCCGGTGCGCGCCACATGGGTGCCGCCGCAGGGTTGCAAGTCGCACCCTTCAACGGAGATAAGCCGCACACGGCCCGCGCCGCGCGGCGGTTGCACCGACATGGTTTTAACCAGTTTGGGCCGGGCGTCCAGTTCCTCATCGCTGATCCAGCGCGAGGAGACCGGTAAATCGGCCGCAATCAGCGCATTGAGTTTGCTTGCGATCTCTTCCTTGTCGAGCCCGGCTTCCGGGATGTCAAAATCAAGCCGCCCCTTGCCCTTGCCAATCGAGCCGCCGGTCACCGGATAATCCAGCACCGCGCAGAGCAGATGCAGCCCGGTATGAATGCGCATATGGGCATGGCGGCGCGCCCAGTCTAGTTTGAGCCTCACCTTTTCACCGGGGGCGGGCAGGGGGGAGGGGGTTGCCGGGACGTGAACAATCTTGCTCCGGCCGGCGTTGTAAACGGTTGTGGCAATGGCAATTTCCTCGCCCGAAGCCAGCACCATCACGCCGCTGTCGCCGGGCTGTCCGCCGCCGGTGGCGTAAAAAACCGTCCGGTCGAGAACGATCCCGTTGCGGTCGTTCACTTCAACAACCTCGGCTTCGCATTCTTGCAAATACGGCTCATCAGTAAATAGCTTCCTGGTCATTTTTCAAGTCTTTTCAAATACATCTGGAATATCCATTTTCACCCTCTCCAACCAGTGCGGAACAGGGAGGTTTTTGGTTTTTAGAAATTCGGGGTTATAGAGCTTGCTCTGATAACGGTTACCGTAATCCGCCAGAATGGTGACGATGGTGTGTCCCGGCCCCATCTCTTTGGCCAGTGCGATGGCGCCGGCGATATTCACCCCGCTGGAGCCACCCAGACACAACCCTTCATGGGTGACCAGATCAAATAATATGCGCAGGGCCTGCGCATCATCAATCTGATAGGCCCTGTCGATGACCGCCCCTTCCAGATTGGCGGTAATGCGCCCCTGACCAATACCTTCGGTAATGGAGGAGCCCGAAGATTTCAGTTCGCCGGACGTGTAATAGGAATAAAGCGCTGCCCCCATGGGGTCGGCCAGGGCTATGGTAATGTTTTCATTGCGCGCCTTGAGCCCCATGGACACCCCGGCCAGTGTGCCGCCGGTACCAACCGCGCAGATGAAGGAATCAATCTTGCCCTCGGTCTGGGCATAAATCTCTGGCGCGGTGGTTTCGATATGCGCGGCGCGGTTGGCGGTATTGTCGAACTGGTTGGCCCATAAAACGCCGTTTTCCTCCGATTCAGCCAGCGCTTTGGCCAGACGCCCGGAATAGCGAACGTAATTATCGGGATTTTTATAAGGCGCAGCGGGGACCTCGATCAGCTCGGCCCCGGCCAGCCGCAGGGCGTCTTTTTTCTCCTTGCTCTGGGTTTCGGGAATCACGATAAGCGAGCGCAGGCCATAGGCATTACCAACCAGCGCCAGACCTATGCCGGTATTGCCCGCCGTGCCCTCGACAATCAGCCCGCCTTGCCGGATCACGCCGCGTTTCAGTGCCTCGCGGATAATATAAAGCGCCGCCCGGTCCTTGACCGACTGCCCCGGATTGAGAAATTCCGCCTTGCCAAGAATTTCGCATCCCGTCAGCGCCGAGGCTGCGTTAAGCCGCACCAGCGGCGTATTGCCGATTAAATCGGGGAAATCCTGCCTGACCTGCATGAAAAACTCTCTTCCTGACGCCGCTTTTCCTCCCCGTGCCGGGAAGGCTCATACTGGCAAAAGATAATCGTTCGCCCGGTTGCGATCAAGGCGCGGCAGGCAGAACAGGAGATGGTGCCGGGAGCTACACCCGCTCCCAGCCTTCAGGGCCAAGGCGTTCCTGCGGCAAAAAGCGGGATTTATAGTGCATTTTGGGCGAGCCTTCGACGAAATAGCCCAGATAGACAAAAGGCAGCCCCATCTTGCGCGCCCGTTCGATATGATCCAGAATCATGAAGGTGCCGAGGCTGCGTCCGGGTTGGTCATTGACGTAAAAGCTGTACACCATGGAAAGCCCGTCATCGAGAATATCGGTCAGAGCCGCGGCCAGCAGGGGGGCTCTCATATTTTCTTCCGCCGCATCCAGCATCAGGCGCGGGCGGTATTCGATTATGCAGGTCTTGATGCCGGTATCCCCGACCATGGCCATGTAATCAAACACATTCATATCCGCCATGCCGCCATCCGCGTGACGGTTGTCAAGATAATCGCGGAATAAGGAATATTGTTCCGATGTGGGGCCGGGCGGGCACTGCTTGCCATCGAGATCGCGGTTTTGCTTCCACACCCGCCGCAGATTGCGCGATATCTTGAAATCATCTACCGGCAAACGCACCGAAACACAAGCCTCGCATCCTTTGCAATTGGGCTGGTAGGCAATGTTCTGCGAGCGCCGGAAACCGCCCTTCGTCAGTGAATTGTTGAGAAGCTGGGCATCATCGCCCGCCAGTACGGTAAAGAGCTTGCGCTCTTCGCGCTCCGGCAGATAGGGGCAGGGCGAAGGGGCAGTCATGTAAAACTGCGGTATGCGTCGTCCCTGTTCCGTCACGTGATCTCTCCAAACCCCAAACTCGCAGTGTAAAAACAGATGTCAAAGAATCAAGTTAAAAAATTACGGTGAAAAATGCTCCCTTAAGGCGTTTTATACCCGGCAAGGGCCTCGGTGTTGACAAACACCGTGCCGCATAAAAAATCATGCACGCAGCGCTTGCGGTTGTTGAGCAGTGGCACCAGCAGGATCAGGAATGTGGTGAGGGTGACCGAAAAATAAAACAGCAGTGAATGCGCCGCCGCCTGTAAAACACCGGGGCGCTCACCATACCATGTGCGCATCTCAATCCCCATGATGCGCATGCCATAGGTGGCTGAATAGGGCCCGCCGAGAGTCAGCGCCTCATAACCCAGCACCAGCAGGATCAGCGCCGCTCCCCAGAGCAGCCAGAACAGGCCGAAACTCAGCAGTCCGAGGATAAAAATTACCACCGAACCCAGTAACCACAAAACCGCAATCACCACCGCATCGATAATAAACGCCATCACGCGTTTGCCGATAATCCCGCTGAACAATTCAGGACGGGTTTCAGGATCATAGGCGTGTGGTCCCTCGCCTTGCATGGAAAGATTAAATTCCGGCATCCTTCGGTCGGTTGAGCTCGGCGCCATGAATAATCGCTCCCGTTGCGGCCGTTTGGACAATAATAACCACATAGGCGGTGAATCCGGCCATTGCAAGGCGCGGCAGGATCGCTTAAATGCAGGCTTGGAATAATTACAATAAAGAGCAAGCAAAATGGCTGTTGAGCCAAAATCCCTGCGCAGCGCCCTCGGGCGTTTCGCCACCGGCGTCACCATCATGAGCGTCTGCGCCCCTGATGGCCGGGCTTATGGCGTGACGGTGAACTCTTTTGTTTCCGTCTCCCTTGAGCCGCCGCTTATCCTGTGGTGCCTGCGCCGCGAAGCCGGCATCCATGATGTGTTTGAGAGCAATGACCGCTTTGCCGTCAATATTCTCGGCGGCGGGAGCGCGGACGCCTCCGCCCGCTATGCAATGCGCGGCCGCATCTTGCTTGAAGAGAGCGATTTTTCCTGTCGCGGTTGCGGTGTGCCGCTGCTGAAAAACGCCCTGACGAGCTTTGAATGCCGGACCCTGCGGCGCGATAACGGCGGTGATCACACCATCCTTCTTGCCCGCGTTCTGGATATTCATGAGGGCCCTGATGACGAGCCGCTGGTTTTCTACAGGGGCGGCTACCGCCAGCTTGAGAGCGCGTTACAATCTACCTGAACAGATTGCGGCTTTCGCCCTGTCCGGGAAACCCCGGACGCATGGTGAATACGGCCGTTGCGACTACTCCGGTAAATCCTTGTGTGAGCCGTCGCAGAAGGGCGGGGTTCGGGTATGTTTGCACTGGCACAAGGCGTAATTGCGGGAGTTTTCAACCGTGACTTTCAGCGGCTCAAGGCCGGTACCTTCATGCGAGCCGTCGCAAAAGGGTTGTTTTTTCGAGCGCCCGCAAGAGCACCACCAGTATTCACTCCCCGCCTCAAGCCTTTGCAGCGAAGGGCGGCGGGCGGCGATTTTGACATCTTGCATGTTTTCTTTCCCGGTGAGTTTGGTATGTTCAATTCATAATTCACGGCGTAAATTGCAGCAATTAAAATAAGCGTGTAGAGACAAGGATTAAAGGGGCGATATGAGCAAGGCGGCATTTCTGGGTCTGGGCGTTATGGGCTATCCCATGGCGGGGCATCTGGCAAAAAACGGCCATGAGGTCACGGTTTACAACAGGACGGCTGAAAAAGCGCAGCAATGGGCGCAAGAGCATGGCGGCAAAATCGCCCCCAGCCCGGCCGCCGCGGCGGCGGGCGCGGATATGGTTTGCGCCTGTGTCGGCAATGATAATGATGTGCGCGCCGTAACCCTCGGGGAGAGCGGGGCCTTTGCGGCCATGGGAGCGGGGGCGGTTTTTGTCGATCACACCACCGCATCGGCCGAGCTGGCGCGCGAGCTTGACGCCGTTGCCCGCGACAAGGGGATAGGCTTTCTCGATGCGCCGGTCTCGGGCGGGCAGGCGGGGGCGCAAAACGGCGTCCTCACCGTTATGACCGGCGGGGAGGAGAAGGATTTTGCCCGGGCGGAGCCGCTGATCAACTGCTACGCCCGCATGGCGCGGCTGATGGGACCGGCAGGTTCGGGCCAACTCACCAAAATGGTTAACCAGATCGCCATTGCCGGCCTGATCGAGGCGCTGGCCGAGGCGGTGCATTTTGCCAAAACCGCAGGGCTTGACGCCGCCTCCGTCATCGAAGTGATTTCAAAAGGCGCGGCGCAAAGCTGGCAGATGGAAAACCGCTACAAGACCATGATCGAGGGCGAATATAACCACGGTTTCGCCGTGGACTGGGCCCGCAAGGATTTCGCCATTTGTCTTGACGAGGCGCGCCGCAACGGCGCGAAACTGCCCGTCACCGCCCTTGTTGACCAGCTCTACGGCGAAGTCCAGCAAATGGGCGGCGGCCGCTGGGACACTTCAAGCCTGCTGGCCAGGCTGGAGCGGGACTGAGCAGGTTTTTGATTGTTTTTGTTATTGGTTTTCGCCCGGATTTTTTGGTTTCCACCCGCCTCCGGCGTGCGTCCGTTCACGGGCTGGCACCGGCTTTGCCGGCCTGCCCTGCCACGGAGGGGGGAGTGATTCTTCCGGGTTTACAGTTTTGATCAGGCCCGGGACTCACAGTTTTGCTCCTCGCGGCCACGCAGGCCGGGGCGCAGCCCCGAACGGCCACGAGCGATATTAACCGGCAGCCGCGAATGATATAAACATCTCATACCAGAACATCCTCGATCACATCGCCGAGCAATTGCATGTCATCATGGCGCGGCGAGGTGGCGCGCCAGGCGAGGCCGATCTGGCGCGAGGCGTTTTTATCTGCCAGCGGGATGATCGCCACATCAAGCCCCGCCGCCAGCCTTGCGTCCAGCGCCAGTTGCGGCAGCAGGGTCTGCCCCAGACCACTGGCGACCATCTGAACCAGGGTTTGCAATGAGGTGGCCTCAAACCCGGCCTGTTTGCGGCGCGATTCAAGGTGGCAGGCCGCCAGGGCGTGATCGCGCAGGCAGTGCCCCTCTTCAAGCAACAGAAGCTGCGTATCGGCGATATCATCATCGGTTATTGATTTTTTACGCGCCAGTTTGTGATTCAGCGGGCAGGCAAAGCTGAACATGTCATTTGCCAGCACCCGGGTTTTTATCCCCTCCATCTCATAGGGCAGGGCCAGCAATACCGCATCGAGCTTTCCAGCGCGAAGCTGTTCCAGTATCCGATCGGTCTGGTCCTCCTTTAAAAACAGCTTCAGTTCCGGATAGGCGCTGTTGAATTCGGGCAGAATGCGTGGCAGCAGGAAGGGGCCGATCGTGGGGATGACGCCGAGGCGCAAATCGCCGCTCAGCGGATTGCGCTGCGTCGCGGCAAGCTCGATCAGGTCTTCTGCCTCACGCAGCAGATTTCGCGCCCGCCGCGCAACCTCCACCCCCAGCGGGGTGAGCATGACGCTGCGCTTTGTGCGTTCGGCTAGGGGGCTGCCGAGGATAAGCTCAAGCTCGGCAATACCGGCGCTTAATGTGGACTGGGTGACAAAGCATTTTTCCGCCGCGCGGCCGAAATGCTCCTCCTGCGCCAGAACGCTTAAATACCGGAGTTGTTTGAGGGTGGGTAGCTGGCGCATATCTATCCATCGAAAAAATCGATTAAGCTAAGCGAAATATATCATTATACAAATATATTACAAGCGCCTATCTTGACATCGGAACAAACGAGAAGAAACCCATGATCAGTCAGATCAAAACCGGAAACGCCAAAAACGACCGGCGGGAAATCGCCGCCGGATTGCCGTGGTTATTGGCGTATCCTTGTAACCGGGCGCATGAAGGTGCATGAAAAAACACCTGGATGCGGCCTTCCAAGCCGGAAAACCAAATCACGTCCGACTAACCTTTTCAAACCCCAAGGAGAAATGAAAATGAGAAATACTGTCCCTGACGTAACCTTTAAAACCCGCATCCGCAATGAAGCCCTGGGCGGTGACAACCCCTATGAGTGGAAAGACCTCACCAGTGACGAGATCTTTGCCAACAAGAATGTGGTGCTGTTCTCGCTTCCCGGCGCTTTTACCCCCACATGCTCGACCTCGCATTTGCCGCGCTATGAAGAGCTTTACGACGAGTTCAAGGCACAAGGCGTCGATGCGGTTGTCTGCCTGTCGGTGAATGATGCCTTCGTCATGTTCCAGTGGGGCCGCCACCAGAACGCCAAAAACGTCTTTCTGCTCCCCGACGGCAATGGCGACTTTACCCGCCAGATGGGCATGCTGGTGGACAAGTCAAATCTCGGCTTCGGCATGCGAAGCTGGCGCTATTCCATGTATGTCGAGAATGGCGAAATCGTGAAAATGTTTATCGAGAGCGATTACTCCGACAACTGCCCCACCGACCCCTTCGAGGTCTCCGATGCCGATACCATGCTCAACTGGCTCAGGGGCCGGAAGGGCTGACACCTGCATTTATCAGGCTTGAACCGGGCGGGAGTAAAATCCCGCCCGTTTTGCTTCAACCCCGCTGCGGCAAAAAAACGGGTTTTTTTCATTAAACATATGCTAGGCTGCGCCCTGCGTCTGATGCTGGTATATGGATCGCCGCCGTTATGAAAATCAGTTCACAAACCCTGCTGTTCGGCCTGTTCGGCGTATTTTTGCTGCTCGGGCAGCTGTTTGCGAATGACGCAAGGAGCGCGGCGCCGGGCCCCGGCGGATATGCGGGCCAGATTGTTGGCGGGTATGACGATGATCCTTTTGATAACGGGGCCTGCCACCTGGCAATTGCAGTGGCTCTTGCCGCTGTTCCCGCACTTTCGCCGGCCGACCGCGTTTTTGTTGCGAATGCCGGTGTTGAACTGGATATCCGCGCCGCCCATTACTTCCCTGATACCCGCGGCTCACCGGCGGCCTGATCATAACCTCTGAAATCCCGCCGGATCGCTCTGGCCTCTGATGACCGGAACATCATCAGGATAAGCGGGAAATTCGTAAATTTTCATCACAAGCATTCAGGGTCGAAGCACCGGTGGAAACATATTCATTACCAAGCAAAGGTTGAAGAAAATGAGTGATATCGTTGACAAGGCGGTCGAGGTCCTTATGGGCCTGCCCAAAGTGGACAGGGACCGCATCGCCTGGGAAATCATTGACCGGGTGGAAGACAAGAATGAATGGGACAGGATCGTGTCCTCAAAAGCTTCAAGGCGCTGGCTGGAAAAGGCGGCCACGCGGGCATTGAAGGAATATGAAGGGATTGAAAAAAAACTTTCGCGCAGTCTGATCTCCCTGCCGTCAACCGAATATCTGCGTGAAGACAGCTACTGGTCGGCCTTTGACGATCTGCCGCATGATATCCAGAAACTGGCCGACGCCAATTACAAATTATGGAAGCAAAAACCGTTTCATGCCTCGTTGCGTTTCCGGCAGATTCACCCGTCGATGCCGATCTTTTCTTTCCGTGTCGGCCTCAAGCACAGGACCGTTGGGGTGCAGACCCCCGACGACAAGCTGGCCTGGTTCTGGATCGGCTCGTTCCAGCAATATCAGGATCTTGTGAAAGAGTAGTCCCATGACGCAATCATCCACCCACAGACATGGCATGAATCCCGATGTTAAAAAGCGTCTTGACCGGCTGATCCTCATGCAGCGGCTGAAAATCGGCCTTATCGTTCTTGGCGTTGCCATCGCCGTTTCGGCCCTGCTGATCTTTGTCGGCTATGAGCAGACGATAAATATCGACAAGGTCGTTTCCAGCACCCCCGTGAAGGGAGAAATTGTCAGTATAATCCGCGGCGCCGGGCGCAAGAGCGGCTATATACTGAGTGTAAGGCTTGATGACGGACGCAAGGTGCAGGCCGTCAGCCGTCTGCCCAGAGCGCCGATTGCCGGAGAGCGTCTGGTGTTAAAAGAGGCCATGCATGAATCGGGGCAAAAGAGCTATATGACCACGGGCTTTGTAAATCCGCCCGAATAGGGCCATCATGACGCCCGGTCTGGGTTTATAATGTTTTCGGGCGAGGCTGAAAGCGAGCTGTTTATATATGAATTCAAAACAAACCGGAACGCCTGGCAGATTGTATCTGATTCTGGGCATCCTGACTTCCTCCCTGCTGGCGATTGCCGTGATTGCCTGGGTCATCAGCAATTCGGAAGGAACGGGAAAAACCCATCTCAATTTCAAGGTAATTGATGGCGATACGGTGCAAATCGGCAATATCTCCTATGATCTGTTCGGGATCGACACGCCCGAGCTGGGCCAGGTCTGTTTTAACGGCTCCGCCACCTGGCATTGCGGCCTCGACGCCGCCGGGGCGCTCCACCGGCGCATTGCCTTTGATCCGCCCGATTGCCGCCCCGCCCCCGCCGGTTCCGCCGCGGCGGATGAGCGGCCAAAAATAATCTGCAATACAGGCGGGACGCCCGCCGCCATCATCTTGCTGGAAGAAGGCTACGCGATTGCGCTTGAACAAGCCCCGGCCAGCTATAAAAAAGCGCAAAAGCAGGCCAGGCACGCCTCTCTTGGCCTTTGGCGCGGCAAATTCATACCCCCCGCCGCCTGGCGCGGCGGAACGCGCCTTGAGCGCGAGGCCGCCCACGCCCCGCCTTGCCCGGTAAAAGCTGTTACGGCACAAGGGGGCGGGAAGATTTATTATACCCCGCTGGACAAGGAATATCCCGCCATCCGGGTTGAAAGGGCAAAAGGCGGCAAATGCCTCGGCTCTGATGAAGCCGCCAGAGAGGCCGGATACAGCCATCATTCCGCGCCGGGCGGGACGTGAAGCCAGAACACTTACGGAAAAGCGGGAGCCGTTTTTTCCGATAAGAAGTACGGCAATAGTAAAGAATTTGGACCAGACAAAGCGCAATACGGGAACGCGAAGAAAGGCTGTTTATCAGTCTGCCTATGCTGATAAACCGGCTTGGTTGGCACGCTGGCAGGGCTCCCGACTGGAACGCCGGCCAGAGCTGCGAAAGCTCGTGCCGGACCGTCTTGCAACGGGATGGTCCCCGAACAGATCGCGGGCCGACTGGCTTGCGAACAAGGCAGGCCGGTGCAATCGGTAAAATTTAACCAATCCTGGCAACTAATCGTAAAGCATTGTAAAGTAAACGGAAATTAATCCTGTCGCTTAATCGGATATTCATCTGGCGGGCGTAAATTCACTGCACAAGAAGGGGGGATAACCTTCTTAAACCAAGTGCAGGGACGTAAACATGACGACAGCTTATTCAACTGTTGGTATTACAGGAGACGAAACGCCCGACGCCAAATCGGCCTATCTCGATTCTTTGATCCTGATAGAACGGTTGCATCGGCATTTGCTCGATGTCATCAAGGATGAGTTCGAGCGGATGGGGCGTGTCGATATCAACGCTGTACAGGCGCTTTTGCTGTATAATATCGGTGATTCCGAGCTTACGGCGGGCGAGTTGCGCAGCCGCGGTCATTATCTGGGCTCCAATGTTTCCTATAATCTGAAAAAACTTGTCGATTCAGGCTATATCCATCACAAGCGCTCGGCGGCGGACCGCCGCTCGGTGCGGGTCAGCCTGACGAATAAAGGCATTGAGGTGCGTAACAGCATTGATGCGCTTTATGATCGGCACTTGCATTCCATCGAGCAGGTCGGCGGACTGGGCGTGAGTGATTTTTCCGCCCTGAATGGTGCGTTAAAGAAACTTGAGCGTTTCTGGACCGACCAGATCCGCTACCGTCTGTAAAGGCGGCGCGGAAAAAACCGCCTTCAAGAGCGGAGCTTGCAACTTACCAGAGCGGCTTTCATGCCGCTCTTTTTTATGGCCATAATGATGCTCCAGAGTCTCTCACGATTAAACAGCACCTCCAGGGCAATCGCATGAAAGAAACCGCGTATTTCCTTAGTTTTCGGACGTCATTCCTGCGAAGGCGGGAATCCAGAACGGGTTTTCAGCTTGTGGACAGCTTTTACCGGATTCCTGCCTTCGCAGGAATGACGAATTCGATTTGCTGTATCTATATGAATACATAGTGATATTTTGAGTGAAGATCGAAATGCACCGTTATTAGGGCCTCCAGAATATTATGCGATTGCCCTGGAAGCACTCCAGCTAGCGCTTGTTAATCTGCCGTTTATTGCTTATGGTTAACGTGACACTTGGAGCGGGGCCTTTCGTTTGACAAACACACGCAAAGTGGACAGGTTTTTCTTGAGTTGCGGAGCGTGGCGAACGTATCCGCTGTTTTGAGCAAAAAGGCGCGGCAGAGCATGTCCAGGAACAAAGCGGAATTGACCCGATTATCATTTGCCTTGGCCGGTGGACTGGCAATGGCCTTTCTGGCGCCGCCGCTTGATGCCGGCGCAGCGCAGAATTCGGCCGGTTCCGTCTGGTTCGCGCCTGCCGCCAACGGCGTTGTCAAGCGCCACCGAACCTCCTATCAGCGCAAGCGGGTGGTTCAAAAAACATCCAGATACCAGTCCACCCGCTATCTGGCGCCCAGATTTACCGGCGCGGAGGTTGAGTGGGATGACAGTTTTGACACCACAACCGCAAGAGCTCGCCGCAATCCCGCCTCATCGGCCGGAAATGCCGGCGCCCGGACCGGGACCGGGGCAGGGCAGTTGCCGGCCTTTGGCCGTCTTTCCCGCAGCCGCATCGGCAGCCGCACCCCGGTATTCTCCAAGGCCACGATTGAGGCTATGCAGGCCTCCATCGCCCGTTATGAATATATCGTCAGCCGCGGCGGGTGGAAAAAGATACCTGGCGGTCCGACCATGCGTGTCGGCACCAGCAGCCCGCGCGTTATCCTTCTTCGCCAGCGCCTGAGCATCACCGGTGATCTGCGCCAGCAAAAGGGCAGGCAGCGTTCCTATGACGCCTATGTCGGCCAGGCCGTGCAGCATTATCAAAAACGCAACGGATTGCTTCAGACCGGCACCGTCAATGAACGCACCTTAAAGGCGCTCAATGTCTCCGCCTCGGCGCGCCTGGCCCAGCTCAAGCTCAATCTTGCCCGGATTTCAAAAATGGTTGAAGGCATCGGCAAGAAATTCGTAATGGTCAATCTGGCTGCGGCCGAACTTGAAGCGGTTGATTTTGGCTCGGTACGCTCTCGCCACCGCACGGTGGTGGGCAAGACCGACCGTCAGTCACCTCTGGTCAGCAGCCGCATCGTGCAGCTTAATTTTTACCCCTACTGGCATGTGCCCGAGAGCATCGTGCGCAAGGACCTTATTCCCAAACTGAAGAAAGACCCCGGCTATCTCACCCGGACCAATCTGCGCATCCTCAAGAGCTGGGGCGGGGAAGAGGTGGATCCGGCCACGGTTGACTGGAATGACCCGGCGGCGGCCGAGTTCAAGTTCCGTCAGGACCCCGGCCCCTCCAACGCCCTTGGCTTTGTCCGCATCAATTTCCCTAACAAACATGCGGTCTATATGCATGATACCCCCACCAAGGGCCTGTTCAGCCATGGTTACAGGGCTTACTCTTCCGGTTGCGTCCGCATCCAGAATGTTCAGGACCTGATAGGCTGGATGCTGCAAAAGGAAAAAGGCTGGGCTC
The DNA here is from genome assembly GCA_024275895.1 of Alphaproteobacteria bacterium. Lineage (GTDB taxonomy): Bacteria > Pseudomonadota > Alphaproteobacteria > Rhizobiales > BM303 > BM303. The sequence goes on along the minus strand of JAJRYE010000013.1, from coordinate 54,737 downwards.
CCTCGCGCATTGATGAAACCATCCGCATGGGCGAGAGCAAGAATGTCAATCTGACAAAATCCATCCCGCTCTACTGGACCTATATCACCGCATGGTCGCTGCCCGACGGCACGGTGCAGTTCCGCCGCGATCTTTATGGCCGCGACGGGGTTGGCATGCTGGCGGCGAATTACTGAGCAGTTTTGCCCCGATATCAACGGCAACTCATTGCTAAAAGCGTCAATACACCCTGCCGTGACCAGCCGGCGCCGGGGCCGGTAAAACAAGACACGCTATAAACAACACAAAATGTTTGGACTTTCAGGGGGCGGGGTGTAATATGCCCCCGATTATCTCTTTTTAACATAGTCTGGTCACCATGCAATGAGGGCGCTTGCGGCAAATTGTCATGCTTTGCCGGTTTGGCTTTGTGGTGATTGAACCGGTTCCATCGCGTTGGGGACCGGAAAAAACGGGAGGAATAAAATGGCGCATATCGTTGTTCTGGGAGCCGGGCTGGGTGGTTCCATCCAGGCGTTTGAGCTGCGTGAATCACTTGGGAGTGAGCATAAGGTCACATCAATTTCGAACAAATCCTATTTCCAGTTTACCCCGTCCAATCCCTGGGCCGGTGTTGGCTGGCGCAAGCAGGATGAGATCACGGTCGAGCTGGCGCCGCCGATGAAAAAGCGCGGTATCGATTTTATCCACGACAGCGCCAAAAAGCTGATCCCGGAAGAAAATCGGATTGAACTGGAAAGTGGCAAGACGGTTGATTATGATTATCTGGTGATCGCCACCGGCCCCGAGCTTGCCTTTGATGAAATCGAAGGGTTTGGCCCCGAGGCGTTTACAAATTCGGTGTGCTCGGTCGAACATGCCGTGGTCTCCAGCGATGCCTGGGACAAATTCTGCGCTGATCCGGGGCCGATCATTGTCGGCGCGGTGCAAGGCGCGTCGTGTTTTGGCCCCGCCTATGAATATGCCATGATCCTCGACACCGATCTGCGCCGGCGCAAAATCCGCCACAAGGTGCCGATGACCTTTGTCTCCTCCGAGCCCTTTATCGGCCATCTTGGCCTTGGCGGCGTGGGCGACACCAAGGGCATGCTCGAATCCATCATGCGCGACCGCGATATCAAATGGGTGGTGAATGCCAAGGTTGACAAATTTGAACAGGACAAGGTGTTCTTCACCGAGGTCGATGAAGACGGCGCGGAGAAGAAAAAACACGAAGAAGCGTTTAAATACGCCATGATGCTGCCTGCTTTTCGCGGTATTCCGGCGCTTATGGGGATTGACGGGCTGGTCAATCCGCGTGGCTTTGTCATTACCGACGAGTTCCAGCGCAACCCCAAATACAACAATATCTTTGCAATCGGCGTGTGCATCGCCATTGCGCCGCCGGTGGCGACGCCGGTGCCCACCGGGGTGCCCAAAACCGGCTTCATGATCGAGTCCATGGTCACGGCAACCGCCCAAAACATGCCTCTGGTGGTGGCGGGCAAGGAGCCCAGGCACATGCCGACATGGAACGCGTTCTGCCTAGCCGATTTTGGCGACCGGGGCGTGACCTTCCTCGCCATGCCGCAAAACCCGCCGCGCAACTTCACATGGTCGGCGAAAGGGCGCTGGGTGCATTGGGGCAAACTGGCTTTTGAGTGGTACTTCCTGCGCAAAATCCGCAAGGGTGTCAGCGAACCCTTCTATGAAAAAGCCATTATGAGCATGTTGAAGATCACCAAAATCAAAAAATAAGCGCAAGGTTTTGATAATCTGGTTCAGCAGCGCCAATCCGGATGATTTTGGATTGGCGCTGTCTTATTCGTCATCCTGAACCGACAGCCAGGCCAGAATATTGTCGATTTCCCCGGCGCTGAAGCTCTGGAAAATGGCCGCGTCCCCGGGGCTGTCATGGATGCGTTTGCCGAGGCTGAATTTTCTGATCTGGCGTTTGAGATAATTGCTGTGCTGACCGGTGAGGAACGGGATAATCCGTTCCTTGTTGCCCTCGCCCTTTTTGCCATGGCAGCCGGCGCATTCGCGAGCGTAGAGGCGCCCGCCGGCGATGATGTTGCCGGGATAGCGGGCGACATTGAGGACCTGCGTTGCGCTTTTCAGGCGGTTCAGCGCATCGAATTTTTTCTCGTCCACGGGGGGAAGTTTCGAGGCGAGCTTGATGCCTGCAAAATAGGCCGAGATGACGCGGACATCCTCGTCCGGCATTTCGCGTTCCTTGGCAAAGGGAAACATGGGGATATTGAGGCGTTCTTTTGATTTGAACATCCTGAACTGGCGGGTGATATATGCGGCCGAAAGGCCGGCAAGGCGCGGATAGGTGCCGTCTGACTTGCCCTGGCCAAACTCACCGTGGCAGGGGATGCAGGTCATGTTGATCTCGTCGGCATATTCCAAGTCAAGATCGGCCGTGTCTTGTGTAGCGGCCGGTTTTTCTTCTTTGGGCAGGGTGTGGGCAACGCCTTTGTGACAGTCGATACAGGTTTTTTTTTCTTTGATGGCGGTTTTGTGAATGCGGGCGGCGAAGCGGGCCTGATCGTCCCAGTTTACGCGCTCGAAATCATGGCAGGAGCGGCAGGTGGCAGAATCGGTTTTTTCAAGGAAACTCCACACCCTTTTCGCCATTTCGAGGCGGCGGGCCTCGAATTTCTCCTTTGTGTCTATGGTGCCCAGAAGCCAGTGCCAGACATCTCTCGAAGCCTTGATCTTGGCCGCCAGCTTCGGCCCCCAGGCTTTTGGCACATGGCAATCGGAGCAAATCGCTTGAACGCCGGAGCCGTTGGAATAATGCGCCGTTCGGCGGTATTCCTCATAGACGGTGCTCTTCATCTCGTGGCAGGAGATACAGAATCCGAGAGTGTTGGTGCGCTCGACAACGGCAATGAATCCGCCGGTGAGGAGGACGCCGAGGCCGACAAGGGCGAGGGAGAGGAGAATTGAGCGTTTCATTTGAAGCCCCTTTTATGCAATTCTTCTCCCCGAGGGAATCAAAATTTTCATTTTCCGGAGATCACTACTGATGAAACGCCGATTTGCGACCCTTGATGTTTTTACGGATCAAAAACTGAGCGGCAATCAACTGGCTGTGGTTCTGGATGCGGGCGGGCTTGACAAGGCGCAGATGCAGGCGGTTGCGCGCGAGTTCAATCTGTCGGAAACGGTATTTGTGCTTCCACCCGAAAACCCGGCCCATTCAGCCCGGATTCGCATATTCACCCCCGGCGCGGAGCTGCCCTTTGCCGGGCATCCTACCGTAGGCACCGGGGTATTGCTGGCCTCACGCAAGATCGGCGATCAGGCATCGCAGCAGGACGCCATCATCATGCTTGAGGAAGGCATTGGCCCGGTGCGTACCGGGGTCAGGTTTCGCCCCGGCAAGGCGCCGTTTGCCGAGTTTGACCTTCCCAAACTGGCGCAAAATCTCGGGGAAGCGCCAAATCCGGACCGGCTTTGCACCGCGCTTGAGCTGACCCATGGGGAAATCGGCTTTGAAAACCACAAACCCTCGATGTGGTCGGCGGGAATTGCGTTTGTATTCGTGCCGGTGCGCGATCTTGAAACGGTTGCCAGGGCAAAGGTCAATCTGGCAGTGTGGAAGGACTGCTTCAGGGGCTACAGCGCTGAAGTTTTTGTCTATTGCCGCGAAAGCGTGCATCAGGGGCATCATTTTCACGGCCGGATGTTCGCGCCCGGCATCGGTGTGCTGGAAGACCCGGCAACAGGCTCGGCAGCGGCGGCGTTCTCGGGCGTCATCCAGCATTTCGACGGACTGCATGACGGCACACACCGGTTTCATATCGAGCAGGGCTACGAGATGGGCCGCCCCAGCCTGATCAATGTCGAGATAGAGATCAAAGGAGGCGCAATGCACGCCGCCCGCATCGGCGGCCATGCGGTGTTCGTGAGCGAGGGGGCGTTCGATATCTGAAAAACCCCGCTGCGCCTCTGGCGGACCGGCACTGCCCCAGACCGCACTTTACGCTCTCAACTGATGCGCTGTTATTTCATGCTACTATTACCGCGTGTGCATATCCAGCGGCGCGCCCGCCCGGCACAAACGACATATCCACCGAGCTTGCCGTAGGCGAATTCGATCGCATCCTTCACCTCATATGCGGAGGATCTTATCCTGCGCCCTCCTCTCGGCAGGAATCTTACCTGCTTTCCATGGGGATTTCCGGCCTTGACGCGCCGTTCCCTCCAGAAATTTTCAAGATTGCCTCCCCCGTCATCATTTGCCAGCACGGCAGACACCGACAAGGCGTCTCCCGAATGGGGTGCTGAGATGGTGAGGGGAGATAAAGCGGCAATAAATCCGAACAGAACTACAAGCTTTGTGTGAGTGCTCAACATGGCCCGTCTCCTTTCTGATACAGCCAAACGCCCCTCAGGGCTCATTCTACCAAATTTTCAGCAATAAAAGAATGTGACATATCGGAGCCTTGCCTGATTATTCCACCCGATTATTTCCGGGCAACAAGGCCGGGTAACAAAGAGTTAACCATGTAGTCCGTAAATCAGACTTGCTCAAATCGAAGGAGCGGCGTATAAGGCGAGACATGAACACGAGAGCGACATATGCGGATTTGAATGCGGGCGGCGAATTGCTGCTGGCGGCCTGTGCGCTCGACCTGCTCCTTATCAGCCCCTGAGCAGAGGCTGGCCCTTGATTGTTCAAGAGGCCGCTTGTTCAGGGGAGTTGAATACCAAAAAAAGTATCAACGATTTTTGCCGCGTAACAAGTCAAGCGGCAGCGGATAAGGATAAAAAGTAATGACGTCTCAAGACAGCAACGATCACGTTTTCATATTTGACACAACCTTGCGCGACGGCGAGCAATCGCCCGGCGCCTCCATGACCCTGAGTGAGAAAATCCAGGTGGCGGAAGTGCTCGACGATATGGGGGTGGATATCATCGAGGCCGGGTTTCCTATTGCCTCCGATGGCGATTTCGAGGCGGTGCGCGAAGTGGCGAAAGCCGCCAGACAGGCTGTGGTCTGCGGTCTGGCGCGGGCCGGCAACAAGGATATCGACCGGGCAGCAGAGGCGCTGAAATACGCAAAACGGCCACGCATTCACACCTTTATTTCCACATCTCCCGTGCATATGAAGCACAAATTGCAAATGGAGCCAGATGATGTGCGCGAAGCGGTGAGCGCCAGCGTCGCGCGGGCGCGCAAATATACCGATGATGTGGAATGGTCGCCCGAGGATGCCACCCGCACCGAGCACGATTTTTTATGCGCCTGCATCGAGACCGCAATCAAGGCCGGGGCAACCACCATCAATGTGCCCGATACGGTGGGTTACACCATGCCCGAAGAGTTCTTTGAACTCATCACCATGATTCGGGGCAAGGTGCCCAATATTGACAAGGCAGTGATTTCCACCCATTGCCATAATGATCTGGGGCTCGCGGTGGCCAACTCGCTGGCGGGGGTGCGCGCCGGAGCGCGGCAAATTGAGTGCACCATCAACGGGCTGGGCGAGCGGGCCGGCAATGCGGCGCTGGAGGAAATCGTCATGGCGATCCGGACCCGGAACGATCTGCTGCCCTATGAGAGCACAATTGACGCTTCCATGATCACCCGCGCCTCCAAGCTGGTCTCGGCGGTGACCGCCTTTCCGGTGCAGTACAACAAGGCGATTGTCGGCAAAAACGCCTTTGCGCATGAATCGGGCATTCATCAGGACGGCATGCTGAAAAATGTCGAGACCTATGAAATCATGACACCGGAATCTGTCGGTCTGAAAGAATCGTCTCTGGTGATGGGTAAGCATTCGGGGCGTCATGCGTTTCGTGAAAAACTCAAATCCATGGGATATGAACTGGGTGACAATGCCTTTCAGGATGCCTTTCGCAGCTTCAAGGCGCTGGCGGATCGCAAAAAGAATGTGTTCGATGAAGATATAGAAGCACTGGTTGACAGCGAGGTGGCCACGGTTGACGACCGGATCAAAATGGTCGCCCTGACCGTGATAGCGGGCACTGGCGGGCCGCAAAAAGCGACCATAACGCTGGATGTTGACGGGCGTCACGAAACCCGCGAGTGTACAGGTGACGGGCCGGTTGACGCTACGTTCAACGCCATCAAGGCGATTGTGCCCCATGAAGCGAGCCTGCCGCTCTATCAGGTCAGCGCCGTAACCGAAGGCACCGATGCCCAGGCCGAGGTCAGTGTGCGGCTGGAAGAGAACGGCAAGACGGTCACTGGCCGCGCTGCCGACACCGATACCATGGCGGCATCGGCACGCGCCTATGTGAGCGCGCTCAACAAGCTGATGGTCAAGCGCGAGAAAACCGTACCGGAAAGTATGGTTACGCCCTGATCCGGCAAGGATGAACCTGCTTTGCCTCTGTGGAAACAAGGCAGGGAGCATAAATTCCGGGCGGCCCGAATTGCGCCGGGCAAGGACCGTCCGGTGATTTACCCGCAAAAAAACAACCAGAGGTCGAATCAACTCTTCTTGAAATCACAGCACGATGAAACATTTATCTGTAGATATCCGAAGGATTAACAGGTAAAAAAGCCCAATAAAACAATGCTAATGCAGAATTTCAAGCGGTATTTGAGCCTGGCCGGCCCTTCATGTGTGCGGAGCAGGTATTGCCCCGTAAAAGTTGTATGTTTATCCCCTTATATTCAAATTGTATTTACCTTTTTGGAGCATGATCTTGGCCTAGATCAAGGGGGACATCCACGAGAGGTCAACGGATATGTTCGGTTTTAAATTTTCGGATATAAAAATAAGTTTGCGGATTTTGCTGGCCATGCTGGCGCCGGCTCTGGCGGTGGCTGGTTTCAGCGGTTATATGGTTGTCGGGCAATGGAATGATGCATCCAGGATGGAAAAACTTGAGCAATTGGCAGGGTTTTCACCTTCGATTACGAATCTTGTCCATGAGTTGCAAAAAGAACGTGGCAATTCGGCCGGTTTCATCGGCAGCAAAGGCAAGGGCGGTTTTGTTGCCAAGCTCGCCGACCAGCGCATGGTGACCGACAAATACTTTGCAATTTTCAAGACAGCGCTGAAATCCTTTGATGTCGCATCCTATGGCCGGACCTTTGAAGGCTTTGTCGATAAAGCCAGCCAAAACCTGAAGCAGCTTGACGCCAGCCGGGCAAAGGTCAGCAATCTTAGCCTGGGTGTCGGCGAAATGGCGAAATATTACACGGGGACGATAGCGTCCCTGCTTGATATCGTTTCGCGGATGTCGCTGCTCAGCCCGGATGCGAGAGTTACCAATGCGATTAACAGTTACACCAATTTTCTCCAGGCCAAGGAACGCGCCGGTATCGAACGGGCAATGGGAGCCAACGGCTTTTCGCGTGGCTCCTTTCAACCCAAAATCCACGAGAAATTTATTTCCCTCATAGCGGCGCAAAAGGCATATCTGTCTAATTTCAGGCTTCTGGCGTCACCGGAAATCAACGCCTTTTATGATAAGGAAATGGCGGCCAGGGATATTCAGAACGTTGAAGAGATGCGTAAACTGGCGATCCGCAATATCTATTTCAATCAGGACATCTCGCATATCAGCGGTCTGAAATGGTTTGACGCCATAACGAAAAAAATTGATCGTCTGAAAATTGTCGAAGATAAAATTTCCGCCAATCTTGTCAAAATGGGCCATAATGCTGCGGCGAATTCCAGATTATCATTCGAAATCATGGCCGGAATTGCGGTTCTGGTGCTGTTGCTGACGGGGCTACTTGTTTATGGCATCAGCCGCTCGATCGCCGGGCCTATTGCCCTCATGGCGCAGCAGATGCGCAAGCTGGCCGATGGCGATATGGACGCCGAGGTTCCGGCAACCAAAAACAAGGATGAAGTCGGCGATATGGCGCGGGCGGTTCTTGTCTTCAAGGACAGCATGATCAAGGCGCAGCACCTTTCCGACGCGCAGGTTAAGGAAGCCGAGGCGCGCAGCGAAAGGGCCAAATATCTTACTAAACTTGTCTCCGGCTTTGATTCAGAAGTCAGCGGTGTCCTCACCGCGCTGGCCACCGCCATGACCCAGCTCGACGCCTCCTCGCAGACCATGGCCTCGGTGGCCGAGGAAACGGCGTCACAGGCCACTTCGGTTTCCGATGCTTCAGGGCAGGCGGCGGCGAATGTCCAGTCCGTCAGCGCCGCCACCGAGGAGCTTTCGGTTACGGTGGATTCGATTGCCGCCCAGGTGGGGCAATCGGCCAGCGTAGCGGAAACCGCAGTTGCCGAGGCGGAGAAAACCACCTCGCAGGTCGAGGCCGCGCTTGAGGCCAGCAGGGGGATTTCCGAGGTCACCACCCTGATTACCGATATTGCCGAGCAGACCAATTTGCTGGCGCTCAATGCCACCATTGAGGCGGCGCGGGCGGGCGATGCCGGCAAGGGATTCGCGGTTGTGGCCTCCGAGGTCAAGGGGCTGGCGTCCCAGACCAGCAAGGCGACCGAGCAGATTTCGGCGCAAATCTCGCAATTGCAGACAGCGGTAACGACAGCGGCGGATTCAATTAACGGTATCCGCGGGATTATCGCCGAGCTTTCCGAAGGCTCGATGGCCATCTCGCATGCGCTGGACGAGCAACGCATGGCAACGCAGGAAATCGCCAGTTCGGTACAGCAGGCCTCCGAGGGCACATCCCAGGTCAATGAAAATGTTGCCGGTCTGAGCGAGGCCGCCGGGGAAGTAGGGCAGGTTTCCGCCCAGGTCAAAATAGCTGCCAGCGAGCTTGCCATCCAGTCGGACAACATGCGCCGCCAGGTGGACAAGTTCCTGTCTGAAGTTCAGGCGGCTTAAAGCGCTTCTGGATAAGCGGGAAACGATTTTCCACTAAAAAGTGCGGCAATAACAAAGAATTAGAGCCCGGTTTTGATTGAATCAAAACCGGGCTTTGAATGTGAACTTCCAACCGGGTGTTCTTTCAGGGGCGGTTATTAAAAATGAAACCGTAAAATCCGCGCCCGTTCGCCCGGCTTGCTCGCCGGGGCTTGCGGCGGCCGGATGAGCAGGCAGTCGGCGCGGGCGAGAATGTTCATCATCGAGCTGTCCTGCTTGCCAAAGGCGGTGGCGGTAAGCTGGCCGTTTTCATCTTTTGAAAGCGCGGCGCGCAGGAAATCCTGCCGCTCGTCATTGGCGGGTAGGGGCGCGCCGATCAGGGCCTCTTCCGGATGGTCCGCATCGCCGGGAAGTCCCAGCATGGCGTCAATCATTGGCTTGAGATAAACCCGGGCGCAAACCAGCGAGGAGACCGGATTTCCGGGCAAGCCGAGAAACAGGGATTTGCCTAAATGACCGAAAATCATCGGCTTGCCAGGACGCTGCGCCACCTTCCAGAAATCAACCTTCAGACCCAGTTCCTCAAACACATCGATAACCAGATCATGATCGCCGACGGAGGCTCCGCCGGAGGTCACGATAATATCGGCCTCCAGCGCCCGACTGCCCATCTCGATAAGGCTTGCGCGGTTGTCCCGCGCCAGCCCCAGATCAACCGGATCGCCGCCAAAGGCTGTAACCAGCGCCGCAAGAGCAAACGAGTTTGACGCGATGATCTGGTCCGGGCGCGGTGTCTGCCCGGGAAAAACCAGCTCGTCCCCGGTGGCCAGAATTGCCACTTTGGGCTTGCGGCGCACGGGAAGTTCAGCATGGTTCATGGCCGCGGCAAGACCGATCTCGCGCGGCCCCAACCTGCGCCCTTGATGCAGCAATATATCACCTTCGCAAAAATCAAGCCCGCGCGGGCGCACAAAATGTCTCGGTTTTGGTGGCGATTGCCCGATCATGACCCGGTCGCCCTCGCGCACCGTGACCTCCTGCATGATAACCGTATCGGCACCTTCAGGCACCGGTGCGCCGGTAAAAATGCGCACCGCTTCCCCGGCTTCAACCTTGCCTTCAAAAGCGTGCCCGGCCGGGGCCTCGCCAATAACCTTCAGCTTCGCGGGCGCATCGGCGACATCTGCGGCGCGCACCGCATAGCCGTCCATCGATGAAGCGTCAAAGGCCGGCTGGGTAAAGCGTGCCGGCAAATCCGCTGCCAGAATGCGCCGCATGGCATCGGGGAGCGCAACCTGCTCGGTTTCAAGAACCCGGCAATCGCGCTGTGTCCGTTCAAGAGCTTCACTGACAGGAAGAAGGCTCATCAGGTTTTTCCCTTGTAGTGGCCGGATTTCCCGCCTGATTTTTCCAGCAACCGGATATCGCTGATTGTAACTCCCCGGTCCACGGCCTTTACCATGTCGTAAATGGTCAGGCAGGCCACCGAAACCGCCGTGAGCGCCTCCATTTCCACCCCGGTCTGGCCGCTGACCCTGGCGGTGGCGGTGACAAATATCGAGCAGGTGGCGCTGTCGGGCACCAGATCGACCGAAACCTTGGTGAGCGCCAGCGGGTGGCAGAGCGGGATCAGCTCATGGGTGCGTTTGGCCGCCATGATCCCCGCCAGCCGCGCCACCGAGATAACATCGCCCTTTTTCGCGTTGCCCTCCACGACCATGATAAAGGTCTCGCGCTTCATGGTGACGCGTCCGCGCGCTTTTGCCATGCGATTGCTCACGGGCTTGCCGCCGACATCGACCATATGGGCCTGCCCTTTCTCGTCCAGATGGGTGAGGTGCTCTTCGCTCATGGGGTTTCCTCTTTACTTCCTGCCCAGTAAAATACGGGTCGCTTCGCTCACATTTTCCTGACGCATCAGGCTTTCGCCGACAAGATAGGCGCGCGCTCCGGCTCCGGCAAGGCGTGTCATGTCATCATGACTGGAAATCCCGCTTTCGGTGACAACCAGCCGGGTCGCGGGAATTTGCGGGATAAGGGTTTCTGAAATGCTGAGTGAAGTTTCAAAACTTTTCAAATTGCGGTTGTTGATCCCAATCAGGGGGGTTTTGAGTTCAAGTGCCCGTTCAAGCTCACCTGCGCCGTGCACTTCGGCCAGCACATCCATGCCCCAGGCCATTGCCGCCTCTTCCAGCTCGCGCGCCTGCGCGTCCGAGAGCATCGCCATGATGAGCAAGATACAATCGGCACTCCAGGCTCTGGCCTCGACAATCTGATAAGGATCAAGCATGAAATCCTTGCGCAGGCAGGGCAGGGCGGTGGCTGTGTGCGCCGAAACCAAAAATTCCGGCCGGCCTTGAAAAGAGGGCGTATCGGTGAGCACCGAAAGACACGCCGCCCCGCCCGCCTCATAGGCTCGGGCAAGGGCGGGCGGGTCAAAATCCTCCCGGATCAGCCCCCTGGACGGGCTCGCCTTCTTGATCTCGGCGATAAGGGCCGGTTTTCCGGCGTCCGATTTTGCTTTGAGCGCCTGATAAAATCCGCGCGGCGCATCAGCTTCGCGCGCCTCGGCCTCCAATGCACCTTGCGGCTTTGATACCCTGGCGGCAGCAATTTCTTTGCGCTTATATGCAGTGATGCGGGCGAGAATATCGGACATGAGCTAACGGTTTGAAACTTCAACGAGTTTTGCAAGACATGCCTTCGCCTTGCCGCTATCGATGGCTTCGGCTGCCATTTGCGCGCCCTGCTGCAAATCTTCAGCCTTGCCTGCAACGATCAGTCCGGCGGCGCTGTTGAGCAGGACAATGTCACGATAGGGGGGGGTTGCCCCGTCAAGCACTTCGCCCAGCGCAGCAGCATTCTCGATCGCATCGCCGCCGCGGATATCGTCTATTGAAGCTCTGGGCAGGCCTGCATCTTCCGGCGTGACCTCGAAAGATCTGATCTTACCGTCTTTAAGCGCAGTGACATAGGTTACCCCGGTTGTGGTCAACTCATCCATTCCGTCCGCGCCGTGAACCAGCCAGATATCGGTTGAGCCCAGCGCCTGCATGGCATAGGCGAGGGGCTCCAGCCAGGATTGCTGGAAAATCCCGATCACCTGCCTTTTCACCCCGGCCGGATTGGAAAGCGGGCCCAGCAGGTTGAATATGGTCCGGGTGCCAAGCTCGGCCCGGGTGGGACCCACATGACGCATGGCGGCGTGATGCGCCGGGGCGAACATGAACCCGGCCCCGGCCTCGCGGATACAGTTTGAAATCGTCTCCGGTGCAATGTCGATATTCACCCCCAAAGCCACCAGCGCATCCGCTGCGCCGGATTTGGAGGTAATCGCCCGGTTGCCGTGCTTGGCGACCGGAACGCCGCAGGCGGCGGTGACAATGGCGGCGCAGGTGGAGATGTTATAGGTGCCGGTGGCATCGCCGCCGGTGCCAACAATATCGATCGCGTCCTCCGGCGCCTCCACGGGCAGCATCTTCTCGCGCATGGCGCTCACCGCCCCGATAATCTCGGGCAATTTTTCGCCCCGGACGCGCAGCCCGAGCAAAAACCCGCCGATCTGCGCCGCGCTCGCCGCGCCCGACATCATGATGCCGAATGCGTCCCTGGCCTCACTCTCGCTCAAATTATCCCCCGAAGCGATCTTGTTGAGATAGGTTTTGAAATCCGTCATTTTGCACCCCCCCTGGCCAGAGTGATGAAGTTATCAAGCAGCTTGTGCCCGTGTTCAGAAGCGATGCTCTCGGGGTGAAACTGTACCCCGTGAACCGGATGCTCCTTATGGGCAAATCCCATGATGATCCCGTCCCCGGTTTGCGCCGTGATCTCAAGGCAATCGGGGAGGGTTTCGCGCTCAACAATGAGGGAATGATAACGTGTCGCTTCAAAAGATGCCGGCAACCCCTTGAACAGACTCGCCCCATGATTGCTGATAGTACTCAATTTGCCGTGCATCAAAACCGGCGCGCGCATAACCTTGCCGCCATAAGCCTGCCCGATGCTCTGATGCCCCAGACACACGCCCAGCATGGGGATACGGGCTCCGGCCTTTTCAATCAGCTCAAGGCATATCCCCGCTTTGTCCGGGGTAGAGGGTCCCGGCGAGATAACAATGGCTTGCGGCGCTTTGCCGATTGCCGCATCAACCGTGATCTTGTCATTGCGGATAACCTCGATTTCAGCCCCCAGCTCACCGAGAAAATGCACCAGATTATAGGTGAAGCTGTCATAATTATCGATCATTAAGATGTGCATGGCTTACTGCCCCTTAACGGGCGCACCGGCAAAACGGGCTGCTTCTTCCGCCGCGCGGAAGAGGGCCCCGGCCTTGTGGGTGCACTCGGTGTACTCGCTGGCCGGATCGCTGTCGGCAACAATGCCTGCGCCCGCCTGAACATGCATCACCTTGTCTTTTACGATCGCGGTGCGCAGGACAATACAGGTATCCATATCGCCATTGGCGGAAAAATACCCGACGCAGCCGGCATAGATGCCGCGCTTGTCTTTTTCCAGTTCGTCAATGATCTGCATCGCCCGCACCTTGGGCGCGCCCGAGACGGTACCGGCCGGAAAACCGGCAATGAGGGCGGAAATGGCGTCATATTTTTTATCCAGCTCGCCTTCCACATTGGATACGATATGCATCACCTGGGAGTAATGCTCAAGGAAGAACTGGTCGGTAACCTCGACCGTGCCGATTTTGGCCACCCGTCCCACATCATTGCGCCCCAGATCAAGCAGCATCAAATGCTCGGCGCGCTCCTTGGGATCGGCCAGCAATTCGGCTCCCAGCGCCTTATCCTCCGCTCTTGTTTTGCCGCGCGGACGCGTACCGGCTATAGGGCGGATGCTCACCTTGCCCCCTCTGACCCGCACCAGAATTTCCGGGCTTGAGCCGACAACACTGAAATTCTCGAAATTGAGAAAATAGAGGTAAGGCGAGGGGTTGATCCGCCTGAGCGCTCGGTAGAGCGAGAACGGCGGCAGGGTAAATTTGGTGTCAAAGCGCTGGCTCAGCACCACCTGGAAAATATCCCCGGCGCTGATATAGTCCTTGGCGGCGAGCACCATGCGCTCATATTCCTCCCGCCCCGTATTGGAAACCGGCTCATCAATGCGCGTGAGAGGGTCTTCCCGCGCCGTTACCGGAAGCGGCCCGCCAAGTTCCTCAACCGTCCGCTCGATGCGCTCAATCGCCGCTGCATAGGCCGCCTCTGGCTTTTGCCCCCCTTGCCCCTTTGGCCACACTGGCGTGATCAGCGTGATCTCATCCTTGATATTGTCAAAGATCGCCATGAGGGTGGGGCGGATGAGCATGGCATCCGGTACTTCCAGCACATCACGGTTTTCATCCGGCAAATCCTCCATCAACCGCACCGCGTCATAGCCGATATAGCCAAAGACGCCGGCCGCCATGGGGGGCAACTCTTCAGGCAGATCAATGCGCGATTCGGTAAGGAGCGCTCTCAGGGAGCTAAGCGTCGGGAGTGCGCAAGGGGTAAAATCATCCCTGTCACGAATGGCGTTCCGGTTGATTTGCGCCCTGTTGCCATGGGCCTGCCAGATAATATCGGGAGCGAGGCCGATAATGGAATAACGCCCCCGGATGGCGCCGCCTTCCACCGATTCCAGCAAGAAGTTGTTGCGGCGTCCGTGGCTCAGCTTGAGCATGGCGGAAACCGGCGTTTCCAGATCGGCCACAAGCCGTGTCCGGACAAGCTGTGGTTGGTCTGCGCCCAATCCGGCGCTGAAGGTTTGAAAATCAGGCTCAATCTGCATGGGTTATATCCAGGCCTAGCCAGGCGCATCACCGCCCGTGAGGGCCTGGAAGGTCCGGTTGTTGATCTTGACCCCGTAACGCTCACGCAAGGCGCCGACATATTCAGATAAAAGGTCGTTGCGCAGCGCCTGTTCCGTCGCTTTGCGGATGCCCTCAACCGTCTTGGCGGATTTGGTCATATCCGGCAAGGTGACCGAGGCCACCCTGGCGATAATCCGATCTTCCCCGCTCACCGGGCGGCCATCGAAATAGGCCCCCTCGGGTTTGGAAAACAAGGCGCGGATCAAGGCGGTGGAAAAGACCTTGTTATTGCTGGAGCGTTTCAGCGGCGGGGTCTTTACAACCTTGAGATTCTCGCTTTTGGCAACATCGGCAAGACTTTCTCCATCCTCCAGCCGTTTGATCAGCGCCTGCGCCCTGGCGAGCAGCTTCTTCGAGCGTTTCTCAATCGTCCAGGAGCGCAGGATTTCGTCCCTTACGGTATCAATCGGGCGCAGTTTTTCAGGCGTAACCCCGGTAACGTCAAGCCACCAGTAGCCGTTATCGGGCGAGGGCACCGGGTCATTTTCGACCCCGACATCGCTTTCAAACGCAAGCTTGAGTAGCGGCGGCGATTGCGGGAGTTTTTCCACCGGCTTGCCGTCCTTGCCCCGGCCCCTGGCGTCAACGGCGGCGATCTCGATATATTTCAGCTTGAATTTGGCGGCAATTTCTTTCAGCGTCGATCCCGCCGCGCGTTCGTCCTCGACCTGATCATGAATATCAAGAACCTTGTCGGCCGCCATTTCCAGCGCCAGCTTGGCTTTGATCTTGTCCCTGACCTCGGCGAGCGTACTGATTTTGGCCGGGTTGATGGCGCGCACCCTGAGGATGACGGTGCCAAACGTGCCCTTCACCGGTTTGCTGATCTCGCCCGCTTTCAGGGCAAAGGCGGCATCGGCAATGTTCTTGTCCAGAATCAGCGATTTATCCACCACGCCCAGATGCACGTCTTTTTCATTGAAGCCATAGGCTTTGATGATATCCTCAAATTTCGTGCCCTTGCTGATCATGTCATAGGCTTCGGCCGCCTTGTCTTCGTCGTTGAACATCATCTGGTCGATATCGCGGGTCTCGTCCTTGTGAAATTCATTCTTGCGCGATTCATACGAGGCGACGATATCTTCCTCCTTGACCTTGATCGTCCCGGCAACCTCTGCCGGATCAAGTTCAAGAATGACCAGAGAGCGGTATTGCGGCGCGGTGAACATTGCGGCATTGGCCTTGTGATAGGCTTTGATCTCCGCCTCGCTTGGCGGCGCGATTTTACCGGCAGCACTGGCTGGCAGGATGAAATATTCAGCTGTCCGGGTTTCATTCTGATACTGGAACAGCGCTTTTAGCATCGATTTGGGCGGTGCGATCTTGCCCGTGATGCTCTGGGCGATCTGCTGCCGGATCATGACGCCGCGATGCTGATAGGTATATGCAGCCTCGTTCAGGCCATTTGATTGCAACAGGCGTTCAAACTGTAATTTGTTGAACTTGCCGAACTGGTCCTGAAAGGAGGGGTCCGATTTGATGCTGTTGGCCAGCGCCTCATCCGAGACCCCGAGCCCCAGCTTCGCTGCCTGATTATCAAGCGCGGCATCGGTGATCAACTGGCCCAGAACCCTTTGCGGCAGGTTAAAGCGCCGCGATTCTTCAGAGCTGATCTGACGCCCGAGCTGGCGCGAGATATTGGAGGTCTGCCGTTGCAGTTCATTACGGAACGTCTGCGGTGAAATCACCGTATCGCCAACAGTGGCTAGCGTGCGATCCGAGAACCCGCTGAAGATATCGGCAATGCCCCAAACGGCAAAACTCAGGACCAGAAGTCCGATAAAGATTTTTGCGACCCAGGTTCCTGCACCCTTGCGAAGTGTTTCCAGCATATTTAGCGCCTGTTGTGATTTGAGTAATAAAGGCTTGTGCGCGATACAGCTTTGCTTATATCCCTCACGGATGGCGCGCATCATAAGGGTGGCGCACGGTGAGAGCAAGTCATAGCGATGTGAAATGAGAGGCCAATGCAGCGATTTTTATCGGATGGCGTCGAGATTGCTTATGAGGTGGCAGGTGAGGGCGAGCCGATCTTGCTGATTCACGGTTTTGCCTCCAATATGGCGGTGAACTGGAAAGGCACCAACTGGGTCAAAACCCTGACCGATGCCGGACGACAGGTGATTATTTATGATAATCGCGGCCATGGCCGCTCGCAAAAACTCTACGACATCATGAGCTATAGCGGCAAGCTGATGGCCGAGGACGCGCGGCGTCTGTTGCAGCATCTGGAGATTTCAAGCGTCGATGTGATGGGCTATTCCATGGGGGCGCGCATCACCGCGTTTCTGGCCTTTGGCAATCCTTCCCTGGTGCGCAGCGTCATATTCGGCGGGCTGGGCGAGAACATGATTTTGGGAACCGGCGACCCGGAACCCATCGCCGAGGCGCTCGAAGCCCCGACACTCGATGATGTCACCACCAAGAGGGGGCGTATGTTCCGCATCTTTGCCGGGCGCACCGGCTCTGACCTGCGCGCCCTGGCGCTGTGCATGCGCGCGCCAAGGCCAAAGGTGTCGGTTCAGATGATCAAACTCCTGCCCATGCCGGTGCTTGTGGTTGCGGGTGAAAAGGACACGGTCTCGGGTTCGGCTGAAGCTCTGGCCGCGCTCATCCCCAATGGCGAGGCCCTGACCCTGCCGGGCAAGGACCATATGAACGCTGTCGGCGACAGGCGTTACAAGGCCGAAGTGCTCAGGTTTTTGCAAGAACGCCCATAGGGGGACCGGGCCGGTACCGTTTAAACATGAAAGATTCTACCGCCCTTCAAAAACCGGCTTGCGCTTTTGCAAAAACGCCCTTCGGCCCTCGATGAAATCAGCGCTGTCATAGCAGGCCTCGGCCAGGTGTTGCAGATGCGCCTTGTCATGACCGTAAAACGCACAGGCATCAATCGCCGCCTTGATGGCGCGGATGGTCAGTGGCGCGTTTTGCGCGATTTGTTCCATGAACTGCCCGGTTTGCGTCTCTAGCTCCTCCGCATCAAACATCTGGTTGATCAGCCCCATGGCGAGCGCCCGCTGTGCCCCGAAGCGCTTGCCGCTAAAGAAGATTTCTTTTGCATGGGCCGGTCCCACGATCGAGACCAGCTGGTGCACCCAGCGGGGCGCATAGCCGACCCCCAGCCTTGCTGCCGGGATGGCGAAACTGGCATTTCTGGACGCCAGACGCAGATCGCAATTGAGCGCCAGCGCCAGCCCGCCGCCAAGGCAAAACCCGTTGATCATGGCGATAGTGGGCTTTTTGGCATTGGCGAGCGCCTGAAAGGCGGCGTCATTGGCCGCATCATAATTGCGCCCCGCATCGGCGCCTGAGCGCAGTTTGTCAAACTCGGCGATATCGGCCCCGGCGCTGAACGCCCGTCCTCCCGCGCCGCGAAGGGCGATGACACGGACTTGCGAATCCCTGTCAAGCTGCTCCAAAAGGCGCGGGATATCGCGCCACATGGCCTGAGTGATGGCGTTTTGCTTGTCCGGGCGGTTGAAAACCAGCCAGCCCGTGGCTCCGGTAATTTGCACAAAAAGGGGCAAGGAACTATCCGGCATTTTTATTCACCCTGATGCTATAAATATTGCTAGTTTATGACGCAGTTCCTATGTAAAGGAAACCTGCTACAAAGGATAAGCCCATGCCTGCAGATGGCCCGTCTTTAAACAAACGCCGCGCAACCGACCGCATTGATCCTGTCTGGACAAGAATTTGCGCCGAGGCCGAAGAGGCCGCGCACCGCGAGCCGCAATTTGCCGGTTTTCTGTTTTCCTCGATTCTCAATCACACCTCGCTGGAACAGGCCATTGCCTACCGCATTGCCGAGGCGCTTGATCATGCTGATATCCGCTCGACCCTGATCCGGCAGGCTTTTGAGGATATGGTCAAGGACGACAAAGCGGTCTGCGAGGCTATACGCGCCGATGTCGTGGCCGTATTCGAGCGCGACCCGGCCTGCGACCGCTATCTTGATCCGGTACTCTATTTCAAGGGCTTTCAGGCCTTGCAGGCCTACCGTCTGGCCCATTGGCTGTGGCGGCACGGGCGGCGTGATTTTGCCCTTTATCTGCAAAGCCGCTCCTCAAGATGTTTTACGGTCGACATTCATCCCGCGGCGCAAATCGGCCGCGGCATTTTCATTGACCATGCCCATTCCATCGTTATCGGCCAGACGGCGGTGGTCGAGGATGAGGTTTCCATCTTGCATGACGTTACCCTTGGCGGCACCGGCAAGGCGCATGGCGACCGTCACCCGAAAATCCGGCGCGGCGTGTTGATCGGCGCCGGCGCCAAAATCCTCGGCAATATCGAGGTTGGCTGCTGCACGAGAATTGCCGCCGGTTCCGTGGTTCTTGCCGATGTGCCCGCCAATGTCACCGTGGCCGGGGTGCCGGCAAGGATTATCGGCGAGGCGGGCTGCTCGGAACCTGCCCTTTCGATGAATCAGACCCTTGCCAGCAAGGGCAACGAGGATTAAACACAACCCTTTCCGGCAAAAGCAGGCCCCTCTGGACGAGAGTAAGGAATGCCGTTTTTCGTCGGAGTGACGAAAGAAAATTAATATATTGATGGGCTCCGGCCCTGTATTTATAAGGTGAATTTTACCTTGCAAACGAGGATATTGCCGTGAACGGAAAAGAAGTCGGGCGTCTTGAGAACTATCTGAAAAAGAAATTCATGCTGGAAAGCATCGAGTTGCGCCAGCGCCCCGGTGCTGATGATTCGGCAGAAGTTTATATCGGCGATGAATTCATCGGCCTGATTTTCAGGGACGATGAGGACGGCGATTTGTGTTATAACTTCCAGATGGCCATTCTTGATTTTGATCTTGATGATATGTAGCCGCCACGGGGGCTGAACGGGCGGCCCGGTTACGCCCGGATTTTCCCTCAAGCCGCGGATAGGTGGCCATCAATCCCCAGATCAGCCCCAGTAACAGATAAAAATGCCGCCAGTGATCGGTGTCGATGATAAGCCCCTCGATCGCCAGTGGCAGGAAGGTGGCGTAGCAGACGAAAAAAAGTTCCTGAACCGGGGTTTTGCGGAACAGGAAATGAAAGCCACGTTTTATAGTGATCACAACCAGAACCAGATAGGCCAGACCGCCAAACCAGCCGGCGGTAAGGGCAGTCTGCAAATAGACATTATGCGGATCCGCGCCGTAAATCTTGGCGAAGGAAAGCGGCCCGACCCCGAACGGGTTGACGAGGATCGTTTTCAGGGCAATCCAGTAGCCGTAAAAGCGGCCGCCGTTTTCGGCGATATCATAGCTTTGGGTAAAGGACAGGCGCTGTGAAAACAGCCCGCCAACCGATTTCATGCTCACAAGCACCATGATCAGGATAACGGCCATGATGCTGATCATGCTGATATAGTTGAGAATGCGCCTCTTTTTGTGCCGGTCCGCAGTGAGTAAGTACATCATGCAGATCATTAAAACGGATGAGAGGATAAAATGCCCCCAGGCGGCACGTGAAAAACTCAACAGGACCGCGGTCATAAGCACGCCCAGAACCATAAGCCACGGCCAGGCACGTTTTAAGGGCGAGTTGATCAGCTTCTTGATGGCAAAAAGGGCTGGCGGGATCAAAAACGGACCAAACACATTCGGGTCCTTGAACAGCCCCTTGGCGCGTCCGTAAAGGGTCAGCAACTCGATATTGCCAAAATAACCGATAATGCCCGCCAGCGCCGTGATCATGGCGCCGAGGGTGTAGGCCAGAAATATCTTGCGCAGGATGGCTTCGGAATCCCTGGCGATCAGACAGGCAAAAAACAAGGTCGTAATGCCAAGGTAAATGGTGACATAAGCGTGCATCCGGGCGCGTTCGGGCTCAAATGCGGATAATGTGCCCACAAGATCGAATACGAAAAAGATAACCAGCAAGGTGGCCATAACCCCCAGCCCGCGCGGAATCCGAAGGCCGGTCAGGAGCGAGAGCCCCATAAGTCCGAGCATGAGGACATCATAGGGCGCAGGCTCGCGCATCACAAAACCTGAACTGATAAACACCAGAAACAGGATCCGCGTCTGGATGACATCGGTTTTGTTCAGGATTTCGGGCGGACTGGATGCAGAGCTCAATCCCTGGTAATGCGTCATATCATCCTGCTGTTTTCATTTGATCGGCCCCGGGCGCAAATCAATAGGCGTTTTCGGTGTTGAACAGCGCAAAGGGCGTCAGCGCGATGATGTAAAGATCAAACCACACTGACCAGTTCTCGATATAATAAAGATCGCATTCGGTGCGGCGGCGGATTTTTTCCTCCGTATCGGTTTCGCCGCGCCAGCCATTGATCTGCGCCCAGCCGGTAATGCCCGGCTTGACCCGGTGGCGGGCAAAATAGCCGTCAACCACATCGACATAAAGATGATTGGCGGCGCTGGCGAGAACGGCATGGGGCCTTGGGCCGACAATGGCCAGCTCGCCCTTGACCACATTGAGAAACTGCGGCAGCTCGTCAAGACTGGTTTTGCGGATAAAACGCCCCACCCTGGTAACGCGCGGATCATTCTTCGTCGCCAGTCTGGCCGCATCGGCATCGCTCATATCGGTGTACATGGAGCGGAATTTGTAAACCCCGATCATCTCGTTGTTAAAACCATAGCGCTTTTGCTTGAAGAAAACCGGCCCCTTGCTGTCCAGCTTGATGGCGATCGCCACCAGCGCCATGACCGGCGCTGCCAGTAAGAGCAAAATCGTCCCCAGCACGCGGTCCTCGATTTCCTTCAGCAAGGTATCCCAGCCCTTCAACGGGCGGTCAAACATATCGAAAAACGGTACATCGCCGATATAGGAATAGGCGCTGGGCTGAAAACGCAGCTTTGTCGAATGGGCGCTCAGGCGGATATCCACCGGCAGGACCCATAATTTCTTCAGCATCTGCAACAAACGCGTCTCGGCGCTCAAGGGAAGGGTGACAATCAGCAGATCAATGCGGGTTTCCCTGACAAATTCCACCAGCTCATCAATATTGCCCAGCTTGTGATAACGCCCCACTTCCTCCGGGCTGCGGCCATCATCGCGGTCATCAAACAGCCCGACAATCTCGATGCCGGTATCCTGCGAGTTCTCCAGAGCCTCGATCAGCTCCTCGGCCCGCTTGCCGCCGCCAACAATCACAGCGCGGCGGATCAGATGCCCGTCCCGGGTCCATTTGCGTACCAAAAGGGCTCCGATAATGCGTGAAATAATGAGGTACAGCGCACTGGCGGCAAACCAGAAGATGAGTGAAAGGCGCGAGAATTCCGGTCCGGCCTTGAAGAAAAAGGCCAGCGCGGTAAGAATGACGACAACAATCCCCAGCGCCAGAACGGCTTTTCCCGAAGAGCGGGCAAAGCTGCGCAGGGCGCGGATTGAATAGAGTTTCATTTTCTGGAACAGGACAATGGAGATGGCTGCCGCACCAGCAGCGATAAGGCTGTAAACCTGCGCCATGCCCGGCTCGCTCTGATTGAGGTAAACCTCGTAAATCAAAAATCCGGCGGCGGTGATGAAAAGGAAATCGGCAAACCTGAACAGGCCAAGAAACAGGGAACTGGGAATGCGGCCGGGAGTTTCCCGGCGCACTTCGGCAATGGCTTCAGGCTTGAGTTTGGGCGGGGCTTTCACCGAAATTGCTGCTGGTGCTGCATCTGTCTCGTCAATTTCGCCCGGTGGTTCATCTTTAATGAATTCGCTGTGACCTTCACTCATGCCTGATTTTTCCATATTCACGAATTATGTTCCGGTTCCTGATTGGTAAATCTACCCGGTAAACCTTCACATTTCGTTCCCGCAGGCATTTTTGCGGCAACAACATCGCCGTAAAGCGCCGTGATCTCGTTAACCATGCGCTCAAGGGTGAATTTCCCCTTTAAATCCCCGGCAAGGGTGCGGGCTTCATCGCGGGCGTGTTGCGGGCTGGCAAGCGCCTCGCCCATGGCGTTCGCAAGCGCATCCACATCGCCCGGCGGCAGCAGGGCCTCATGCCGGTCGCCGAAAATTTCCGCTATGCCGCCAACCCTCGTTGCGATCAGC
Source organism: Alphaproteobacteria bacterium (assembly GCA_024275895.1). Classification (GTDB taxonomy): domain Bacteria; phylum Pseudomonadota; class Alphaproteobacteria; order Rhizobiales; family BM303; genus BM303. Next base: position 32,104 of record JAJRYE010000013.1, on the reverse strand, counting down.
GGCACGGCGGCGGCGGCGGTTTCAAGGATGACATAAGGAAAGGATTCGGCCCGTGAAGGCATCACCATAACCTGCCCCAGTTTAAAGGCTTTCCGGATTGGCATCGGCGCTTTGAATGTCACCTGTGCTGCGAGGTCAAGTTCCCCGCAAAGAGTGCGGAAGCTTTGTTCGTCAGGCCCCGAGCCGATGATGACGGCGCTAACTGGCCCGGAAGTATTAAGCTTTGCAAGGGCTTGCAGGAAAACATCAACCCCTTTCAACAACCGCAACTCGCCCAGATAGAGAAAATCCACCGCTTGCGGGCCGGGTGTAACCGGCTCAAATTCGTCAGGTCTGAGCCCGTTGTGAATAACGCGGGTTTTGCATTTTGCCGCACCGATCTTGGTGCTGTAGGTATCCAGCCCGTAGCGGCTTTCGAAAATGATCGTATCCGTCCAGCGCTCAAACAACCGCTCGGCGGAAAAGTAAATCTTTCCTGTGAGCGATTGCGCTGAAAAATGCAGCGAGCCGCCATGGGGGGTATAAAAAACCCCCATCTGTTTATTTTTTGCCGCCAGCCGGGCATAAGCGCCGCCCTTGGCCCCGTGGCCATGCAGGATATTGGCGCGGCATGACATGGCAATCCGGCGCAGTTTAAGCGCCGCGCTGATATCGCCATAACCGGGCATGCGTTTCATATGGAAGCGGTGAATGCCAAGTGAACACTGTGCCGCCAGCCGGTTTAAAACCCCTTGCACAAATTCACTGTCCTCACTTTTATCGCAGATGATGCCGACATCAAGCCCCAGCCTGGCCTGACCATGCACAAGATCGGCAACATGGCGCAATACGCCGCCCAGCGGAGCGCGCAGGCAATGAAGAACGCGAAGATCTGGGCTCATGGGATAATCCCTAGAAATACCGCTCCGTGACAAGGATGGTGTCGCCCGGAAGCAGCTGATAGGTCAGCGGCGCATCAAACTGGACAATCTTCTTGTTCCATTTGCGTGAAACCCGGATGAGTTTTTTATTGGCTCTGGGGGTAAAGCCGCCGGCAATGGCAATTGCGGTTTGAGCCGTCATGCCGTTTACAAAAGCATATTGCCCCGACCTTGTAACTTCGCCCATGACAAAGAAGGGGCGGTGGCGCTGGATTTCCACGGTGACATTCGGGTTGCGCAGATATTTGGTTCCCAGCTTGCGCTCAAGCAGGATTTCCGTCTGGGCCGTGGTCAGCCCGCGCACCTCAACCGGGCCGATCAGCGGCATGGAAATCGCGCCATCGCCGTCAACCGCATAGGTGTTTGACAAATTGCGTTGCCCGAACACCTCGATGCGCAGCCGGTCGCCGTTATCAAGCGTGTAGGGAATGGATGAAGTTGTCGTCACTTCAACGACGGGCTGGCTGCGGCTGCAACCGCCAAGCCAGACGGCCGCTGATGCAATCAGTAGTATTTGTAAAAAACGCATATCCACACTCACTGGTAGGTGAAGGAGTGATTCTCCTGCCTCTTGTTCCTTGATACGGTTTTATAGTTAACAAATTCTGACTGTTGAGCCGGGGCGATTAACGCTTTGGTTACCCTAAATGCGCTTTACTGGCACGGATGATGAATCGCCGGCCGGCAAGCTTCTGGTCGGGGTTGTTTTTATGAGGGTGACATGATTAGCGATACACCGTCCCGGCCTGAAACTTACGCCAGCGATGAGCTTGACACACGGGATTTGATAAAGGGCATCTGGGAACAAAAACTTTCGATCCTGACTTTCGTCGCGGTTGTCATGGCCGGTGTCTTTGCCGTGTTGATGGTGATCACGCCGCGCTATTCGTCCCAGGTGCAGATTTTGCTCGAAGACCGCGAGACAAGCTTCACCCGCCCTGACCGCGCCTTGCCCCGCAACAGTTACCAGAGCGATGCCGCCGCCGTCGCCAATCAGATACAGGTTCTGCGCGGCAAGGATCTGGCGCTTGAGATCGTTAAAAAGTTCAAACTGGACGAGCGGGCCGAATTCAATCCCTCGAAAGACTCCTTTCTCATTGATATGGCCGTGCTGCTGGGGCTCATGGAAGACCCGACAAAAATGAGTGTTTATGAGCGTGTTCTGAAAGTTTACTATAAAAGGCTGTCCGTAAAGCAAATGGGCACATCAAGGGTTATCGGCATTGAGTTTTCTTCTCAGGATGCAGAACTCGCGGCCCGTATCGCCAATCAGATCGCCGATTTTTATATTCAGGGACAACGCCGCGCCAAAACGGACACCAATTTTGAAGCCTCGCGATGGCTCAAGTCACAAATTGAAAGCCTGCGCATAAAGGTTGCCAGTTCCGAAGCGGCGGTTGAAACCTATCGCGAGCGTCACGGCCTGATCGGCGGGCGGCCCAATACCACTTTGAACGCGCAGCAACTGACCGAGCTCAGCACCCAGCTTATCCGCGCCAAGGCGGCACGTTCAGAGGCGCGCGCCCGCGCCCGTCTCATTCGCAACATGCTCTCCAGAGAGGGCGGGGTTAACGCCGCGGCGGATGTTTTGCGCTCACCCCTGATCCAGCGCCTGCGCGAGCAGCAGGTGAGGCTTCGGCGCCAGATCGCCGAAATTTCGGCTAGCCTGCTGCCTTCGCATCCCCGCATGGCGCAGCTTCGCGCCGATTTGCGCAATCTGAACCGGCAGATTGACAACGAGGCCAAAAAAGTCGTCAAGGGGCTTGAAAACGAGGCCAGCGTTTCAGCTGCCCGCGAGGCGGCGCTCAAACGCGCCCTTGATCAACTCAAGAGGCTTGCATCAGTAAACAACAAGGCGGAAGTCAAAATGCGGGCTCTGGAACGCGAGGCCAAGGCCAATCGGGACTTGCTCGAATCCTTCCTGAAAAAATACCGTGAGGCCAGCGCGCGTGAAAAACTTGATTCCCAGCCGGCCAATGCGAGAATTATCTCACGCGCCACCGTCTCAAGCATCCCGTCCTACCCGCTAAAAGGCCCGATTCTCGGTTTGGCCCTCCTCGCCGCGCTGATGATGGGGGCTGTCATCGCCTCCATCCGGGTAACGGGCAGGCGCAATGACGCCGCGCAGATGGCCGCGCCCGCAGAATCTGAATCTCCATTCATGTCCCGGGGCTGGCATGACGAACTGGACAATACCTCCATACCGGGGCATTACAGGCCCGGCCAGCTGCCTCCCGAACCGGAGCGGGAAACGGCCGGACAAAATACACGAGCCGCCGCGGTTGCAGATGTTGAAAAAAATTACGCCAATCTGCCGGTTCTGGCGCGTCTGCCGGCGGATGCAGACCCTCCGCGCGCGCGCGCGTTTCACGAACAGCAAATATACAATCTGTTCCAGATGGCGTTTCATCGCAGCATTATGGGCCGCTCCAGACTGGTTGTTGTCACATCGGTCCGGGGAGGGGAGGCCGAGACCAAAACCGCCTTTGATCTTGCCCGCATCATGAACGCCAGTCATCTCAAAACGGTACTTGTGGAGGCGGATATCAGAAACCCTGAACTGGAGCGGCACCTGGGGCTGGCACATCATCCCGGCCTTGCCGATTTTCTGGCGGGAAGCTCCACCATTACCCAGTCCATCCTGAAAAACTCCGGCGATGGCATGGATATTATGCCAGCGGGGCAGAGCCGGAGCGATCCGGCGCAGCTTCTCACGCCCCAGCGGCTGGGATCCGTTCTGACCGCGCTTGACCGGATTTATGAGGTCATGATTGTAAAAACACCGCCCCCCGGATCATTTCCCGAAACCGGCTGGCTGGCGCAAAAATCCTGCATGACGCTGCTTTGCATGAAATCGGGGGCAAAGAGTGATATCGCTGCCCGCTCGCTGGCCTATCTGGCATCCGAAGGCGTTGACCCCTCGCATATGGGCATCGTCCTGACCGGGCTGTCAGAACAGCAATATAACCCGCAATTCAATCCCGATTTGCAGGCGCAGGTCAACCCGCAGGCGCGGCCCTATCCATTGCGCGGCGGCGAGCGGCCCGGCCCCGCAAGCCCCGGCCGCTATCCACGCGCTGCCTGATTAAGACAGTTCTACCGGTCAAACTCTTCGCGCAGATTGGAAATCACACGGCGGTTTTGTGACTTGCAGCTGATATCGGCGCAGTCGCGGACAATGCGTTGTTTACCATAGCCCTTGGCCCACATGCGCTCGGATGAAACCCCCCGGGCGCGCAGGTAATCCATAACCGCCACGGCACGCCGCTTGGAGAGGGACACATTGGCCTCCTCGCTGCCCGGATCATCGGCAAAACCTTGCAGCTTGATCTTCCACCGGGTATATTTTTTCAGCCATTCGGCCTGCTTGTCGAGGGTGACTTTCGCGGTTTTATCAAGTGCCGCAGACCCGGCCTTGAAATAGGTGCGCCGGCCCACATTGAGCATGAAATCTTCTTCCGAGCCGGTTTTGACATTCTCAAAGCCGGGCGCGGGCGCATTGGTGACCTCCGGCGAAGCCATTTTACGCACACTCTCACAGCCCGTCAGCACCAGGGCGATACAGATAACCCCTGCAATTTTCCATCTCATATCAAAACTCCCCCCAACCCGGATCAGATACGTTCAGGCATCCTTTGAACCCAGATGTTTCAACACCAGAACCCGCGTGCCGATGGGGCAACGCTGGTACAAATCAATCACGTCTTCCGGGAACATCCTTATACAGCCGCTGGAGACATCCGAACCGATCGTCCAGGGCTGATAGGTGCCATGCAGCCGGTAGCCGGTGTCGCGGCCGTTATTATACAGATACAGCGCCCTTGGCCCCAGCGGATTATCCGCGCCGCCGTTCATGAATCTGGGCAGCTCCGGCTGCCGTTTGAGCATCTCGGGCGGCGGCACCCAGCGCGGCCAGATTGCCTTGCGGTCAATGCGGGCGCGTCCGAACCATTTAAAGCCTTCCCTGCCGACCCCGACCCCGTAGCGGATCGCCGTCTGGTTTTCCCAGATCATATAGAGGAAATGATTTTTGGTATCGACCACAACCGTCCCTTGCGGCTCCGGGGAGTAGTAACGCACCATCTGCCGCTTCCATTGCGGCTTGATCACCTTGAAGTTGGTCCGCCGGTAGGTGACATCATTATCCGTTGCCCAGCCGTTGTAATACATATCGGCCGTGGTTTTTGCCAGCTTTGCCTGCGCCGCCGGAGCGCTTCCCAGCGCCAGGCTTGCCGCTGTGCCGGCTACAAACTCTCTGCGTGTAAGGGGCATGTTCTGGTCTCCCCGTTTTTATTGCACCCCGGAAGCCGACTATTACTCCTCAAAATCCCGTCCCGGTCAACCTTGAACTTCCAATTTGCTTCCCTTGTCTCTATCACTACTGCAAGTCAAAGCAACGGCCGGAACATCATGACAGCCAGACAACCCGAACTTCTCATGCCGGCGGGCAATCTGCGCAAGCTGAAGATGGCGGTGCTTTACGGCGCCGACGCCGTTTATCTGGGCACGCCGGACATGTCCTTGCGGACAAGGTCGGAATTCTCCTTGCAGGATGTTATCGAAGGGGTCCGGTTTTGCCACCGGTATGGCAAGCGCGCCTATCTGACGCTTAATCTGTTTTCCCACAACAAGGACATCCTGAAACTCGACGAATATATCGAAACGGTACGGACGGTAAATCCCGACGGGCTGATTATCGCCGATCCGGGCGTGTTTCAATATGTCCGCCAAAACGCGCCGGAGTTGAGCCTGCATATCTCGACCCAGAGCAATATCTGCTCGTGGCTATCAGTTAAATTCTGGCAGGAGCAGGGCGCCGATCTGTGTGTTTTGGCGCGCGAGGTCTCATTCTCCGAATTGAAGGAAATCCGTGAAAAATGCCCCGGTATCAAGCTGGAAGCCTTTATTCACGGCGCCATGTGCATGACCTATTCAGGCCGTTGCCTGCTGTCCAATTTCATGGCCGAGCGCGGCGCCAATCAGGGCAATTGCGCCAATAGCTGCCGCTGGAACTACAAACTGCGCCTGCGGCTGAAGGACGGCAGCGTGCAGGATTTGAACATCACGGATGAAAACATGGAGATGTTCGAGTTTCTGCTCGAAGAGGGCTGCCGCCCTGGCGAACTGATGCCGGTAGAAGAAGATGCGCGCGGCTCTTATATCCTCAATTCCAGGGATTTGTGCCTCATGCCCAAGCTTGATGAATACCTCAAAATCGGCCTCGATTCGCTCAAAGTCGAGGGGCGCGGCAAGAGCGAGTATTACGCCGCCATCGTGGCCCGGGCCTACCGCATGGCGATTGATGATTATTATGCCGATCCGCAAAACTGGGACGCAAGGCCCTATATGCGCGAGCTGGAATCGGTCGGCAACCGCGGCTATACCCTTGGCTTTCATGACGGACGCCTGACCAATTACGCCCATGATTATGAACACACCCAGTCGCTCGCCTGCTGGGAATATGCCGGGGTGATGAGCAAGGTGAACGGTGATGGGTTTTTCGTCACGGTGAAAAACAGGCTTGAGGCGGGCGAAGTGCTCGAATTCGTCTCGCCCGTCTGTCGCAATACGGTTTTGCTGCGTGCCTATTGTTTTCAAAACGCGGCTACGGGCGAGAACATGCAAGTGGTGCAGGGCGGGGCGCAGATGACGATATTTTTTCCCTTTGCGCTGTTTGATCATGAAGACCGGGAAGAACTCAAGAGCCTGTTTCCCGAATTCACCGTCCTGCGCAAGGAAAAGGCGCTGACCCGGGAACAATGGAACCGGATTCAGTTCGACAAGCTGGCTCTGAGACAGGAAAACCGGCAACAGCGCGATGAGGCAAGCTACAGCGCCAGCCGCGACAGGCTGCTCGCCAGCATGGACGGGGACGCCGCCGCGCGCCGCATCAAAAGCAACCGCACCGGCACAAAAGGGTGTTGCGGCAGAGGGTGCAATGGCTGCATGATCTTCTGGCAGGACGAGACCTACGCCAAGGCGCGCGCGGCGCTGCTCAAACGCAAGCAGGGCGAGCAACTTAGCCGCCGTGAAGCAAAAGTATTTCAAAACGCGGGTGAACAATGAGCGGGAAACACAAAGACCAGAAAACCATAGAGACACAGGTAACAGTTTTATGCTGGAACATCTGGTGGCGCTTTGGCCCCTGGCGGCAGCGCCGGGAGGCGATCAGGGCAACGCTGGCCCGGCTTGACGCCGATATCATCGCGCTTCAGGAGGTCTGGAGCCACAAGGACACCGACCTTGCCGCCGAACTGGGTGAGGAACTGGGCTATCACCACGTCTTTGCCGCCAGCATGCACGGCAAGGATGTGGGCTTTGGTAACGCCGTCCTTTCGCGCTGGCCCATCATCGCCCATGATCATATCATGCTGCATGGGCAGGAAGAAACCGGGGAGGGACGTCTGGCCCTGCATGCAAGGATTGATGGCCCGCGCGGCATCATCGCCTTTTTCAACACCCATCTGAACTGGAAATATGAGCACAGCCATATCCGCCAGCTCCAGGTGGCCGATCTTGCCCGCTTTATTGATGCCAGGGAAAAAGAAGCCATGCCACCGGTTCTTTGTGGCGATTTCAACGCCGAGCCCGATTCGGAGGAAATGCGTATGCTCAAAGGGCTGACAACCTGCCCGGTCGAGGGGCTGTTTTTTCACGACGCCTGGCGCGTGGCGGGCAATGGCGGGCCGGGCTACACTTGGGAGAATCGCAACCCCTACGCCGCTGCCGAATTCGAGCCGGACCGGCGTATCGACTACATTCTGGCCGGAGCTCCGGGCAAGAATGGCGCCGGGCACTTTGTCGATTGCCGCGTCACCGGCGATGAGCCGGTCGATAATGTCTGGCCCAGCGATCATCATGCGGTTTTGGCCAGATTGCGTTATTGAGCCGCTTTTACTCTGGAGCCTGCCATGAGCCTTGAGTTTTTGCTGACCTCGATGATTGTCATCCTGCTGCCCGGCACCGGTGTGCTCTATACCCTCGCCTGGGGGCTGGGGCAGGGGCTGCGCGCCAGCCTGTTTGCTGCACTGGGCTGCACATTCGGGATTATCCCTCATATCATGGCCAGCATTGCGGGTCTGGCCGCGATACTGCACACCAGCGCTGTCGCTTTCCAGATGATAAAATATCTCGGCGTTGTGTATCTGTTTTACATGGCCTGGAGCGTTCTGCGCCAGAAAGGCGCGCTTGATGTCTCGGAGCGCAAATCCGCGACAGGGGCGGCAAGGATTGTCGTGAGCGGGATTTTGCTCAATATCCTCAATCCGAAACTCTCCTTGTTCTTCCTCGCTTTCCTGCCCCAGTTTGTCCCGGCAGGTGAGCCTGCTCCAACGCCCGTCATGCTGGAACTGGCGGTAATCTTCATGGCGCTGACCTTTATCGTCTTTGCCCTCTATGGCGCATTCGCCTCTTTGATGCGCCGGTCCGTCCTCTCTCGTCCCGGCATTTTGCTCTGGTTCAGGCGCTCTTTCGCCGCGGCCTTTGCCCTGCTGGGCCTAAAGCTTGCTTTTGCCGGGCGCTGAGGCCGGCTCATGCGCCCTTGCGCATAAGGCATGATCGGACAAGGAGCGGATGACATAGCATTTCTCAACCGTTCCGGTCCGGCACCCGGTTGCAATCCGTGCCAGTTCAGCCTCAAGCGACTGCAATTGCGAAATGCGCATCCGCACCTGCTGCAGATGATCTTGCGCAATCCGGTCGGCCTCGGCGCAAGGCTCGCCCGGATGCGCGCCAAGCTCGATCAGCTCGCGAATGGCCCCGATGGAAAAACCAAGGTCGCGCGCATGCTTGATAAAGGCGAGTTTCTCCATCTCTTTTGCCGTATAGCGGCGCTGATTGCCGCTGGAGCGCTGCGGCGCTTTAATCAGTTTCATTTGCTCGTAATAGCGGATGGTCGGAACCTTGACGCCGGTTTGTGTCGAAAGCTCACCGATGGAAAACATGATGTATGACCTCCTGCCGCTCCGGCTTGCCAGAATACAGCGTCTTTATCGGCAAAACCAATGTTTTTTGCTATCCCTGTCGGGGCGGAGGTCGGCAGGCTTGACTTTCCCCTGCCGATATGGTCAATCCGCCCCAAGCAACAAACACTTCTCAAGGAATGACCAGATGGCCAAAGCAACCACCGTGAAAATCAGACTCGTCAGCACGGCGGATACGGGGTTTTTTTATGTCACCAAGAAAAACAGCCGCAATATGACCGGCAAGATGGTGAAAAAGAAATACGACCCGGTTGCCCGCAAACATGTTGAATTCAAGGAAGCCAAAATCAAGTAACGCTTGATTGAACCCCTTGACATAATATGACAGCGCGCCGTCCCCGCGGCGCGTTTTTTGTTTTCCGCCCGCCTCTGGTGGGCGTCCGTTCGCGGGCTGGCGCTGGCTTTCGCCATCTTGCCCTGCCACGGAGGGGGGAGCGGGTCTCCAGGCTTGCTGTTTTGCGTTCACGCTCGGGGCTCACGGGCTTACACTCGCGGCCGCGACGGTGGCCCGAGCGCCAGCGAAGAATAGCCGCGAATGACATAAATCTAGATCAGGCCCATCTCAAGCAGTCTGGCGCGCATTTCGGGCGGCATTTCAGCTTCGTCCCCGTTTGCAATTTCCAGATCCGGCGGTGCATCGGCAGCGTCAAGATAGCGCCAGCCCTGAAAGGCGCGGCGCGGATTGGGGCGCACCGGAACAAGCTGCGGGTCGATCACCAGCCGACATCGGTTAACCCCTTCATCATCGGTAAAGCGGACAATATCCAGAAGCTTTTGGCGCACCTGAATCTGGCGCCTGATGACCCAGTACAAGGAACCGCCCGCAAGCAGCTCATTGCTTCGGCGCGGCGTCTGCCGGGTGATATGCGCCAGAGTGGCGGCGCGGTCCAGCGCGCGCGCTGCATCAAGCCGGGCGCGCTGGACACGGCGCAGATGAGCTATATCCTCAATGCCAACACAAAGCTTGATGAGATGAAGGGCCATGAAAGCGTATCTTGAAAGACAAGGTCCGGGTCACAAAAAAGGATACGCGTCAGCTGTGAACCGGAAGGGTCAATACCGTCCGACAGGCCGGCTGCGGGAGATAAGGTCATGATATTGATGGTTTTTCATCCGGTCAAAATATTCCTTCCGGGTTTCCTGACGGCGCTTGTAGCCCTCAAGATAGGCGTCAACCTTATCGCGCGTGGCCTTGTCGATCGGCGTGCGCCCGTCGATATAAACCCCTGAGCCAAAGCCCTCGCCCGGGATGAGAGAAAGACCATCAAGGGGTTGCGCCTGAAGCTGATGCACGGACATGACGGCCAGCCCAAAAGCAAAAAGGCCAAAACCCAGTATCATCGTTTTTTTGTCCGCACCCAGCATAATCATCCTTCCTTCAACCAAGGCAGCCCTTACGGCTCCAGACAGGCGGCGCAGCCACCCAGTCTCCAATATGGCGCAACTTGCCGTCCGTGTCGAGTTCTGCTTGCCGGTTTGGGAAAAAAATATGGCGTGAACAAGATTATATAAAAGCCCTGGAAAAATCTTCCGGGGCTTTTATGGTTATTCCCGCTCAGAGCAAATTAAGCCCCGGTTGCGGCGGCAACCTCGGCGGCAAAATCCTCTTTCTTTTTCTCGATGCCTTCACCCAGCTCAAAGCGCACAAAACCGGTGAGTTTAACCGGCGCGCCCGCATCCACAGCGGCCGCCTCGATTGCCTTTTCAATGCGGGTTTCGCCATCGATAACGAAAACCTGCGACAAAAGCACAACCTCTTCGTAAAACTTGCGCAGGCGGCCCTCGACCATTTTTTCGATGATGTTTTCCGGCTTGCCCGATTCGCGCGCCTGTTCGCTCAGGACCGTGCGCTCATGCGCGACAACGGAAGGGTCAAGATCATCGGTTGAAAGCGAAAGCGGGTTGGTCGCCGCCACATGCATGGCAAGCTGTTTGCCGAAAGCTTCCAGTTTGGCTTTGTCGCCGGTCGATTCCAGCGCCACCAGAACGCCGATTTTGCCAAGCCCCTCACCGGCGGCATTATGAACGTAAGAGGCGACAACGCCGTCTTTCACACTTAGCTGTGCCGTGCGGCGGACCGACATGTTTTCGCCGATAGTGCCGACCATTTCAGTGACATACTCGCCGACATTCTTGTCCGACCCCGGATAGGCCATGGCGAGAAGCGCATTCAGATCGCCATCCGCATCCAGCGCCAGTTTCGAGATACCGCGCACCATGGCCTGGAACTGGTCGTTGCGCGCCACGAAATCGGTTTCCGAGTTCACCTCGGCCACCGCGCCGCGGGTGCCGTCACCGGAAATGCCCACCAGACCCTCGGCCGCCACACGCCCGGCCTTTTTGGCCGCCTTGGCCAAGCCCTTTGTGCGCAGCCAGTCAATCGAGGCTTCCACGTCGCCGCCGTTTTCGCTCAGTGCCGTTTTGCAATCCATCATGCCTGCGCCGGTTTTCTCGCGCAGTTCCTTCACCATTGCAGCTGTAATACCTGCCATTGTGTTTATCCCTTTTTAGATAATTCCGGTAAGCCTATTTCGATTCGTTCGCGAGCGCCCTGGCCTGTTCGATCCAGTTGTCGCGCTTGATGCGGCCCTTGAAATTCAGCTCATCATCAATCCTTGTCACATCTTCAGCCGAGAAACCGGCAACCTGCCGGTAATGATAAATTCCCATCTTGTTCAGCTTTTCCTCGATCACCGGACCAACGCCGGAGATTTTCTTCAGATCATCAGCCTCGCCTTCAGGCGCGCTCATGGGCGCAAAGGCGGCGGCAGGGGCAGGGGCCTCTTCCGGGGCAGCCGGCGCTTCTTCCTGAATCGGTGCAGCTTCAGCAACCGGAGCCGCCTCTTCAACCACAACGATCTCGGGCGCTTCCTCGACCACAACGGTTTCTTCAACCAGAATGGTTTCTTCCATCACCGGCTCGACCGCTTCGCCAATATCCATCCCGGCGGAGGTCTGGGCGCGCTCGATGCCGTCAATGGCGGCCTTGGCGATCAGATCAACATAAAGCTCGATCGCGCGGCCCGCATCGTCATTGCCCGGAATGGGGTAGGTGATACCGTCCGGGTCAGAATTGGAATCAAGAACCGCCGCAACCGGAATGCCCAGCTTCTGCGCCTCCTTGATGGCGATGGATTCTTTCAAGGTATCGACCACGAACAGGATATTCGGCAATCCGCCCATATCCTTGATCCCGCCAATGGCGCGGTCAAGCTTGTCGCGCTCGCGGGTCATTTTAAGAAGCTCTTTTTTGGTCAGGCCCTGCGCCTCGCCGCCAAGCAGTTTTTCCAGCTCGTGCAGGCGTTTGATGGTTTTGGAAATGGTCTGCCAGTTGGTCATCGTGCCGCCAAGCCAGCGGTGATTGATATAATACTGGGCGCAGCGCTTGGCCGCATCTTCAATCGGCTGCGAAGCCTGACGCTTGGTGCCGACAAACAAAACCCGGCCACCGCCGGCGACAATATCGCTCACCGCCACCAGAGCCTGATGCAGCAGCGGCACCGTCTGGGCCAGATCGATAATATGGATATTGTTGCGCGCGCCGAAAATAAACGGCCCCATCTTGGGGTTCCAGCGGCGCTTTTGATGTCCAAAGTGAATTCCAGCTTCAAGCAGCTGGCGCATGGTAAATTCAGGCAGAGCCATGGCCCCGTTCTCCTTCTTGTTCCGGTTGGTCCTCCGCGAAACAATGAGCCGGGTTTAAAACCGGGCACCGGAAAAGACGCTTATATATGGCTGCAAGCAGCATCAGCGCCTTCTTTGCATTTCGCGTGTGAAATCGGGCGGGTTATACGAATGCTGGCGGGCTAATGCAAGGAAATTGTGTTACCGGCGCTCGACCGCGACAATCCCGGGCGCTTCCTTGATGGCGCTGATAATATCGGTTGTGATCCGGTATGTCCCCGGCAGGCTCATTTCCACCTCGCAGGCGCCGTTATCAAGAAGCAGAATAATGGAGACATTGCCGCTGCCGCCATTTGGGTCCGTGACCTTGTCCAGCTTTGTTTTGAGTCCCTTCAGAGGGTCCGCGCTACGCATGAACACCTGGATTTTGGTATTTTTTTTGATCGTTGCTGCGTCCAGCGCCTTGATGCTCAGCAGGCGCAGCTTGATATCGTCATCTTCCAGATTGGCCTCGACCCTGAGCAACACGGCGTTTCCGGGGGTGAGCAAATCCTGATATTGCTGCAACTCGTCGCCAAAGATAATGGCTTCATACTGTCCGGTGGGATCGGAAAAGCCGACAAAGGCGTAACGGTTGCCGCTTTTGGCCGCTTTGCGCTCCTTGCGCCAGCTCACCGTTCCCGCCAGTTGCCCCGCCCCGTGCCCTTTCTCGCGCACCAGAACACCGAACGCCCTGTAAAACGGGATATCGAGCCGGCGCAAATCGGGCGCATAGGCGTCAAGCGGATGGCCGCTCAAATAAAATCCGATGGCGTCGAATTCATGCGCCAGCCGCTCCGCCGGTGTCCAGGCCGGGCGTTCGGGCAGCGCAAACGAGGTTTCTGATACCTTATCCGGGTCGCCGAACAAATCATTCTGGCCCCGGATACGGTTATCCGCCGCGCGTCCCGCCGCGCCGAGTATCATCTCCAGCCCGCCATGGACCTGGGCCCGGTTCGGCTCGAAGACATCAAAGACCCCGGCGCGGGACATATTCTCAAGCGCCCGCTTGTTGACGAAACGCGGCTCCAGCCTTGCCGCCAGATTGCTCAAATCCCTGAACGGCCCGTCAGCCTGCCGGGCTTCCACGATCGACAAAGCCGCCTGCCTGCCGACATTGCGAATGGCCGCAAAAGCGTAGATGATCTTGCCGTCCCGGACTGAAAACTCCACTTGCGACCGGTTGATGCAGGGCGGCACCACCTCGATGCCCAGATTTTCAGCTTCTTGTTTGAACAGCGCTAGTTTGTCAGTGTTGTTGAGATCAAGCGTCATGGAGGCGGCGAGAAATTCAACCGGATAATTTGCTTTGAGCCATGCCGTCTGATACGCCACCAGCGCATAGGCCGCCGAATGGCTCTTATTAAAGCCATAACCGGCGAATTTATCGACCATGTCGAAGATATATTCCGCCCGCGCCTTGTCCACCCCGTTGGCCAGCGCCCCGTCCACGAAACGCTTGCGCTGGGCCTGCATCTCCGATTTGATCTTCTTGCCCATGGCGCGGCGCAGCAGATCGGCCTCGCCGAGCGAATAGCCCGACAGCACCTGGGCAATCTGCATCACCTGTTCCTGATAGATAATGACGCCGTAAGTGTCCGCCACCACCGGCTCGATCATCTCGTGCAAATCTTCCGGCGCCTCGCGCCCGTGCTTGCAATCGAGATATTTGGGAATGTTTTCCATCGGGCCGGGGCGGAACAGGGCGACGATGGCGATCAGATCCTCAAATACGGTGGGCACCGCCTTGCGCAGCAGATCGCGCATACCGGCGCTTTCAAACTGGAATACGCCGGTGGTGTCTCCATGCGCCATCATCTTGTAGGTGGGCTCGTCCTCAAACGGGATTTGCGCCGGATCGACATGAATACCGCGCTGGGCCAGAAGCTGGCAGGCCTTGTCGATCACGGTAAGGGTTTTCAGCCCCAGAAAGTCGAATTTCACCAGCCCGGCGGGCTCGACCCACTTCATGTTGAACTGGGTCACCGGCATGGTGGAGCGCGGGTCGCGGTAAAGCGGTACGATCTCGTCCAGCGGCTGATCGCCGATCACCAGCCCGGCGGCATGGGTTGAGGCATGACGGTAAAGCCCTTCCAGCTTGACGCCGATTTTGAGCATCCGGGCGACATTTTCATCCGCCTCGCGCGCCTCGCGGATGCGTTCCTCGGAGCTTATGGCCTCGGTCAGGGTCACCGGATCGGCCGGATTATTGGGGATCATCTTGCAAATCTGGTCAACCTGATGATAGGGGATTTGCAACACCCGCCCCACATCGCGCAGCACCGCCCGGGCCTGAAGCTTGCCGAAGGTGATGATCTGGGCGACATGATCCGCGCCGTATTTGTCCTGAACATAAGTGATGACTTCATCGCGCCGTTCCTGACAAAAATCGATGTCGAAATCAGGCATGGAGACGCGCTCGGGGTTCAAGAAGCGCTCAAACAGCAAGCCAAAGCGCAAGGGATCAAGATCGGTGATGGTCAGTGCCCAGGCGACAATGGAGCCCGCGCCCGAGCCGCGCCCCGGCCCCACCGGAATGGCGTGCTCCTTGGCCCATTTGATGAAATCGGCAACGATCAGAAAATAGCCCGGAAAATCCATACCCACAATGATATCAAGCTCATGCGCTAGCTGGCTGTAATACTCCTCCGGCTTTTTTCCCGGCGCGCAGCCGTGAATTTCAAGTCGTTTGTCGAGGCCCTCCTTTGCCTGCGCCCGCAATTCGGCCTCTTCGTCCTGGGAGCCGAATTTGGGCAGGGTCGGGCGGTCAACGACCTGCGGCCTGAAGGCGCAGCGCCCGGCGATTTCCAGTGTGCTTTCCAGCGCTTCGGGCAGATCGCTGAAAATCTCCATCATCTCGCCGGCGGTCTTGAAATAGTGTTGATCCGTCAGCCTGCGCCGCTCGGCGGCAGCGACAACCTGGCCGCCGGCAATGCAGATCAGCGCATCATGCGCCTCGTAATCCTCTCCCTTTTCAAAAAAAGCCTGATTGGTGGCGACAACGGGAAGCTCCCTGTCATAGGCAAGCTCCAGAAGCCCTGCCTCGATATCGCGTCGGGCGCTGATACCGTGGCGCTGCAATTCAACATAAAGACTGGAACCGAATATTTGCTGCAGGGCCTCAAGACGGGCTTTCGCCAGTTCATCCTGATGCGCGCCAAGCGCTTCATCCACCGGGCCTTCCGGGCCGCCGGTAAGCGCAATCAGGCCGCGGGAGTGGGTTTTAAGATCATCAATCGTGACGTGGGACGTTTCATGTCCCTCAACCTGCAAAAACGCATGGCTGGTGAGCTTGAGCAGCGAGGCGTAGCCACCGGCATCCTTGACCAGAAGAACCAGAAACGGAAACTCCAGCGGTCCGGCGCCGCCTTTTAAGGAGCGGCCCCCGGTATCGCCAAAATCCACCGCCAGCGTGCAGCCGATAATCGGCTGCACGCCGTTTTTCGCCAGGATTTGCGAAAATTCAAGCGCGCCGAACAGGTTGTTGCGATCGGTAATTGCCAGCGCCGGCATCCGGGTCTGGACGCAAAGATCGGCCAGACGCGGGATTTTCAGCGCCCCTTCCAGCAGGGAATAGGCCGAATGCACCCGAAGATGCACGAAACCGGCGCTGTGAAGATGCTCCAGATAGCTTTGCGGGGTGAGATCGATTTGTGTTTCAGGCGCGCTCATAATGTCATATTCTAACCATCACGCGCCGCCGCGCCAGAGCCTGCGGCGTTTTCTCCACCCCTTATTCGGAACTGCGCAGATTGGGCATATAGCGGATTTTCTGCCCCAGCACCTGGCGGTTGATAACCGCTACCCCGCCTTCGGTGACAGGAAAGCGCGCGGCATCGCGCGCCGGGTCTTCCCCGATCACGGTTCCGGGCGGGATCTGGCAGCGATTGTCCAGAATGACATTACGCAGCCGCGAGCCGGCGCCGATCTCGCAGCCCGGCAGGGCCAGGACCCCGGTCAACTCGCAGTTTTCGTGCACCTTGACATTGGAAAACAGCACCGATGTATCCAGGCTTGAGCGCTGGATAACGCAGCCGCCGCTGACCATGGTGTTTTCAACATGGCACGAACTGGCGCAGCCGACAAAATGCGCCGGAGGAAGCTGCGCCTGATAGGTATAGACCGGCCAGCTTGTATCATAAATATCAAGCGGCGGGTTGGAGATGATCAGTTCCAGATTGGCCTGATAATAGGCATCCAGTGTCCCGACATCGCGCCAGTAATGCCTGAACCCCTTATCCGCCGGGTTGGAAAACTCGTAGGACTGGACAAAATCGCCCGTTTTGAGGGCATAAGGGATGATGTCCTTGCCAAAATCATGCGCCGAGCGGCCCTCTCCGGCATCCTTGCTCAGGATGTGGCGCAGATAATCCATCGAAAACACATAAATCCCCATGGAAACCAGAGCCAGATCAGGTTTGCCGGGCAGGGCCTGCGGCTGATCGGGCTTTTCCGCAAAGCCGGTAATCCGCCCGGTTTTATCAATGCTCATGACGCCAAATTCCGTGGCGTCTTTTAATGAGGCCGTGTTGCAGGCGATGGTAAATCTGGCCCCTGCCCGGACATGTGCGCCCAGCATCTCGCCATAATCCATGTTGTAGATATGATCGCCCGAGAGAATAAGCACATATTCAGGATTATAACTCTCGATGATGTCCAGCGATTGAAAAACCGCATCCGCCGTGCCCTGATACCAGGATTCTTCATTCGTCCATTGCTGCGCCGGGATCACATCGACAAATTCGCCATGCTCGGCGCTGAGGAAATTCCAGCCCTGCTGGATATGCTGGATCAGCGAATGCGATTTGTACTGGGTCAGAACCGCAATGCGGCGAATGCGTGAATTGATGCAGTTGGAAAGGGTAAAATCGATAATCCGGTATTTGCCGCCAAAAGGAACCGCGGGCTTGGTGCGCCAGTCGGTGAGGGCTCCAAGCCGGGTGCCTCTTCCACCGGCCAGAACAAGGGCAAGGGTGTTGCGTGTGAGCTTTGATACAAAACGGGCCTCTGTTGTTGGCATACCATTCCCCTGTCAGGCATTGTCATTTTCCAAATTTAAGAAAAGCCTGTGCTTTTCCCCGCACTTTGAGAGGTTTTACAATGATTCTCAATGTGGCCCAGCGCCGCAGTTCCCCCTACCAGCTTCCGCTGTTTTCCATCGAAGCCCAGGGCTCTTGCGGCGCCAGCGCTGCGCCTTCTTGCAGCAACTCGACCGATATGCCGTCGGGCGAGCGCACAAAGGCCATATGCCCGTCCCGCGGCGGGCGGTTGATCACCACGCCGCCGTCTTGCAGCCGGGCGCAGGTTTCATATATATTTTCAACCTTGAACGCCAGATGACCGAAATTGCGCCCGCCGGTATACTCCTCCGCGTCCCAGTTCCAGGTCAGCTCAATCTCGCATTCGGGGTTTTCATCCGCGCCAAGGAACACCAGCGTATAGCGCCCTTCGGGCCGCTCCATGCGCCGGGTCTCGTGCAACCCCAGCAGCTCGCAATAAAACTCAAGTGATGCCTCCAGATCGGAAACCCGCACCATGGTGTGATAAAAACGCATGATCTCATCCCTTTACCGATTCAGATTTTGATTGAGTTGACAGCCTATCATACTTGGCTCAATTAGATAGCATCTGATCAACCGGCATAAAGGGCATGTTATGAGCAAGCAAACAGGGTTTTACATAAACGGCAAATGGGTCGAGCCCGTCGGCCGCGAAATCATGGATCTGGTGAACCCGGCGACAGAAGAAAAATCAGGCGAACTCAGGCTGGGGAACGAGCAGGACATTGAGCGCGCCGTTGCTGCCGCGCGCGCCGCCTTTGCCGCGTTTTCAACTACCAGCCTGGCAAGCCGTATGGCGCTGATCGGGAAAATTGTAGAAATCTATAAAACCAGATTTGCCGATATCGGCGAATCAATATCTGAAGAAATGGGCGCACCGCTTTTATTTGCTTCAAAGATTCAGGCTGGAGCCGGCCTTGTGCATTTCCGGCAGATTTTAAAAGTCATGGCGGAGTATCCCTTTGAAAGCGCATCAGGCACAACCTGCATCCTGCATGAGCCGGTCGGGGTGTGCGGCATGATCACGCCGTGGAACTGGCCGCTGAACCAGATGGCCTGCAAGATCGCCCCGGCGTTGGCGGCGGGCTGCACCATGGTTTTGAAACCCTCCGAGCTTACCCCGCGCGCCTCCGTCATCATGGCGGAGATCCTGGAAGAGGCGGGTGTTCCGCCCGGCGTATTCAACATGGTACAGGGGCTGGGCCCCGATGCCGGCGCGGCGCTGAGTGCGCATGAAGATATCGACATGATCTCCTTTACCGGTTCCACCCGCGCCGGAATTGCCGTCGCCAAAGCCGCCGCGCCGGGCGTGAAGCGGGTCGGGCAGGAACTGGGGGGCAAATCGGCCAATATCCTGCTCGAAGACGCCGATTTTGCAAAAGCCGTTGGCGCCGGAGTGGCGCTGTGTTTCAGAAATGTCGGCCAGTCGTGCAATTCGCCCACCCGCATGCTGGTGCCGAACGGGCGCATGGACGAGGTTGCCGCACTCGCCGGATCAGCGGCGGAGCCGATCAGGGTGGGCGATCCAAAAGCTGCGGACACCGACATGGGCCCCGTTGTCTCAAAGCGCCAATGGGACAACATACAGGCGCATATTCATGGCGCGCTGGAGCAGGGGGCAAGGCTTGTTACCGGCGGCCCCGGACGCCCGGACGGGCTGGAAAAGGGCTATTACGTCAAACCCACCATATTTGCCGGTGTGCGCCCGGACATGACCATCGCAAGGGAGGAAATTTTCGGCCCGGTTCTGGCCATCATCGGCTATGAGAGTGAAGACGAGGCGATAAGGATCGCCAATGACAGCCCCTTCGGACTGGCCGGATATGTCCAGTCCGCCAGCCTAGAACGCGCCCGGGCGGCGGCGCGCAAACTGCGTGTCGGCATGGTGCATATCAACGGCGCGGCGGCTGACCCTTCGGCTCCTTTTGGCGGCTACAAGGCGTCGGGAAACGGCCGCGAATGGGGCCGCGCCGGTCTGGAGGAGTTTACCGAAACCAAGGCCATCCTGGGATATGAGGAGATATGAGAAGGCTTTGGATTTTGGCAGGTGTTGGTGGCGCGGCTCTTTTGAGCTATGCGCCGCCGGTGCTCGCTTTTGAGATAGGAGATGAAGCGTTTTTATGCCTTCAGGACCAGTACCATCCCACCTGGCCGGAAAGATTTGCCTTCAAGGTCAAAATTCTTGGTCCGAACGAACGTGGCCGGATCATGGTCGAGGTGATCAATTCCTACCCGAAAAGCGGCCGCACCAATGAAGAAAACCTGCCCGTAAACGGCGATATGCCCACGGTATCCAGAAAAATGTTGCATACCAAAGAGCAGGCCGGGGTAAGGCCGGGAGAACGCTTTGACGGCAAACCCGTCTGCGCCAATTTCATGAAATGAGCAGTCTCACTGCGCCCGCAGGACCGGGGCGGCTTTTTTGCCAAGGGCGCGCCATGCGCCGGTAAATCCGAGCGACAAGGTGAGGATGATCGCGGTTCCGGCCGTCAGCAGGGCCGCGCCGGGATAAAACGCAAAACTCATATTCATCAACAGGCTGACAACCCCCCAGGCGACAAGAGAGCCGGCCAGAAGCGCAAATCCGCCCGCCGCCAGTCCCAGAATGAGGAACTCGACCGCATAGGTAAACATGAGTTGTTTGCGCGTTGCCCCCACCGCCTTGAAAATCGCCGCATCATAAATGCGCCCGCGCATCCCCGCCGCCAAAGCCCCGGCGAGCACAATCGCGCCGGTGGCGACCGCGACCAGAGAAGCGGTGCGCACCGCATACATGAACTGGCGCAGCAAGGTGTTGATCGCGCCCAGAGCCTCTTTCACCCTCAAGGCGGTCACGTTCTCGAAGGCACTGGCAACCCTTTGCAGCAGTGCGCCCTCTTCGGCTTCGTCAACCGAAACCGTCGCCAGATTGGTGTGAGGCGCGCCTTTAAACGTTGCGGGTGAAAACACCATGACAAAATTGATCCCCAGGGATGACCAGTCCAGCTTGCGCATATTGGCGATTTTTGCCTTGATTTTACGCCCCATGACATTGACGGTGATTGCATCTCCCGGCTCAAGGCCGAGCAATCCGGCTTCCTTGGCGCTGAACGAAATCAGCGGCGGGCCGCTATAATCGGGCGGCCACCATTTGCCTTTGACAAGGCTGGATCCCCTGGGAAGGCTGCTCGCAAAGGTAATGCCCCGATCGCCACGCAAGACCCAGCGCGCCTGATCGGGTATTTTCATGTCTTCAACGCGCACCCCCTTGATGCTGACAATCCGTCCGCGCAGCATGGGAACGCTCTCAACCGATTTAACTCCGGGAGCAGCTTCAACTAGTTTTCTGAAGGCTTGCAGTTGCGGCGCCCGGATGCTGGCAAAAAAGAACGAGGGCGCACGTTCCGGAAGCCGGGCGGAAAGCTGGTTTGATAGGTTTAAATCCACCTGCACCAGCGCCACCAGCAGGGTCAGCCCCAGACCCAGCGCCAGAACCGCACCGGGGGTTTGCGATCCGGGGCGGTAAAGCGCTTTTACCCCGAGCCGCAGATGCAGGTTGAGCTTTGACGGCACCCGGCGCGCCAGAAAAATCAGCCCCCGCGCCAGCAACGCCAGCGCGCCAAAACACAAAGCCGCGCCAATGACAAAAATGCTTCCCAGACGCGGCTCGCCCATGCCGAAGATGACCAGAGCGGCCAGAACGCTGAGGAAAACAAGGATAGCGGCCATATCCTTGTAACTTGCTCTGCGCGTGTGCGGCGTTATCAGATCGCGGAAAAGACTAGTCGCCGGCAAATCCCTTGCCCGCCCCAGCGGCCAGAAAGCGAAGGCCAGTGATGTGAGCAGCCCCGAAGCGGCGGCAAAGAGCAGCGGTCCGGCCTGCTGGGTAAAAACCAGCGGCAGGGGGGCGAGGCTTTGCAAGGCACTCGCCATCACGAAGGGAACGGAGGCTCCCAGCACCAGCCCCATGGCAATCCCGGCAAGGGTGAGGGCCAGAATTTGCAACAGATAAATGGTGAAGACCTCAGCCCCGGTGAGCCCAAGGCATTTTAAAATAGCGATGGTCTCACGGCGGCCGTCGAGATAGTTTTTCACCGAGGCCGCCACCCCGACACCGCCGGTAATCAGCGAGGTCAGTGCAATAAAGGTAAAAAATATAGTCACGCGGGAGACAAACCGCTGCAGGCGCGGCGCGGCATTCGCCCGGTCCCGGATGCGCCAGCCCGCCTCGGGAGCCTTGGCCTTCACCTCGTCAACAAAGGCCTTGATCCGGGGCAAACCGGCATTGCCGGACAAAAGCACCCGGTAATGCCAGCGGATCAGCGAGCCCGGTGTGATCAGACCGGTATCTGCCAGCGATGCCTTGTTGATCAGAACCCGCGGGCCGACCGGGAAGCCTGTTCCCAGCCGGTCCGGCTCCTGAATGATAATCCCGGTAATGATGAAATCGGCCCGGCCGATCCTGATCTTGCCGCCGAGGCCGATATTGAGTCGCGCCAGCAGGGTTTTTTCCGCCAGTGCCCCCCAAGCCCCGTTTGTTTTGACGTTCAATCGCGCCAGCGCGGTTTTGGGCGCAATATCAAGCGTGCCGCTCAAAGGGTAATTTGCGTCAATGGCCTTCATCTCCACCAGCGCCGGCAGGGCGTCTTTTGCGCCCGGGCGAGCCATGGCGCGCAAAGTGGCGACCTCACTCACCCTGCCGCCTGACGCCAGCAATTCCAGTTCGGCTGCTGAGGCGCGGCGGTGAATAAGGCTGAATTCGGCATCGCCGCCAAGCAAGTGCCGCCCCTCCTTGGCCAGAGATTGCTGCAAGGCGCTGGAAGTGCCCAGAACCGCTGCTATTGCCGCCACGCCAAGGGCGATGCAGGCCAGAAACACGCCAAAACGGCTCATGCCGCCGCGCATCTCGCGGGCCGCAAAATGCAGTAGTGCGGGCCATCTTGTGCTCATGGCGCTATACGCCCGTCTTCCAGATGCACAATCCGGCCGCAGCGCCGGGCAATGGCTTCATCATGGGTGACAAGAAGCAGCGTCGCGCCTTGCTCGCCGGGCAGGGCAAAGAGAAGATCGGCAATCTGTTTGCCGGTGTTTTTATCCAGATTGCCGGTTGGCTCGTCGGCAAGGATGAGTTTGGCGCCGCCCGCCAGCGCCCGCGCCAGTGCGACGCGCTGCTGCTCGCCGCCCGACATCTCGCCCGGATAATGATCGCGCCGCGGCATCAGCCCAACCTTGTCCAGTTGCGCCTTGGCGCGCTCATAGGCATCGGGCATACCGGCAAAATCAAGCGGAACCGCCACATTTTCCAGCGCCGTCAGGGTGGGGATGAGGTGAAAGGACTGAAAAACAATGCCGATATTGCGCGCCCGGAAACGGGCCAGTTTATCTTCACTGAAATGAGTGATATCACTGCCCGCTATGTGCACCATACCTTGTGAAATCTGTTCCAGACCGGCAATGACCATCAATAATGTGGATTTGCCCGAACCTGAAGGTCCCACAAGGCCAACCATCTCGCCCGCCGCCACATCCAGCGAAATGCCGCGCAAAATATTGACGAGACCCGCATTGCCCTTGAGCGAGACATGAATGCCGGACAGATGAATCATGATTTAAAACAAATGGTTAAAACAGGAGTGTAACGTGCAGATATCAAAGCTATCCCTTTTCAACCGTTTTTCTGCCGCGCGCCATCCTGATTCATATGGCCGCGCGGGATTGGCATTCAAGCGTCTGTCGGTGATTGTTTGCACTTCAATACTGCTTTTGTGCCCATCCGCGCCGGCCAGGGCGGCTCAGGATATTGTTATCGCGGCGTTGGGCGACAGCCTGATCGCCGGCTACGGCTTGCCCCTGCGCGATGCCTTTGCCGCCCGGTTGGAGTGGGCCCTGCGCGCAAGGGGCCATAATGTGCAGGTGCTCAATGCCGGGGTATCGGGCGATACGGCAGAAGATGGTCTGGCGCGCCTGGACTGGGCTGTGGGTGAAAATATCGATGCGGTGATTGTCGAATTCGGCGCCAATGACGCCTTGCGCGGCTATGCCCCCTTGCGGGTGAAAAAAGCCCTTGATGCGATTTTAACCCGCCTTGCGCAGCGAAAACTCCCGGTTCTGCTCGCTGGCATGGCCGCGCCGCGCAATCTGGGGCCTGAATATATCGCCGCATTTGACGCCATTTATCCCGATCTGGCCCGCAGGCACGGCGCCATCCTGTTTCCTTTCTTTTTGCAAGGCGTGGCGCTGGAACGCGATTATCTTCTTGCTGATGGCCTGCACCCCAACGCCAGAGGCGTGGCAGTGATTGTCGGTAATATCCTGCCCTATGTGGAAAAACTGATCGGCGCCGTGAAATAACCTGCAAGCGGCATTTGGCCTGCGGGCCGTAAATGTTCAGGGCAAAACCCGCCTACCTCTTGTCCAGGGGAATAAAATCGCGCTCGGTTTTGCCGACATAAAGCTGGCGCGGGCGGGCGATTCTTTGCCGCGGGTCCTCGATCATTTCTTTCCACTGCGCAATCCAGCCGACGGTGCGGGCAACGGAAAACAGCACCGTAAACATGGATGAGGGAAAACCCAGCGCCCGCATGGTAATGCCGGAATAATAGTCAACATTGGGGTAAAGCTTGCGTTCGATAAAATAGTCATCCTGCAACGCAATCCGCTCCAGTTCCAGAGCAACCTTCAAGATGGGATCATCATCATGATCAAGCTCGTGCAAAACCGCATGACAGGTTTTTTGCATGATGCGGGCGCGCGGATCGTAGTTTTTATAGACCCGGTGGCCAAAGCCCATCAGACGGTATTTGTCATTGGGGTCGCGGGCGCGTTTGACATATTCGGGCACCCGGTCAACCGTGCCGATTTCCTCCAGCATGCGCAGGCACGCCTCATTGGCGCCGCCATGGGCCGGACCCCAAAGGGAGGTGACCCCGGATGAGATACAGGCAAACGGATTGGCCTCGGACGAGCCGGCCAGACGCACGGTGGAGGTGGATGCGTTTTGCTCGTGATCGGCATGCAGGATCATGATGGTATCAAGCGCCTTGGCGAAAACCGGGTTCACGACATATTTTTCCGTTGGAACCGCAAAACACATGCGCAGGAAGTTCGAGACATAATCAAGGTTGTTGTCCGGATAAACAAAAGGCTGGCCGATGGAGTATTTATAGGCCGCCGCCGCCATGGTCGGCATTTTGGCGATCATGCGGTCAATGGCCTTGGTGCGCTGCTCCTCATCGTCAATATCGGTTGAATCGTGATAAAATGCCGACAATGCGCCCACAATGGTGACCATGATCGCCATCGGATGCGAATCGCGTTGCAGCCCGGTATAGGTCTTGGCCATTTGCTCATGTAGCAATGTATGGTGGGTAATTGTATCCTTGAAGTTTTTTTTCTGCTCCTCATTCGGCAACTCGCCTTCCAGAAGAAGGTAGCAGACCTCCAGATAATCGGAATGTTCAGCCAGTTGTTCGATGGGATAGCCGCGATAGCGCAAAATTCCCTTGTCGCCGTCAATAAAGGTGATTTCAGAATGGCAGCTTCCCGTTGACATATAACCAGGGTCATAGGTGAAAAAGCCGGTTTCACGGTAAAGCTTTGTTATGTCGATGACATCTGGCCCTTCCGTTCCCTCGTAAACGGGCAGTTTTATCGATTTGTCCCCACATGTAAGTGTACAATAGTCCTTGGCTTTCATCTTGCTTCCTTATTTTTTTCTCTGAAATTGGAATCCCGCAAAAAGCGGCCCGGGCGATGAGAATCACCCAAGGGGTCGGATATATTTATAACCGTAATGTAAAAAAGATGCTATTCGGCTATAGTGTAAAGCGGGCGGGAGACAATCTGGAGCGTGTCTTGCTTTATCTGATTCGCCACCGCCCCGCTCCCCTTTCCTGCCATCCATGCAGGGTAATCGCGTGAAATAAACCACGCATTTCCGGTCTTTTTGGATGTCATTCCTGCGAAGGCAGGAATCCAAAACGGGTTCTCAGCCTGTGGATAGCTTTTTGTTGGCTTCCTGCCTTCGCAGGAATGACGACTTCACTTTTATCGTATCCAATAGAACTTATTAAGGTAATTTAATCGATGTGGTAAGTGCAGCACAGCTCGGACCCCCTGAAATATCACGCAATTGCCCTGCATGGATGGCAGGAAAGGGGAGCGATACGGTGCCGATTAAACGTAACATGCTCTGTTTCCCGCCAGAATTATGATAATTGGCTCTGATCCTGAATTCGCGCCAGTGTTTCTTCGCGCCCCAGAGCGTAAAGTACATCAAAAATCCCCGGTGAAACCGACGAGCCGGTCAGCGCGCTGCGCAGGGGCTGGGCGATCTTGCCGAATTTGAGTTCTTGTCCGGCCGTATAGGCGCGGATCGTGGTTTCAATAGTCTCCGGTGTCCACTCGCTAATTTTCTCAAGTTTGCGGTAAAGCCCGGCCAGATGCGCGCGCGCCGCATCATCAAGCACTTTTGCGGCTTTTGCCTCGATCACAAGCGGTCTTTGGGCAAAGATAAACCGGCTTGCCGTAACTAGGTCATTCAGGGTTTTGGCCCGCGATTTGAGCCCCTTCATGGCTTTTAACAGACGTGTTTTCATATCCGGGGTGAGCTGTTTCAGAAGCTCGGGCCCGGCTTCCAGATAGGGCAGGGCGTGGATGAATTTTTCCAGCAGTTCCGCATCATCCATCTTGCGGATATAGATGCCGTTGAGATTTTCCAGCTTGGCAAAATCAAACCGCGCCGGGGCCTTGCCCACCGCCTCAAGGCTGAACCATTCGATCATCTGCGCGGTGGAAATCACCTCGTCATCGCCGTGGCTCCAGCCCAGACGTACCAGATAATTGCGCAGCGCTTCGGGCAGATAGCCCATCGCCCGGTAGGCGTCAATACCAAGCGCCCCGTGGCGTTTCGACAGTTTGGCCCCGTCGGCGCCGTGAATAAGCGGGATATGGGCAAAGACCGGCACATCCCAGCCCAGAGCCTCATAGATCAGCTTCTGGCGTGCTGAATTGGTGAAGTGATCATCGCCGCGGATGATATGGCTCACCCCCATGTCATGATCATCCACCACGACCGAGAGCATATAGGTCGGTGTGCCGTTGGAGCGCAGCAAAATGAGATCATCGAGCTGATCATTGGCGATTGCGGTTCTGCCCTGCACCTGATCTTCAATAATGGTCTGCCCGTGAGCGGGGGTTTTAAACCGGATCACGAAGGGGGCGTCTGCCGGAATATCCCCGGGGGTTTTTTCCCGGCAGGTTCCGTCATAGCGCGGCGTCTTTCCCGCCTTGCGGGCGCGTTCGCGCATGGCCTCGATTTCTTGCGCCGTACAGGTGCATTTATACGCTGCTCCCGTCTCCAGCAACCGCCGGGCGATCTGCTTGTGGCGCTCAAGGCATTCATGCTGATAAATGATCTCGTCATCATGGGAAAGCCCCAGCCATCCCAGCCCTTCGATGATGGCCTCAACCGCCTCCGGGGTTGAGCGCCTGCGGTCGGTGTCTTCAATGCGAAGGCGCATTTTGCCGCTATTGGCGCGGGCAAACAGCCAGTTTAAAAGCGCGGTGCGGGCGCCGCCGATATGTAAAAAACCGGTCGGGGAGGGGGCAAATCGAGTGATGATATTCAAGGTCTTCTCCCTGAACCGGGCATATAGGGCGCGGGTTTGGTTGGACGTGCAAAGTGATGTAGCATAGCCGTTGTCATGGCGGCTATCGAAAATCACACAAAGACGCAGGATTTGCCGGGCGGGGCCACCCGCCCCGGGGACCGCGCCCCGGTCCGGCTTGCCAGAAAATTCCTTGCCGCCGTGATGGAAAACCTGGCGCGGGAAAGCGGCCGCTGGTTTTTATGGGTTCCGGTTTTCCTCGGGATCGGAATTGGCATCTATTTTTCGCTTACCTTTGAACCGCCGCTGTTCATTGTCCTGATTTTCTTCTCTCTTGCGGCCGGGCTTGCCGCTTTGCCGCGCAAATCTTCGGGCGTCTTTCCCCTTGCCATATCCCTGCTGCTTGTGGCGAGCGGTGTTCTTGTCGCCAAATTGCGCAGCGAATATGTCGCCGCTCCGGTACTGGAAAAGCGCCTCGGGCCGGTCAGTGTAACCGGCCTGGTGCTAAATGTGACCGGCAAGGCTGCGGGCGGCCAACGCCTTCTTATCCGCCCGCTTCATATCGATCGTTTGGTTGAATCAGTATTGCCAGCGCGCATCCAGCTTACGGCCCGCATGGCGGTAGAGGGGGTTGAAAGCGGAAATAAAGTGCGCTTTCGCGCCATATTGATGCCGCCGCCCGGCGCGGCCCGGCCCGGCGGCTTCAGCTATGCGCGCATGGCCTGGTTCAGGCAGATCGGCGCCACCGGTTTTCTTGTCTCGGCGCCGCGGGTGATGCCGGCGCCGGAAAACGGAATTATTTCCCGGATGAGCACAGGATTGCAACAGCTTCGCGCCGCTGTCACCAAACGCATCCTCAAAGGCTCGGGCGCGGCCTCGGGCGGCATTGCGGCAGCTTTGATCACGGGCGAAAAAGGGGCTTTGATTCCTGAATTGCGCGCTAAAATGCGCGATGCGGGCCTGGCGCATCTTCTTGCCATATCGGGCTTGCATATGGCGCTGTTCGGAGGCGCGCTGTTTGCGTTTTGCCGCGCCCTGTTTGCCCTGAGCGCAAGGCTGAGTCTGAAATATCCCATCAAGAAATGGTCCGCCTTCATCGCCCTTGCCGGCGCCGGCGTATATCTGTTTCTCAGCGGCGGTTCCATCGCCACCCAGCGTGCTTTTATCATGATATCGATCATGTTTCTGGCCATTATTCTCGACCGCCGGGCCCTGAGCATGCGTAATGTCGCCCTGGCGGCCATCGTGATATTGCTGCTGCGGCCGGAAAGCCTGTTCAATGTTTCGTTCCAGATGTCTTTTGCCGCCGTGATCGCCCTGATCGCGGTTTATGAATCGGGCCTGTTCCGGCTGCCTCTTGCCGGTCAGAACCATAGCAAACTGGCGGTGTTTGGCCGCATCTTTATCCTCTATATCCTTGGCAATATCCTCACATCCGTCGTTGCCGGGGCGGCGACAGGCCCCTTTGCGGCCTATCATTTCCACCGTTTCGCCGTCTATGGCGTTTTGGGCAATATCGCCGCCGTGCCGGTCATGGCGCTGCTGATCATGCCCGCTGCGCTCGTCAGCCTTGTCCTGATGCCCTTCGGGCTGGAAGCCGTCCCCCTCGCCGTAATGGGGTTTGGCATCGAGATCATAATTATGGTGGCGGGCGAGGTTGCCGCTCTGCCCGGCGCAGCGCGGCTGGTTCCCGTTTTGCATGCGCTTGCGCTGCCGCTGCTGCTCGCCGGTGGTCTGTGGCTGTGTCTGTGGCGGCGTTTCTGGCGGCTGGCAGGGGTAATCCCGGTTCTGGCCGGGCTGGCAATCGCACCATTTGGCGCGAGAGCGGATATTTATATCGCCCGCGACGGGGGAAATCTGGCGGTGCGGGATGAAACCGGCCGGCTTATCGTTCTCAAGGCGCGAAAAGATGCCTACAGTGTGCGCAAATGGCTTGAAGCTGATGGCGACCGGCGCTCGCCGCGCGCGGCGGCGGCGGATAAAGACCGCTTGTTTTCCTGCGATTCGCTTGCCTGCATAGCAAGGTTGAAGAACGGCAAGTCTCTGGCCTATATCCGCCATCCCGGCGCTTTGGCAGAAGATTGCGCCCGCACCGATATTATCATTGCCACAATCCCGGTACGACGGAAAATGTGCAAATATCCGGCTCAACTCATTGATATTTTAGCCTTAAAAGAAAATGGCGCAATGACAATTACTCTCAAGGGCAATGAGGTTTTCGTCCGTACCGCGGCCGCCGGCGAG
Organism: Alphaproteobacteria bacterium; assembly: GCA_024275895.1. Lineage (GTDB taxonomy): Bacteria > Pseudomonadota > Alphaproteobacteria > Rhizobiales > BM303 > BM303. Next base: position 2,648 of record JAJRYE010000013.1, on the reverse strand, counting down.
GGGAAACGGCCCTGGTCAAGCATCCACAAAAGACGCGGCGGACGAACGGCGCGCAATAAATAGAATCCAGACGGTCCGGTGCTGCCGGAAAATGCAAATCCAGACCTGGAACCTTTTCGGTTTTGACTGAATCAAAGCCTGGCTCTAACTCTTTGTTGTTGCCGCACTTCTTATCGGAAAACCGGTTCCCGCCTTTCCGGAAGCGCTCTAAGAAGTGCTCTAGTAACGCCTTATCAGCCCCACCAGCCGGCCTTGTACCTTGACCCGGTCGGGTCCGAAAATACGGGTTTCATAGTCGGGATTGGCTGCTTCGAGCGCAACCGACTGGCCGCGTTTGCGCAAGCGTTTCAGGGTTGCCTCTTCCTCATCAACCAGCGCCACGACGATATCACCGTTATTTGCCGTATCAATGCGGCGTAAAACCGCCAGATCGCCATCGAATATCCCCGCATCAATCATCGAATCGCCCTTGACCTCAAGCGCAAAATGCTCTCCGGCGCCGATCATTTCAGGCGGGACGCAGATATTGTGGGTATGATCCTGGATGGCGCTGATGGGAGTCCCGGCGGCGATCCGCCCCATGACCGGAACCGAAATTGGTGCATCGCGGCCCGCATCCGAGACCGGCGAAGGGGCCTTGCCCAGGGAGCCTTAGATGACATTGGGCGAAAAACGCGGCGCCGAACCGGCGCGCGGCCCGATGGAATCGGGCAGTTTGAGGATTTCCAGCGCCCGCGCCCGGTGCGGCAGACGGCGGATAAAGCCGCGCTCTTCCAGCGCCGTTATCAGGCGGTGAATGCCCGATTTCGACTTAAGGTCAAGCGCCACCTTCATTTCCTCGAAAGAAGGCGGAACCCCGGATTCCTTCAGACGTTCATGGATGAACATGAGAAGATCAAGTTGTTTTCGTGTCAACATCAGGCGAAAACCTCCTAAGGGCCGAATAACGGGCTTTCCGAATCACAGCAACGTACAAAAGCAGAACATTTATACATGTTTCTGTTGTGTTCCGCAAGTGTTCAATAGCAGGGCCATGTTACGGCCTGAAGGTTTTTCCTTAAAGACTCCCCGGATGTCAGAACCTGTTCAACAGGCCGGTGTTACTGAGGTTCCTTGATGCTCTGGTCCCATGCGCGAATAATCGGGTAGAGAAAATATGAAAGGACCGTTCTTTTACCAACGACAATCTCGGCTGTAATCACCATTCCCGGCGTCAACCGGATATCCCCGGGCATTAAGGCCAGACGCTGAGATCAACCCCGTGGTGACGGGCTATGGCAACAAGAACCCGAATACATGTGTGCTGAACGCCATCGGTCAAAATTACAAATCCAAATCGATTATCTCTTCATATCCGCCCGCAAAGACCGCTCCGGCACCACTTGCCGGGAGTAACCTTTCCCCTCGGGCGAGGTTCCCGGCTTGAAATTGGGCGACCCCGAGGCTTGTGAAGCCGGGGATGAAGCCTTGAAATCAACTGGACCGACACGTTTGATGATCCTGCCATCCAGCAACTTTTTCATGACCTGCTCCTGAATGCCAAAAGCCTGCGCGAACCCGTTGAGAGGCATAACCGCGCGCTGGCGCAAAACCATGGGCGGCTCTTCACCCTGGGCCGGTGCCACGGCCTCGGCGTCACAGGTTCCAAAATCCAGCCGAATAACCTCGCCCGAGGGGAAAGGTTACGCCCGGTTTTCATGGTTGCGAAGCACTTCATTTTCAATAAATTCAGGCTTGTGCCAATCCTTCCGCCCTGTACCGCTTCTCCCGGTCCGTCCGTGTCCGGCCCGCACCCGCGGGCAGGCGTCTTTCACCCCCTTTAACGAATGCATCTGGAGACAGGGAATTGACCCAAAGATTGCCGCTTCGTGTCGAGGCGGAAATGGCGGCGGGCGCGGTGTTGATCATCTGTGTGCGGGCGCCGGACCAGCTTGACCAGTCCTTTCCGTCATAGGCCCCCACACAGATATACTCGGTGCTTGCCGCACCGCCGCGATAGACCAGAGCTGCATACTGGGCGGTTGTCAGATAAAATTACCGAAAAGAAGTGTGGTGTTGTTCGAATAGGCTCCGCTCCCGCTGGTTCCCGATCCGGCGCGATTGAAGATAATCCTGGCTGTATCGGACCACAGGTCCAGGATGTTTTCAGTCACCTGAATCTGAGCCGCCGAAAACCTCGTGAATGTTGTGTAATCCGCCCGAAGAACCCCTCCGGGCACATAATTGGAATAAGAAGGCCGGCTGGAACGATAAGCGTAACTCACGGTCGCTGGCAGTCCAAATCCGGTCGACCATTTGCATCCGGTTCGGGTTATGTATTCACCGGCCTGCCTCGTGTTTTTTGATAATGTGGGAGCCACCTCCACATACCTTCTGACGGGCAATAAATAAAACAATATTCAAGCTGGGTGATATCTAAATTGCCGGATAATACCAATATTTAATTGTATTTCCAATGCATAACGGTAAATTTATGTATTGATAAGAAAATACCATGCATACATCACAGGAGACCTCTGAATAATTGAAACCTTAATTCCCCTTTCATTGGCTATGGTGTTATTATCAACCCGTTGAATTGATGGAGGGAATTTATTATGTCACGGCGGCGGTACGGGCAGATGGGGTTTGCGGATCATCTGGTGAGG